>ONSC01000001.1 GCA_900320365.1 uncultured Bacteroidales bacterium
TTATCGCTGAGACGGTCAAGTACGGTCCTGTACCCTCCTTCTCCGTAGGTGAGGCACTTGTTGACTCTGCTGATGGTAGCTGAGCTGGCTCCGGTAGCCTTGCTTATCTCGCTGAACACAGTCCCCTCATTCAGGAGCCTTGCAACCTCGAGTCTGGCAGACATATCAAGAGTTTCCTTGATAGTCGCTATATCATCAAAGAATTTCCTGCACTCGTCTTCATCTCCGAGCGTAAGGACCGCTTTGTAGAATTGGTCAAGGTTTTTCTTTTCCCTGTCTGTTATCATCGATGCAGCTCCCGTTTAACCATCATGTACTGTAAATGAACGAACATATTCTACCATCATTTTATCGCGCTTTAAAGTGCTAAAGTGTATTTTTTAAGATTCCGGACCTGAACAATGAGCATCGCCGGCTTTACGTTACCCCTCCTGACGCTGCTCCTTCATATCACTTCTTCCTTGACCGGGAAGATGGATCTGAAATATAATCTTTTAACACACCACAGCATTAAATGCTGACGCAGATCATATAGCGGAACAACGAATATAAACTAAGTAATGGCAACTGATATTTCTTCAAAAGGACAATTGAATGAGCGGATCGCCGCATTTGTATCAGGTCTCCTGCTTCTTATCGTGATACTGATCACGTCTGTGCCGAACAGGAGATCTTTCGGCAGCACTTTAATATAGAGAGAAGGCTGGATATTCTTCTTTACCATAGCGTCTTCGCGACTCTTCATGCTCGGTTCTTCTTTCGAGACTTCATAAGGAATCAACTTTCCGGTAGCAATTGACTTAACCTTAAAGGATGTAGAATCGAGACTCTTGTAAACATCCCAGGGAAGATGCTGCTCGCGGATAGCGACGATGAACTCACTCTCAGGAAGCATTGAATAACCCAATAGTGAATGATACATCCCCTCGTTTGAGGACGCCATCAACTCATTAGGATTAGGCCTGAGCCCTCCTAAAGCCCCGTGGATAGGAAGAACCGAATAATATGGACATCCATAGGATTGATTAAAGTCGATGTACCCCTGGACATGGCCGTTTCGTTCCAGTTCGCTCAAAATCATATTTCTGACATAGGAGACCTTAGGACCTTCTCCGATGACAATCATATAGTAGGGGAAAAACTCACAAGCTATTTTACCGTTAGCAGCAACGAACTCAGATTCCAAACCAATTACACAAACAGAATAATCCTTATAATCGCTGAACATCGCTTCGATATCAATAGCATACTGTCCAAGAGCGGTTGCGCTGCCGCCCTTAGGGGAATACTTCATATCGGAAACGAATACCGCCACATCGCATTGACCATCTTTCAAGTCGTTGAGGATAACTTGAAGCATCTGCGGCACTTCAGTATTCATGGAGGACACAAAGCTCCCATCGTTCATGTTCTGGCGGAAGCTAGTTGCAGAGTATGACCTCGTTTTGGTACTGCCATCAGTGAACGCTTTCACGCCTGCAATATTCGAAGCATTCTTTAGCAGAAACGCAGACATGTCGGTTTTGAACGCATTTGATTGTTTTGCGCGAAACAGACCATTCATGCTGCCCGATGTCTCGACGTACAGTTGAATCGTGTTTGCAGGTTCTGCAGTATAGAACCTGTCGATAACTTCTGGCCTTAGAACTCCTTCGTCAGTAAAGGATTCGTTGTCAATCTCATTGATACTGTGCTTACAACCACAACCACAGATAGAGATGACCGCAATAACCATTGCGACGCCCCTTTTCATGAACTTGTTAGTATGGATCCTAGAATGTGAAATATGGCGCATAATGGAAAACATTTCAATGGTGGTTCTTCCCGAGTGTGAGAAAAAGAAGATAAACTAGATACGCGGCGACAGCAATATCAACAATATTCCAGATAACTCTCCCTAAAGGAATTTTAATGAAAGGTTGGAAAAGTATTGCAAGAATTATAAAAAAAAACATTCGATCCTTGTTACCGGCGTTGTATGACTTATAAGCCACGTAGCAGAATGCCGCAGTCGCTACAAAGCGTACTAACGAATAGAAGCCGTATGGCATATCAAACAAGCATAGCAGCAAAACAGCTGCTACCCCGCCATACACGTAAGCCATCGCCTGATTATTAGCCATATGTTAATGTAATATATGCAAATTTAATCTTTTTAGTTCAAACTTATTATAATAGTATTATATATTTTTAAAGAAACACCGATTGGATTATCGCTTTATGATTCCGTTTCTAACTGCTCTATTTTACCGATACTTGTACGAAAGCACCTTCCAAAATTCCGCCGGGAGGTAAACATTCGGGAGGCTATAGGCTCTTGCAAACAACAGTGCGATGTCCTCATCTCTCCAGCCGGCAATGCCGCATCCGATACGGGTCACGAGGAAAGTCATGTCTGGATGGCGGTCGGCAAACATGATGAATTCATCGACTTCGCGGGCGATGGCAGCAAGCGAGCCTGTCATCGTAGGGATTGCATAACTCCTTCCCTGAAGACCACGTCCCTGGCCATAAACGGCACCGAACTTTTCAAGGGCAATCCTGGCAGCGCCTCCGTCATGGTGCCCCATATCATTGCTGCCGAACACAAAAATCTGGCCCTCCTGGAGGTCCTCAATCCAATTGGGGGTCACCCTGGTAAGCGCCTGCTTCTCGGCAAAGAAATCTTCTTCAAAGTCGATGGCCTCGCCATACAGTTTCTGCCGGCGGACCTTCTTGTAGTACTCTCTGCTACTGGACTGCATCTTGTTCCACATCATAGCAGAGCCCTGGACAGAAGCCTGGAAATCCATCGTGCTGCGAATACCAAGGCCGCTTGCAGTCTGCTCGGAATCCTGATTCGCACCGATGTAAGTAAAGACCCAGCCCTGTGTGGTCAGCGATTCCACCAGTTCCTTGATCATCTCCGCAGAATAGATATGCGAACTGTTCTCGAATCCATCAGTAATCACGGTAACAAGAACGTGGTCGCCCTCTTTGACAAGTTCTTTCAGCGCAGTAATGGAAAGCCCCATCGCATCATATAGCGGAGTTCCGCCATACGGTTGATACTGATCGGGTGTAATGTCATTTACCGATTCAATCTTTTCAGAATCGATAATTGTCCGGACGAAAGGCCTTCTAGCACCAGTGTCAAAAGTGACAAAGGATATCATCTGATGGTCATCCGAATTCTCCTGCTGGGCGGCACGGATAGTCTGGAGCGTCTCATTCGCCCCGCTCAAGGCCTGCTCACGGATAGATGACATTGATCCGCTTTCATCAAGAATAATGAGGTTATAAATGCGAGTTTCATCCTCTTCGCGAGGATATTTATCAGAGAACTGGAAGCAATGATTCTTCTCTTCCTTTGCTTCGTCATTTGTTTCAGCCCCTTTCTTTGAGAAGCCAAGATAGTTCATAATATTCATACAAATATTAACAAGCGGGGATGTATGAGTAAATTTTACGCAAAAATACAATTCAATTTTGAATTCGCAAATAGTTTTATGTAATACTTACACAATTTTTATGGTCCGAATCTCATATTGAGTATAATCAATGATTATAAATTACCGAACAAATCACCTATCTTCACCTTGAAACACCAATGGACACGTGCTATGCTCTTCATTCATATTAACATAATTGAAGTCCTGCTACTACTGGTTTTTTGCGGGATTCCCGCCGCAGGGCAGGTCAAACGCATCACTGTCGAGGATCACGACAGCCTGACGGTGTATTACCCACACTTTGACAGGATCGACCTTGTGACGGAAACAATGCCCTCAAAGAGCGAGGAAGATGTCTATGTACTGCGATATGGGGACCGGCTGGAACTACTCCTGGTACCGCAAAGACGACGGGACCGTCAAAGAACTGTTCAACGTCCCCGTCCGCTACACCACGAACTGGGTGGTGTTTTATGAATAGAGGTTATTAATACCCTCACAACCTCTCCAACCACCTGGAAAAGAAGACGTTATACACGCTGTACGTGCTTCCTGACGGGGATTTAGTCTCCAGAATCAATTCCTTATCCACCAGTGTCTCAAGTGTCCTCAAGGACGACGAAGGGGCACCGAGGCTATATTTCTGAAGGAATTCATTGGAAGTCGGTTGGGCTAACTCCCCTTCCTTCGCTACGGCTATAAGATAATTCCACTGCCTCTGAGTCAACAAGTTCCGCCGCTCAAGAAAAGCGTCACTATTTTCCTTGAATATCGTGTCGATGGCGACAAAAACTTCAGTCAAAGTCGCTTCTTTTCTTGTGCCGAGGAACACCCTGTTGCATAGGAACTGGGTGTAGAAGGTATGTCTCCTGGTCCATTCAAGAATATATCCCACAGCTTCTTCCGTGATGGTTTTCCCATTGTCACTGAACTGTTTCCGAATAAATGAGGAATAAACCTCCAGACCAATCTTGCCAATAGGATATATTGCGGAACTCTCATAGAAAGGGCTCTTCTCTCCCGTGAACATATCTGCCATCACGTGTCTCTTGCTTCCGCTGAAAATGAACTGGACATTCCTTAATGGCTGAATATAAGTTCGGAGCAACGCCTCAGCGGACAAACCGTCATATGACCGAATCTGCTGGAACTCGTCTATTGCGACAATCACTCTCTTTTTTCTACCCTCGAGATAATCGAGCAAAGTTTTAAGGGTATATCGCTTTTCAGTATCAGACTGGAAAGTGAATGACAATTGTGGGATTCCGCTGATTGGATCAGTGGTCACGACAGGGCGAACCGACTTAAGGGTTTCGAGGAATGACCGGGCCGCCAATCGACCGGTTGTATTTGAATAGATTGCCTCAGCCATCAAAGTGAGCATGTCCTCGAAACAATGACTAGGATATATGTCAATATAGTAGGTCTCATACTCCCCTCCCATCTCTTCCAGAATATCAAAAATATGATAAATTAGACCTGTTTTCCCAAGCCTTCGAGGGGAAATCAGTGTGATATTTGAACCATTTTCAAGGTATTTGATTATCTCGGCAGTTTCAACCTCCCTGTCGCAGAAATACTGAACAGGAGTATGTGGAGACAATATAAAGGGATTGGAAGGAGTACTCATCGCATTATCTTTTTCCCAAAGATAATGCATTATTTTCATTTCACAAAATGTGAATCACAAAATGTGAAATCTAACGAGCCGGGAAAAGGTCAAAATTCCAGCCTGAACCTTGTTGCCTTTGTGTATCTCAATCCCCTTCTTTGCCCGAGATCGGGCGGAATGCTTCGCGGCTTTGCGGAGACGCCTGAGGCGGGAACTCCGCTCCTCCGCCACACCGAAGCGATTCCGGAAATCTTTCACAGTCAACTTTCCTCTCAATTCACGTCGAAGTCCAGAGGCTCTCGTTCCTGACGGATGCCTGGACAGATCCAACTTTGCCTTAGTCAAGCCACTATCAAACTGATTCAAAGACGAAAGCACAGTGACGGAACTCTCCTCAGCAAGCTGCACTCTAGCTTGACGGATCTTCCTCATCCTTTGCTCATATGCCTTCCTGGAATGATAGGTTTTGCTCATCTGTCAGAGGAATAGTTAGCTACTGTCACTTTTTCCGAAGCGCCTTCTTTATGGTCGGAAGTACATATTCAGTGTAACGGACCATCCCAAGGTCGGTGAAATGGACCCCGTCAACGGTCGCCTCGCCGTCAAGGCCAAGCATCTTGTCCCCTTTGATGTAATATATCTTCTTCTCTCCCGCCTTCTTGAGTTTCTCGTAAACAGCTCTCATTGAAGCGTTTCTGGCAGTGATATCAGCAGCAGCCACCTTGTCGAAAACCGCATGGGGATAATTAGGATTCTCTATGAATACAACCGGCACGTCCGGATGGGCATCTCTGATTATCCGGAAGAACTTCTCCTGCCTCTCGTCAATCAACGAAGCCTCGCAGTTCGGCACATTGTCCAGGACAAAAAGCGAAGGATCCTTTACGGCGGCCATAAGCTCCGCGATCTCATAGTCCAGGCGAGCGTTTCCGCTGAACCCGAGGTTCACAACCTCCCTATCAAGTTCCCTGGATATGATATTCGTGAACGCCATCCCAGGCCGGTTAGCGCAGCCGCCCTGAAGAATGCTGGTACCATACATCACAATAGGAGAACCTTTGCGAGGGCTGTCAAGAGCCGGCTGGTCGATCACTGAACCTTCCTCAACACCTATCTCTAGTTTTTTCACACCCTCATAAAGGGAAAAGTAGACGATATACTCCCTCATTACGGGCTCCATTCCGGAAATGACCGTGAGATCGTTCAAGGTATCCTTCTGGGGCCTGGCGCTCCTCGCGAACCTCCAATGGCCATCAACAGGATCCTTGGTATATAGGTCAAGACCGCGGGTGCCCGTGTCGGTCATGTGGTTCATCGTGTGAAGCCCGAACGACACCCACCGCAACTTGATAGACGGAGAGTCTGAGCGGAATCTCACCGAAATCCCGGCAGAGTGATGCGCCAGGTCCCAAACCGGCTGACGGATAACACCTTCCAGCGATGCGGGAAGCCTCTCGTAGGTGGCGGAAGTGTTCTCAATCGCCTTCCCATAGATAGGGAAAACTGAGGCGTCGGTGTAATAGTACTCCTTACCTCCCTGAGCATAAACAAATGAAATGGAAAGGAGTGAAAAAAACAGTAAGGTCTGAATCTTTAGAATGCTCTTCATGATAATCAGCGAAATGATTATCACAAAAATAGCGAAAAAAGAAAAGGAATTGTTGTCTCTTTTCAGATTATTCTATCACAAACATGAAACCCTTCCCTTGGGGAATCTTGATACCCTCCAGTGAAGGATTGGCATTTTCCTCCTGGAATTCGGTAACGGCCGGCTGGTATATTTTCACCTTCGCAGGATCCAGACCAAGTTTTGTCCAGTCGATGTTTATGTCACATGTGACATCTGAGTCACCCCAGCATGCCACCGCTATTATAGCGCTTTTCTCCCCTTTATAAAGTGATGCCTTGACCATATCGCTGTCAGTGGAGACTGGGCAACGCTCGTCCCAGTAGCCGAGCAGTTCCTTGGAAGCGATGTCATAATTATCCCAGAATGTCCATATATAATCAGGGCGATTACCACTCCATCCCGCTCGATTGGTCATACCGTAAACCATTCCCCTCCAGCGGTTTCCACCCCCCTGAAGCATCTGCCCGGGAAGGCCGAAAGGAATAGATGAGACCTCAATGAGCCAATGGTCTGGCATCCGGTTGTAGTCACGACCCTCACCGATCCATGTAAGATCGATATAAGGGAGAAGGTCCATATAGATATTGATACAATTCGCATATCCTGCTGGTTCACAGAAATGATTCCAGGTGTGCATATCAATGCGGCCAGCGGTACGGTACTGGTCAATCAGGCGCCTCGCGCGACGTACAGTGACCCGATCAAGGGCGGAGTCATCGATATACACCCCGTCTATCTCCATGTTACGTAGCATCCAATCAAGGCCGCCAATGTAGAAGTTGTTCAGACGGCTGTCTGGAGTGGTGATGACGGACAGGTCAATCTCTCCCTTGAAGAGACCATTATGGATTTCATTGTACCACGCCGGGATATAGTTTTCCTTCATGTTGGTCTTGAGCCATTCTGAAGGGCCATTCCGATTGATAACTGTGCGACATTCATTACCGGGACCAGGGAAGAGTACCTCGCCCTGGAGAGAGTTGAACGCCCAGAATTCGGGGATGTTTTTCGTGAGTTCACGGGTGGTGTAGTAAACCTTCAGCCTTTGTCCGTGCTCATGAGCGTCATTGATGACCATCTTGAGAGTGTCCACGCACTCGTCAAGATAAGGATAGTTGATGAAAGGATAGTGGGGGGCGGCATGATGGATATTCACTATGTTCGCCCCAAGTTCTCTGGCCTGGACGAGCTTGTCGAACTCATCAGGAATACCACCGTGGAAATATCGGTCACCGTACTTGACGCTCCTGTCAACAAGTTTGAAGGGAGTGAGGAGTAGCTCGAAGTTGAAATGAAGTTCCTCGCCCTTAGCCATTCGCCTCTCACCTGAGAATGCCTTGACAGAGGCCCCGTCGCCGTCCGGGCAGATGTCAACCCCACCCTTGCCACCGTTGCTCCAAGAGACAGGCTCCACGATACGGCCGAATTCATAATATACATTGACCAGAGGCTTCTTATAATTCTCATCTTTGAGCATAAGACGGATCCCGCCGTCAACATTACCGATCCAGAGCATGTCCTGGTGCTTGGTGACATCCCATCTCCACTGGTAATCATCCTTTGGACGGATGCCTCCCTCTAAGCCAAGGCCCATGGTGTACTCGGAACTGTTGGCGCTTACGGGCATGACAAGGCTGATATCCTTCACTTCAATACCCTTGCGGGCCTTGACGGTGACATCATAATTCACCCAGCCATCGAACTCCACGACCGCCTTGTAGGTGATAGTCAGCCGCTTCGACTTGTTGGCACCAGTCCAAGAGATAGCGGTCTCGCCATCGCTGAATACGGGGCTACCGCTCCTAAGCTCCAGCTCGCTACCATCAGCCAGAGTGACTTCAAATGACATGGGAGCGGAGAGGACATTAATGCCATTATCATTGAAAGTCTCGACAGACTTGTTGAAATATGACTTGAAACCTGCTGGAAAGCCATCCTCGCCGATAATAAGATCGCGTCCGAGCAGCTTGATCACATTGCCCTCACGCTTAAGGGGGTCAAAGCCCTTGGTGACTGTAGCCTCCTGGCCGAGGGTGGTGTTGAGCCAGCTCATCCTGCTCAGGTTCTTGCCGGTGGAACAGCCTTTCTCCTCAACTTTACCATCGCCCACAGTGATGGTAACGGGAAGTTTGACCTTGCCTTGAGAACTGTTGATAATCACCTTTCCTTTATAAGTACCGGGTTTGACTCCTGTAAGGTCAACACCTATCCAGAGTGGCTGAAGCTTGCCTTCGGCGATATCGACCTTCTTGGTGAAGGTATCTCCGGCGCTGTTGACTCCACCACAATTGAAGCAGGTCATCATGTCCTTGCCAAAGCCTCCGACACCAGCGGCCTTGAATGGCTTGAACACGACCTTGACATCGGTGAGTGTTTGATACGCCTTGACACCTATTTGGAAGGTGAAATATTCACCTGTTGTCGCATTGAGGACTTCCGCCTTGGGGGACCAGGTGGCGATAGAGTCAACCACTTTAATGGGATTCTCACGGCTCTCGATCACAGCGTCGAAAGCGTGGTTGCCGGCTTGAAGAGTAAATGCGGCAAACAGGGCTAATGCGATTGTGGACAATGACTTATTCATATTGTACGGGGAGTGTCACGGTGACGGTCCCGCCACTGGGGACATGGACCTTTGGCCAAGTATAGAAAGCGTTCCATCCCAGGGAGTTTTCCCGAGCGTACTCGGAAGTTTCCGCCAGAACGGAGACATCGCCATCTCGATAGGTCGGGTTTGATATCTCAAGGGTGACGCTCGAGGCGTCACTGCTGACAATCTTAGCGTTTACATGGTCAAAGACCGTGATCTCGCCCTTGTCCGGCTGTACGTAGATGCCGGGATTCTCCGTGGTGTGGAATAGAGTGGTGTTCTCCCACGCTATATTCGAGTCATCCTGAGGGATATTGCCGATGCCGCTCTCCCCTTCCCAGTCTCCTATATTCACACGCTCCGTGACATAGCCGAATCCTCCATCGCTCTGTATGCGATTGCCCTCAGTGTTCACGTATTGCACGATGTTGTGGGCCATATCCCTATCGAGTTCGAGGTACCGCCTGTCGCCGGTGCGACGATAGAGTTTAAGAAGGAAATCGCCCGAAAGCACATAGATACCAGGGCCGCTATGCTCATTCTGAACGCTCGCCCAGACGGATCCGGCGGACTGTACACCATGCTGGCCGAAGATGGACTGTTCGGGGAACTTATAATCGTAAGAAACAACCCAAGTGGAGAAATATGCCGCCGCGTCACAGGCTCGTTTCAGCCATTTCTCGTCACGGGTGATTTCGTAAAGGGCTGTGAAGGACTCCGCCAACTCTCCGGAAGACTCGCTGTCCGGGGCCTGGAGGATCTCAGCTGGACCGCCTCCCACATAGCCCTTAGCAAGGTGGTTCTCGTAATAATAGTCACCAGCTTTCTCAGCTAAAGCGAGGTACGATGGCTCATTGTAATATCTTGACGCATATGCTAAAGCACCCATCGCGAGAGCTCCTGCTGATGAATTAGGGGTGTACATGTCCCCAGTGCATGCATAAACCATCTGCCCGAACTCACCGTAACGGTTGAATAGGGTCACAAGAGCGTCGCAGGCCTTACGCATGCAAGCTTCCCAAGAAGGCTTGATCATGTCCGCACGGCCTTGAAGGCGGAGCATGTCAAAGCATTGTAGCGAGAAATAAATGGTCATCGCCGTACGACGGATCATTGACACGTCCCGGTTGCCCTGCTCACAGGTGGCGAAATCGTCTCCAAAGAACACACCCTTCATCATGATTCCGTTGAAGAGGCCGGACTCACGCTGCATGTATTCGATGGAGTCAAAGGTGCGGCCGATGCGGCGCAGGATCTCATCATAATCAGGATGCGGGTTGGCCAACTGCATCAGAGTGAGTGCCGGAGGTCCGTTCCAAGCAAGTTGGAGATGGCCGAAACGGTTGTCCTGTAAGGGTTTGTTGCTGTCGTATCCGAAGTTCTTGTCCTCGTACCATTTGTCCTTGAAATGATGGGCGAATATGGTCGAGCGAATGCTGCTGAAAGGCTCCAGATTACGGACTCCGTTTTGCCCGGACAAGTCCTTACGGACCGATAGGAACTTGTAAAAATAAGCCTGAAGGTCCTCGCATGTGAAATCATACACCCGGAATCGCATCTTTATGGAATCGCCTGCCTTTAAAGCCACGCCCTTGTCGTCACTCGGATGGTCGGCGTTGCACATGGTATAGTGGTGCTCACGCACGCCTGGGGCTGACAACCGTATAGTCAGACGACCTTCGGAAGGATATTCATTGATGAAAAAAGCTTCGTTTCCAAGAACTTTGTCCTGCTTGGTAAGGATAAAGAAACCCTTCTTCGCCTCCTTGGCATAGAAACCAGCGAGAGGAGTGGACAAGCTATTGGTCTTGAAATCCACATACGAGTCGCTACCGTCACTAGACAGATGAGGGATGTTGGTCGTCGTGACCGGCATGTCCAGAGGGCGGTTCTCTTCATCGTAAATGAATGGAGCGTAACCGATCGGAAGTATCCTGAAGCGATTACCTCCGTACAGGTAGCAAGGGGCGAAAACATAGTTCTCAGAGCTCCAATTGTCGAATTCGAACCGCACCGCGGCACCACCGGAGGCCATTTCCCCTTCCTTCATCTTGAAAGTCAAGGCGTAGTCAGTCGCCTCATTGGAGACCTTGGTTTTCTCGACCTCCAGATCCCACCGTCCAGCCTCTCCCGATGAGAGGTTTCCGCCGTCGAAGGAGAAAGTCTGAGAGACCTTGTTGCCATCATAAGAAAGAATTTGAGGCTCAAACGGCACTGACTGGCATCCAGCTAGAAGCAGCGCTAATCCCAAAACTATAACCGATTGTTTCTTCATCTTACAGTAATCGTACAAAAATGGGTGGACTATTTATCCACCCATTATCTCTAAAGCATTGATTCTAGAACATGTACCTCACTCCAAGACCAAGGGTGAAAAGCCCGTTCCGGCGGATCTTTCCGTCTCCGAACATCAGACGGGGACGGAGGCTCAATGAGAACTGGAGCGGGAAGTCAAATATGTACTCGAGCCCCACATTGCCAAGGAGACCCGCATAAACGACATTCTCATGATCGGGGTTATCCCATACGGCGACGCTGGCTCCAGGTCCCACATAGAAACCCCATTGTCCCTCTGCGGTCCAATCCGGATGGGCTATCATGAAATTGTAAACACCATCAAGGTGGAAAGCGTTAGTGTTGAAAACGTCATCCATGCCAAGCTCGAACTCCAGGAAATCATTTTCCCCGGCATAGTTCTCATAGCTCACATCAGCTCCGTAATTACCTATACGCACACCTACAGCTCTGGGCTGGGCGACAGCCGCAAAGGAAAAAAGCAACACTGCGGCTAATACCAAAACAAACCTCTTCATAGCTACACCATTCCAGAGAATCCCATGAACGCCATCGCCAGAATACCGCAGGTAACCAAAGCGATAGGAACGCCCTTGAACTGCTTCGGGATGTCGTTAAGCTCAAGATGCTCACGCATGCCGGCGAAAAGGATCAAAGCCATTCCGTAGCCGATAGCCGTCGCGAAAGCGTAGACAACCGATTGCCCGAGGTTGAGCATATGTGCCGGACCGCCACCGAAAGTGAATTCCTTGGTCACGACATTAAGAGCCACACCGAGGACGGCGCAGTTGGTGGTGATCAGCGGGAGGAATATTCCAAGGGCCTGATAGAGAGAAGGGCTGATCTTTTTCAGCACGATCTCGACCATCTGTACCAAGGAAGCGATGACTAGAATGAAAGCGATCGTCTGTAGGAATTCCAAGCCGAAAGCGACCAGCAAATACTTGTTGATCAAGTAGGTGACAAGAGTGGCCAGGGTGATGACGAAGACCACCGCCCCGGACATTCCAGTCGCAGTCGAGACCTTACTGGAGACACCGATGAACGGACATGTGCCCAGGAACTGGGCCAGCATTATATTATTGACGAATATCGCCGAGATGATTATGAGGAAAAATTCCATGGCCTAGCTCTTTTTTGCGATTTTGTTGAAAAGGACCATCAGGTAACCCAAGGCGATGAACGCGCCGGGAGCCATGACAAAAACGAGTATACCGTCACCGGAGATGAACTTCCATCCGAAAGCGGATCCACTTCCGAGAATCTCCCTGACAAGGCCGAGGACGGTGAGGCTCATAGTGAAGCCGAAACCTATTCCCAGGCCATCAAGGGCGGAGTCCACGATTCCGTTCTTGCTTGCGAAGGCCTCAGCGCGACCGAGGACGATGCAGTTGACCACAATCAGCGGGATGAATAGTCCCAGAGTCTTGTACATGTCAGGTGTATAGGCCTGCATGGCGAACTGGAGAATCGTGACGAAGGTGGCGATAACAACTATGTAGACAGGGATATGAACCTTGTCCGGAACCACAGGCGCGATTGCCGAGATCACGATGTTGGAAAGCACGAGGACGAACAATGTCGCGAGACCCATGCTCATACCATTTATGGCTGAGGTTGTGGTAGCCAAGGTGGGGCACAAACCAAGGAGAAGGACGAAGGTCGGGTTCTCCTTGAAAAAGCCTTTGGTGAATATGCCTAATTTTCTCT
This sequence comes from uncultured Bacteroidales bacterium, assembly GCA_900320365.1. Classification (GTDB taxonomy): domain Bacteria; phylum Bacteroidota; class Bacteroidia; order Bacteroidales; family UBA932; genus Cryptobacteroides. Next base: position 13,269 of record ONSC01000001.1, read on the forward strand.
TGCTCATAGCCTATTCTCCTTTAATGGTCTTGAAAGCCTCCACAGCGTTCTTCACAGCCAAGGTGTAAGCCCTGGATGTGATTGTGGATGCGGTGATCGCATCGACATCCCCGCCATCCTTCTTGACTGACAGGATCTTGGAGGAAGGGTCGAAGCCTTTGAACTGTGAGTAAAAATGCTCGTCCGTGTTACACTTCGCACCGAGCCCGGGGGTCTCGGTGTGGGACAGGACCGAGGTGTTATAGACCGCTCCGTCAGGGGTGATTCCAACCATCAAGGTCAGAGGGCCTCCGAAACCAACGGTTGTAGACTTGACGGCGTAAGCCTTGACCTCTCCGCCGGAAGTGCTGATGTAATATTCAGACGGTTGTCCGCCAACCTCAACAGGCTTTGCCTCAGATAGTTCCCCACCTTCTGGAAGGACCGCTCCGATGGAAGCTTTAAGGATGTCCGCATTGGCCTTGGCGATCGGCTCAGCTGTCAGGACATACATCCCGCCCAGCAGGGCTGAACAAACGAGACATACAGCCGTAAGGCACAGGGCCATATTGGTGAGATTTGATTTTGCTGCCATATTCTAAGCCCTCCCGTATTTTTTCTGATGGAACCAGTTGTTGAGAAGCGGAACCGTGGAATTCATGATGAGGATAGCGAAGCTAACACCTTCGGGGTAAGAACCGAAGTACCTGATCATCAATGTGATGAAACCAATTCCTATACCGAAGATGATCCCACCCTTAGTGCTCATCGGGCTAGTCACATAGTCGGTTGCCATGAAGCAGGATCCGAGAAGGAGACCACCGGTGAGGAGGTTGAACAGAGGATCTGTGAACTGGGCGGGATTGGCAAGCCAGAAGATGCATGACACAGCTGCTACGGTACCGAGTATCGAGAGTGTGATCCACGGCTTGATGACCTTTCTGGCCACCAAGTAAATGAAGCCGACAAGTATCGCTATGGCGCAAGCCTCTCCAGCCGATCCTCCGATGTTCGCGAAGAGCATCTGTGAATATGTGTACCCATGGCTTGCCATAAGGTCAGGCACAGAGGCGCCTTGCATCAAGCCTTCCTTGATAGCTCCAAGAGGAGTCGCACCGGAGACGGCGTCAACACCGAAAAGCCCCTGAGGAATTTCCCAATGGGTCATATAAGTCGGGAAAGATATCAGCAAGAACACGCGTCCCACAAGAGCAGGGTTAAAAATGTTCTGTCCCAAGCCTCCGAAAGTCATCTTGGCTACCCCGATAGCGACCAAGGCGCCGATGAACACCACCCACCACGGAGTAGTGGAGGGAAGGTTGAGAGCGAGAAGGATACCCGTCACGGCCGCTGACCAGTCTCCCAAAGTGGATACCTTCTTCAAGCAAAATCTCGTGATGAAATATTCAATCGCCATGCAGGAGAGCACGCTCACGGCCAGCACAAACAGCTCTTTCCAGCCGTAGAACACGACTGAAACCACCACAGCGGGCAGCAGGGCGATCACGACATCCCGCATCAAGACCTTTGTGGTGGTCTTGGAATGCAGATGCGGATTAGGTGAAACCAATATTTTGTCCATACGTTATTCTGTTTTAGCTTTAGCTGCCTCCGCGGCTGCCTTGGCGGCCGCCGCGCGGGCTCTCATTATTCCCATGACTTGGCCTCTGGCCTGACTGATCACATCCAGAAGAGGAATCCCCGCAGGGCAGGAATACAGGCAGCAGCCGCACATTATGCAATCCTGGACAGCGTTGGCTTCCAGGGCGTCAGTGTCACCGGCCTTGGCGAGGCGGTTGAGAAGGAAGGGCTCAAGACCCATCGGGCAGGCGTCGGCGCATTTGCCGCAACGGATACAACTGCTCTCAGGCATCCTCTTGGTCTGCTCACGAGTAAGGAACAGGAGGCCTCCTGTGCCTTTCATTGTCGCGGCATCAAGGTTAGCTATGGACTTACCCATCATAGGGCCACCGCTGATTACTTTAGCGGCTGCTTTAGGGACACCTCCCAAGAAATCAATAACATAGTTGAGCGGAGTCCCGACCCTGACTATCAGGTTGGCCTGCTTGGGGAAGCACTCACCGGTCACAGTGACGGAGTTGTCGATAAGAGGCTTGTTCTTCTGGACAGCCTCGTAGACGGCCAGGGCAGTGCAGACATTATCGACAACCGCTCCCACGTCAATCGGCAGTCCACCGGACTTGACCTGACGATGCATCACAGCGTCAATGAGCTGTTTCTCACCACCTTCCGGATATTTCTTCATGAGGGACAGAACCTCGATGCCTGAATATTCGGGACCTTTGGCCTTCAAGGACTCGACCACTTTGGTGATATGGTCTATCGCCTCAGGCTTGTTATCCTCTATAGCTATAGTGGCTTTGTCAACCCCGAGAGCCTTCTTGATGATAGCGGTTCCGACAACCACTTGCTCTCCTTTCTCGAGCAATGTGCGGAAGTCGGATGTGAGGTAAGGCTCACACTCGCAACCATTGATTATCAACATCTCGCATTTCTTTCCCGGAGGCGGACTGAGTTTGACGTGTGTCGGGAAAGTCGCTCCACCCAGACCCACAACACCACCAAGTTTGATCTTTTCGATTATAGCCTTAGGGTCTTCGGGAATATCCGTCACAAGAGTGTCGGTGCGATCTATATTCTCCATCCACTCATCACCTTCAACTGCGATCTCAACCACCATCTGGTTGTTGCCCGAGAGATCCTTACGCGGTCCAATCGACTTGACGGTTCCTGAGACGGAAGAATGGATATATGCCGACATGAAAGCACCGGGCTCGGCGATCACCTGACCGACTTTCACCTTATCCCCAACCTCCACGACAGGCTTTGCGGGAGCGCCGATATGCTGGGAAAGGGCTATATATACTGTCGGAGGAATCGGGAGATACTCCAACTTGCAGTCTCTCGATATCTTGGAGTCGGCGGGATGGACACCGCCTATTGAGAATGTTCTTCTAGCCATTGCTTTCCTCCTTTTTAATGTCATTGACATCATGGCCGGCCTGATCGGCCACCTCTTTAGTGGCCTTTGCGGCTTCAGCGGCAGCGGCGGCAGCCTCCCGTGCCTTCTTTTGACGTTCCTGGACCCTCGCCTTTATGGCATCCTTGTCTATCGGTTTCGGGAAGTTGACCCCATGAATCGCTCCGGTGGGACACATCGCCTCGCACTCGCGGCAAAGCTTGCACTTCTCAAAGTCGATGTAAGCGACGTTGTTCTCAAGGGTAATGGCATCGTGAGTACAAGTCTTCTGGCAAATTCCACAGCCGATGCAAGCGTTAGCGCAAGCCTTCTTGACGGAAGGACCTTTGTCCTTATTGACGCAGGAGACATATTCCCTCATTCCGCGGGGCCCCTTCTTACGAAGCTCTATGATCGCCTTGGGGCAAGCCTTCACGCAGGAACCGCAAGCGGTGCACTTCTCCTCATCCACCACCGGAAGACCGGTGACAGGATCCATGGAAAGAGCACCGAACTTACATGCTGCCACACAATCGCCACATCCAAGACAGCCGAAAGAGCAGCCCGTATCCCCCGAATACAAGGAAGCCTTGACTTTGCATGACAGGGACCCGTCATACTCATTGACCTTGGGTCTGGCCTCGCATGTACCGTTGCAGCGGACTACAGCCACCATGGGCGCCTTTTCCTTAACCTCGTAGCCGAGAATCTCAGCCACCTTCTTCATCGTCTCATTGCCACCAACAGGACAATAGTGGTTGTCCAGATTGGGCGCTTTCACCGCTGAATCTGCGAAAGCGTGGCAACCAGCGAAACCGCAGCCACCGCAATTAGCTCCAGGCATGGCCTTTTCAACCAGCTCAATGCGAGGATCCTCAACGACCTTGAAGCGCTGCGCGACAAGATAGAGGGTCAACGCGAGCAGCAGGCCGAGACCCGAAATGATCGCGATGGTCCAAATAATTGTTGTTGTCATAAATATTTATGTGATTTATCTTCTCCTGATATAAAACTCGTATCCCTCGGCGAGGCGATCCCGACAAAGGAACAAAATAAAATAGTACACAGCGACACCAAGGATGGACAATCCACCGGTGGCAAGCTCGCCGAGTCCAATCTTAGGCAAAGATAATATTAAAATCAGTAATATCAGCGCAGGAATCACATAAGAAAAGAGAACAGCCTTCAAGCCGGCCTTTTTGGCGAGGCAAACTTCCACTTCCTGGCCGATTTCATAATCGCATCCTCCCCAAACGGGTACATCAACTATCTTCTTCTTTGTCTCGGAGATTCCGCATAGCCCGGCGGCATGACATGAGGCACAGGCAGACTCGGAGATTATCTCCACGCTGACGGACCTTTTGTCCGCAGCCACAATCTTACCTTTATGGGAAACAGCGTCAGCCATTACTGGACCACGCTTGAGAACTCATGTTTCAGCCCGTCAGCGCTGTAAAGACGGCCGCGGACCTGGCCTATCTTCAGAGGGGCCACGAAATAGATAGGAATCCTGTTGCCATCATCAGTGAACCAGGCGTAAAGGCTGCTTTCACCGTCGAAGGCCTCGCCTTTCGGCATCTCGAAGCCGAATTTATGGCACCTGATAGTTCCTTTCCCTGGAATCTTCTTATTCTCGACTCCGAAATAGCGGAAATAAATATTCCGGATATGATGGTCGATGGCGTAAGTCATGGGATACCTCCCACCGGCGCTCAGTTTCTTGATATCCATATTACGGATGAGGAATAACATCGTGGCGATGTCATAGGTGCACTCATCCATGGGCAACTCGACAGTGAACTCACCTTTGCGGGAATTATTGATCTGGGCGTTGATATGGTCGGAGGCGTAGGTATAGAGATTCGTGCACCAATAACCTCCCTCACGGCAATCCCTGATGAACTTCACTGGTTTGAAGCCATCCGTCGTGAACCAGCAATCGAAATCCTCCTTAAGTTTGAAGACAGACTCATATATCTTCTGGGTCTTGCCCTTAAGGGATCCATGGTAGCAATTCTGGCCATTGAGGACAGTCTCATCTAACCTCAATGTGGCCTGGGCGACATCAGCGTTGATCAAGCCAAACTTATAGTGGATTGTGAAAACAAGTTTCTCACCACCTTTGAACGCGAGTTGATCCTTGTTCAGATTGACAGGAAGGCACTTCTTATTATCGGCGGCGCCAAGTGTGACGCAGGCGACCAGGAGAGCCGCCACAGCCATGATTGAAAGTCTCGTGAGTCTCATCAGAAATCAGGGTTTTGATCGAACTCACTGTTCATTGCAGATTCCGTGCCCATTGACTCAGCCTGAGCTGTGAGGGAGTCCCCAGGCTCCACAAAACGCACCTGTTCGGACTTGAACAACATGTCTATGTCGCACACCTCGCCATTACGATGCTTGGCTATGATGATCTGGGTGGTTTCCTTCCCGTCCGGGGTCTCACCCAAGCCCACATAGTCCGGGCGGTGGATGAATATGACCATATCGGCATCCTGCTCGATTGATCCCGACTCACGAAGGTCGGAAAGTTGGGGCTTTCCTGTGCCACCTGTCCTCTGGACAGCGTTTCTGGAGAGCTGGGACAGGGCGATTATCGGGACATTCAACTCTTTTGCCGTTGCCTTGAGAGTCCTGGATATGGCCGCGACTTCCTGCTCACGAAGCCCACGGAGCTCCACAGGCCCCTGCCTGAGCTGCAGGTAGTCCACGATCACCAGACGCACGTCCTTCGACTTAACAAGCCTCTTGACCTTGGTCCTGAACTCCATCAGGGGAATACTTGGTGTGTCGTCAATATACAGCGGTGCCTTCGACAAAGCGGCCAACCTGGTCTCAAGCTGCTGCCAATCCCAAGGATCCAGTTTAGCTCCACCTTTCAGTTTATCAGCCGGCAGGCCTGACTCTGTGGTCATGAGCCTCATCACGAGCTGGAGAGCAGACATCTCAAGGGAGAATACAGCCACCGGCATGTTGTGATCGACCGCGGCATTCCTGGCGAGGTTAAGGGCGAAGGCCGTCTTTCCTACAGAAGGCCTAGCGGCCAAGATGATAAGGTCTGATTTCTGCCACCCGCGAGTAACCCTGTCCAAAGACGGGAAACCTGAAGGGACCCCGCTCAAACCACTGATGTTCTGGTTCTTCTCGATCTCACGCATAGCGTCGTTTATGATCGAGCCGACTTCCTGGACATCTTTTTTCAGGTTATTCTGGATAGCGTTATAGACCTTGGTCTGAGCTTCATCAATCAGTTGGTCAACCTTGACAGAATCGTCATAGGAGTCTCTCAATATCTCATAAGAGGCAGTGATAAGATCTCTCTGGATGCTTTTCTGCTTGAGTATCTTCACATAATACTCGATATGCGCTGCGGCACCCACTTTCTCAGAGAGGCCAGCCAACACCACGGGGCCACCGACGGCCTCGAGATTGCCCTTCTCACGCAGTTTGGCACTTACGGTCACGATATCCACCGAGGTATGCTCGTTCACGAGCTCGGACATGGCCTCGTATATCATCCTGTGACGGGGGGCGTAGAAGCATGAGGGAGAGAGCTCCTCAAGCGCCATATCGACGGACGAGGGCTCAATCAGCATAGCTCCGAGGACAGCCTCTTCGACTTCAAGGGCTTGAGGCGGTTTGTTCCCCATCTCAAGCCCTATAGTGTCCAGGTTGACTGCCTGGGCCTTTCTCCTTGATGGTTTTCCAGGCTGGTCAGGCATATCTTAAATTCTATTCGAAATCCGGATTGACGATAATCCTGCCGCAATGCTCACAGATGATCAGCTTCTTGTTCGAGGCTATCTCGACGAGACGCTGGGGAGTGATGGTGTTGAAGCAACCTCCGCAGGAGTCACCATTGTACACAGATACAACGGCGAGATGGTTGTGGACGCTGGCGCGGATACGGTCGTAGGCGCTCATTGTCCTGGGATCTATCTTGGCGGCGCACTCATCCCTCTTGGCTTTAAGGGCCTCCTCCTCTTTCGATGTGGACTCCACGATCGTGGCGAGCTCTTCTTTCTTGGCCTTGAGATCCTCGCTTCTCACGGAAATATAGTCCTTGAGACTCTCCTGCTCCTCCTTCCTCTCCATGATGGCAGCCCTGGTGTCGTTAATGGTCTTCTGGGCAATCTGACGCAGAAGTCCCTGATTCTCAATCTCTTTATTGATAGAATCATATTCACGGCTATTGGAGATGTCATCGAGCTGCTTCTGATATTTCTCGATCTGGAGATCGCAGTCGACAATATTCTGCTTGTTCTCGGCGATAGTCTGGTTGTAGGCGTCGATCACCGCGGCACCCTGCGCAAGGCGGGCCTTAAGGTCAGCCACCTCACCTTCAAGAGCCTCGACCTCAGAAGGAAGCTCACCACGAAGCTGGACGATCTTGTCGATCGCGGAGTCAGCCTCTTGAAGCGCATAGAGCGTCTTGAGTTTCTCCTCGACGCTGATCTCGGAGTCGGCGAAATTCTTCTGCAGGGAAACAAAGGTCTCCCTCTGGTCTATAGGTGTCTCGACTTTCTTGATTTTCTTGGTTGCCATAGTAGCTTTGAAATCTGACTAATAATAAAAAACCGGATTGCTCGCCCCTAGCTTCTCGCTGGTACGGACTGCAAAGGTAGGAAATTTTTTCCTTAACAGAGAAAATAAAACATGGCAAATTTCCACTTCCCCTTCGAAATGGCCTATATCAATGACCATAAATCCTTTAGGAGTGAAGAAATGGTGGTAGGATATGTCTCCGCAGAGATAGGCTTGAGCGCCAGCTTCCATCGCTTTCCCTATCAGCGATGATCCTGAGCCACCACACATCGCCACCCTGCACACTGGGACATCTATCGGACGGGAGCAGCGAGCCACTGACACACCCAGGCGGTTTTTCACGTATTCTATAAAAGTCTCCGCCCCCATCGGCTCAGAGAGGTCTCCGACAGCGCCCAGGCCTACACCTTCAGATTCCTCGTCCAAAACGGTGATATTCTTAAGGCCAAGACGTCTCGCCATCGCGCCGCTGACGCCTTCCAAAACCTTATCCGCAGTCGTGTGGGCCGCATATATGGCAATTCCCGAGGATACAGCCTTAATCACCGCCGATCCCGTGGGATCGTCCGGCGAGATCCTCTTCAATCCTCCGAATATCAAGGGGTGATGAGTGACAATCATATCCATGCCGGCGGCGATAGCCTCGTCAACCAGCTCGGGAGTGCAATCAAAACCGATCAAGAGTCCATGGACCTCCTGCTCCGGAGACCCGACCAGCAGTCCGCTATTATCCCAGCTCTCCTGGATTGAAAGAGGTGCGAAATCCTCTATGGCCGAGGTTATATCCTTGACCCTCATAACGACTTCTTGACCGCTACCAACTGACTCCGGATCTCCTTCAAGCTATCCAGAACCTTGACCCTTCCCTCAACCTTCTTCCTCTCCGCCGCCAGTTTCTTGGACGCACCCTCGAGCGTGAGGCCTTGTTCCTTGACGAGAAGATGTATCTGCTTAAGGCATTCCAGATCCTCGGCGGTGTAAAGCCGGTTGCCTTTGGCGTTCCTCTTAGGCTTTATGTATTTCGGAAATGAATTGGACCAGAACCTAACCAGGGATGTGCTCTCCCCCAGAAGATCCGAGACCTCTCCGATAGTGTAGTATAATTTCTCCATATCTGTTATTATTAGTCCATTGACTGACCGGTATTGGATGACATGAACAGCATCCCGATATAATCCTCGGGTGTGACTGAGGCGAACATGAAGTTAAGTGGATCAAGACGAGTGGAGTCTTTCATGACCTCATAGTGGAGATGCGGAGCGAAAGAATTGCCTGACATTCCCACCTGACCTATCTGCTTACCTCTGGACACCTTCTGCCCTTTGCTCACCCTGGTGTTCTCCAGATGCGCGTATCTGGTGACATAACCATTGCCGTGATTGATAGCGACGACATTGCCCAATCCTTTGGAAGAGCGATCAACATATCTCACGACTCCGTCCGCCGAAGCATAAACGGGCTCGCCCTGCTGCGAGATCAAATCCAATCCCCAATGATCCGACGGTACCTTATAAAAAGGATTGATTCTTTTTCCGACAGTAGCGCCCGTCCTGGCGTACGAAAAATCTCTCAAGGGATTTGATAGAGGTGGAAGCGACTTAACTCCACCACTGTCAAGAACGGCCATCACCCTCAAGAAATTAGACTCTATACGAGTGGAAGCCTTCTCCATCAACTCCAGTTTTTTCCCGACATATTCTATGATGTCCTTGTCTTCCACTGAGTCGATGGCGGAAAGGAGCCCTCCGGTATACATTCCTCCGAGTTCTGGAGAATCAGAGTTGAACAGCTGGCGATAAATCTCGCTATCCTTTTCTTTCAAGCCGTCCAACACATCCCCGATAAGATTCTCTTTCTGAACCATCTCCCCATATGTCCGCTCGTACATCTGGATCTCACGCTTGAGTTTCCTCTCGGAATCCGTGTTCACGACAAGGGAAAACACGACGTAATAGACCACGGCTAAAGAGGCTGTGACAAGGAAGTACTTCACTCCTTTCCAGAATACAGACCAAACCGAACGAGTCACCTCTCGGAACTCCATCCGGGTCTTGTCAAACACGTATCTCTCTTTGCGTGCCATAGAAGCTTACCTGAGACTAACGCTGAATGATCGCCTTTGCGGGGTGTCGTCTTTATCAGCGTTACGGCTCTCCACCATGGCGACATACTCTTGCTTGGACATCGAGAGGTCAAAGTAGTTCATCGGATTGACCCTTTCGCCTTTGTAGAAAACCTCATAATGGAGATGCGGCCCACTGGCCCTTCCGGACTGTCCGCTCTCCCCTATCTTTTCTCCGCGCTTGACTTTCATCCCCTCTATCACGGTTATGGTGTTCAGGTGGGCGTAACGGGTCTTGTAGCCGAATCCATGATCAATGTCCACACAATTGCCATAGCCGAAGAAATCAAACGCGACCGCCTCAACCACACCATCTCCAGTGGCGAACACCGGATTACCGGGCTTCATAGCCAAGTCCACTCCAGTATGTAGCTTAGAGCTTCCTGTAAACGGGTCCGTCCTGTATCCAAACTGACTGGTGAGGGTGTATTTTGACGGATCCGGGATTATCGGTGGCACGGCGGGGATGCAGGACACCATGTCCCCAGCCCTCTTTGAGACATCAGCCACCTCGTCGAAAGACTTACTTTGGACATAAGTCATCCTGGTGATGCGGTCCAACCTCAACACCGTGTTTTTCAAAGTGTTTGAGGACTCGAGTCCATCCAAGTAAGAGTAACGGTCAACACCGCCGATCCCCGCGGTTCTCACAGACATCGGGATCTCGTTCATTCCATAGATTGACCTGTAGATATCATCATCTCTTATCCTCAACTCATCAAGGTTGCTCTCGTAACGGTCAAGCCTCGAGTTCATGAGTGAGATCCTGGCATCCCAACGCGCCTTCTCAGCCTTGAGCAAAGCGGTCTTGGGGAGATCCATCCCTAACACGGACGTGAACACCCACAGATAAAGTACCGACAGCGCCAAGCTGCCGGCCAAAAGAAGGAGCCACTTCAAAAGCTTTGATTTTAAGGATGCTTCCTTGATCTCGTAAAGGAGTGTCTCCGGGTTGAGAATGTATTTTCTCATAGCCGCGAATATACCTTTTTTTGCTATAAATCGCTAAAATTGTTATAATTTTGCCATTTCCGTGCCAAACAATAACGGATTAGAGATGAACACAGCTAAAGAGATAAGACAGAGGTTCCTGGATTTCTTTGAGTCCAAGGGACATACAGTGGTTCCGTCGGCCCCGATGGTCATCAAGAATGACCCTACCCTCATGTTCACCAACGCTGGTATGAACCAGTTCAAGGACATTTTCCTGGGCAACTCGGCACCTAAGACCAAGAGGGCTACTGACTCCCAGAAATGCCTCCGTGTCAGCGGTAAGCACAACGACCTCGAAGCGGTGGGTCATGACGGACGCCACCACACGATGTTCGAGATGCTTGGCAACTGGAGTTTCGGCGACTACTTCAAGGAAGAGGCGATAGCGTGGGCCTGGGAGCTACTCACCGAGGTTTACAAGATAGATAAGTCAAAGCTTTACGCGACCGTCTTCGAGGGTTCAGCGGATGACGGGACCGGACTCGACGAGGAGGCTCTCGAGGCTTGGAAGAAGCATATGCCGGAGGACCATATTATATTAGGCAACAAACATGATAATTTCTGGGAGATGGGCGACACCGGCCCCTGCGGTCCCTCTAGCGAGATTCATATCGACCTCAGGACTGACGAGGAGATCGCCAAGGTTCCGGGAAGAGATATGGTCAACACCGACAACGACCAGGTGATCGAGATCTGGAACCTGGTGTTCATGCAATACAACCGTAAGGCGGACGGATCCCTGGAACCGCTCCCTGCCAAGAATATCGACACCGGAATGGGCTTCGAGAGGCTCTGCATGGTGCTGCAAGGCAAGACCAGCAACTACGACACCGACGTCTTCTCCGGCATGATCCACAAGATCGAGGAACTCTCCGGTCATGAATATCACGAGAGTTCAAAGACCGAGGTCGCCATGAGGGTGATCGCTGACCACATCAGGGCAATAGCCTTCTCTATAGCGGACGGACAGCTTCCCTCTAATGTAAAGGCCGGATATGTCATCAGGAGGATTCTCCGCAGGGCGGTCCGGTACGGCTACACCTTCCTCGGTTTCGAGGAACCGTTCCTATGCTCTCTTGTCCCTCAGCTTATCGAGGACATGGGCGAGGCATATCCCGAGCTTGAGAAGCAGCGCAAGCTGATCGAGAGCGTCATCCGTGAGGAGGAGCTTTCTTTCCTCCGCACCCTGGACAGAGGCATCAGGATGATGGATGACTACATCGCTAAGAACGCCGGAACAAAGACCATCCCCGGAGTTGACGCTTTCATTCTTTACGACACTTACGGTTTCCCGATTGACCTTACCGGATTGATCGCCGCCGAGAACGGCTACACGGTCGACATGGAAGGATTCAACGCCGAACTCCAAAAACAAAAGGAGAGGGCTCGCAACGCCACAGCCAATGAATTCGGAGACTGGACCGTCTTCTCTGATGGAGAGGAGGAGGTATTCCTTGGATATGACAACCTCGAGCTCGAAGGAGTCAGGCTCCTTAAGCACCGCACAGTCAAGCAGAAGAACAAGACCATGATACAGTTGGTCTTCGACCGCACCCCTTTCTATGCCGAGATGGGAGGACAGGTCGGTGACACGGGGGTCGCCGTCTCCGCTTCAGGGGAAGAGATCCGTATCCTCAACACTGTCAAGGAAAACAACTTGACAGTCCACATCGCGGAGCGCCTGCCCGAGGATCTCGAAGGAAGTTTCACACTCAAGGTTGATGGTGCGCGGCGCCTGAAGATAGCCGCCAACCACACAGCGACTCACCTTCTGGACAACGCTTTGAGGACTGTGCTCGGAACACATGTAGAGCAGAAGGGATCATTTGTCGGGCCGGACTATTTCCGCTTCGACTTCTCACATTTCTCCAAAGTCACGGACGAGGAGATTCGCAAGGTTGAGCACATCGTCAACTCAATGATACGTAACGACTTCCATCTTGAGGAAAAGAGGGATGCCACCATGGACGAAGCGCTCGGCATGGGAGCCATAGCCCTCTTCGGCGAGAAATACGGAGACCGCGTCAGGGTCGTCAAATTCGGTCCTTCTGTGGAGCTTTGCGGAGGAACCCACGCATCATCCACCGGAAGGATAGGTTTCTTCAAGATAGTGTCCGAATCAGCGATAGCCGCTGGTGTACGCAGGATTGAGGCATTGACCGGGGAAGCGGCAGAGAACCTTATTGACACTGTCACCGACACTCTCAAGGGGATAAGGGAGATGTTCAATAACGTCCCCGACGTGACCGCGGCAGTGACAAAGTTGCTCACCGAGAACACAGACGCCCGCAAACGTCTGGAGGAATATGCCAAAGAGAAAGCGGCCTCATTCGCCAAGAGACTCTCTGAGAACTCCGAGGTTGTCAATGGTATAAATATTGCGACTTTCAACCGCGACGTTGACCCCGCCATGTTCCGCGAGGCCGCGGCCATGTTGCAGAAAGAAGTGAACAACTTCGCGCTTGCCGCCGCATATACCCATGACGGCAAACCGCAGCTTCTGCTGATGTACTCCGCCGATCTCGTGGCTGCCGGACACAATGCGGCCACGGACATCAAGGAGGCCGCCAGGTTCATCCAAGGTGGAGGCGGAGGTCAGCCCTTCCTCGCCACAGCTGGCGGACGTGATACCGAGGGATTGAAGGAAGCCCTTGATAAGATGGTGGAGATTGTCTCCAGATAAATGAAAAGGATCGACAAGTTCATACTGACCTCTTTTATAGGACCATTTTTCATGATCCTTCTTGTCGTCATCTTCATCCTGATGATGCAGACCCTTTGGGTCTATATTGACGAGTTGGTCGGTAAGGGCTTGGACTTCAAGATCATAGCCGAATTCCTCTTCTGGGGAAGCTGTACGATTCTCCCCTTGGCTCTACCCCTTGCCACATTGCTTGCGTCTATGATGACCATAGGCAACATGGGTGAGAACAACGAGCTCATAGCCCTGAAGGCGGCCGGAGTGTCGGTGTCCAGGGTCATGGCTCCGGTCATGATAGCCTCGGTATTCATAAGTATAGGTACTTATTTCGCTATCAATGAGCTGGTTCCGGTAGCTTATAACCAGATCTACACCCTGAGGGACGACATCAAACGCACCAAGAATGAGATCAAGATTCCTGACGGTGTTTTCTATGATGGCGTCGAAGGTTATGTTCTCCGTGTTGAGAACACTGACCCTAAAGGTATCATGAATGGGGTCATGCTCTATGACCATCACGGTAAAGGCAACACCCGCCTCACTATCGCGGACTCCGCCGAGATCAGGATGTCAAAAGACAAGTCGTACTTGACCATAAAGATGTACGACGGCACCAATTATCAGGAAACCAACGAGAAAGAAGGCAGGAAAGAGACACACCAACTTCAGAGAATCAATTTCGCCAAACAGGAGATGGTGGTCACTCTGGAGAATTATGCTTTCCAGAAATCTGACAGCGCGCGCTTCGGCGACCAGGTCAGGACCCTTCCGTTATGGAGGCTGAAAGAGGAAAAAATCCGTTTGGAGGATGAGAGGGACAGTGTCAAGTCGCTCCAGATATTGGCCACGGCCGCATCTTACCTATTTTCTTTAAGGACCCAGCTGGACACGACATCCTCGGGTATATCAAAGAATTTCCAGGACGAGAACTTCCTGAGTTTCGAAAGCGACGAAGCCACCTCACAAGCCATTTACAGAGCCGGTACCACAGCTAGACAGTTCCAGAGTAACATAGAGAGCTATGAGTTCGGAGCTTTCGACTACACTGTGAAGCTCCGCTGGACTTTCCTGGAATTACTGAGACGTTTCGGCCAGGCTATCGCCTGTTTCATAATGTTTTTCATCGGAGCCCCTCTGGGTGCGTTGATCAGGAAAGGAGGGCTTGGCGTCTCTGCTATCGTCGCCATCCTGTTCTTCGTCCTCTATTATATCGTGGACATCACCGGAGTGAAACTGGCGAGGGACGGGAGCGTCAGTGCCTGGACTGGAGCGTTTGTCTCCTCCATCGTGATGCTGGCTATAGGAATATATCTCACGTCAAAAGCGATACACGACACCGACATGTCCAATTTCGACGCTATGAAGAACTGGTGGAGAAAGCTCAAGAGCACGATCTCAGGATTCTTCAAGAAAACCAGGATTGTCTATATGGGCACTCCCGAGTTCGCTGTCGCCCCTTTGAAAGAGCTTCTTGACAAGAAATACCGTGTCGTGGCTGTCGTGACGGTGGCTGACAAACCGAGCGGCCGTGGCCAGAAGGTGAATGAGAGCGCCGTGAAGCAGTTCGCCGTGGAGCGTGGAATCCCTGTTCTCCAGCCTGTAAAGCTCAAGGATCCTGAGTTCCTCTCCCAGCTCAAATCCTTCAAGGCCGACATGTTTATCGTTGTCGCTTTCAGGATGCTCCCCGAGGAGATCTGGAGCATGCCTAAGCTTGGAACTTTCAACCTCCACGCCTCACTGCTTCCACAATACCGTGGTGCCGCTCCTATCAACTGGGCGGTGATCAACGGTGAGAGCAGGACCGGAGCGACAACCTTCATGATAGACAAACAGATAGACACGGGTGGAATCATTCTTCGCCAGGACATCCTCATAGGGAAGGATGACACAGCCGGGGATATACATGACAAACTCATGGAAATAGGTGCCGAGATGGTTGTTCAGACCGCTCAGGGGTTGATTGAGAAGAATGTGGAGACAAGGGTGCAAAGGAGCTTCATCCAGGGCTCAGAGGTCCTGAAACCCGCCCCGAAACTCACCAGGGAGCTTTGTCATATCGACTGGAACGATTCCTCAAAGCAGATTCACAACCTCATCCGGGGTCTCAGTCCCTACCCTGCCGCCTTCACGGAACTTGTCAAAGAAGGCTCCGCCCCCGTCCAGCTCAAGATCTTCTCCGCCGAGCCCGTTACGCCCGGAGCGGAGGGTATGGTGAGTGAAGACCATGCCACCCTCGGCACTGTAAGAGGGGGGACCGGAGCGAAGCGGAGCGAAGCGAGCGGTGGGGCCGAGCGAAGCGAGGCGTCTGAACATGGCAAGGTTCTAAGCGACGGGAAGACGTATCTGTGGATAACTACAGCTGATGGAGCCATATCGCTGAAGGAAGTGCAGTTGGCCGGCAAGAAGAGGATGGGCATCGAAGCCTTCCTCCTCGGCTTCCGCGATCCCGAGACCTATTCCACCACGCCCGGCACCTCAAAGGCCGAGATAGCTAAGACCAAACCAGCCCAATGAGCGAAGCGGTCATTATAGGTGGTGGAGATTTTCCGAAGAAGGAATATCCAAGGGAACTGATCCGCAGAGCGGATGTCTTGGTCTGTTGTGACGGCAATGCCCTCAGGGCGTTTCTCCGCCACCGGAAGAGTATTTTCGGAGACAACACCAGAGAACCGGATGCCGTGGTAGGCGACATGGACTCCATGAGCCCGACTCTCGCTAAAAGATATTCAAAACGGCTGGTCAAGGTAGAGGAGCAGGACGACAACGATCAGACAAAGGCTTTCCGATTCATTTTGAACAACTTCCCTGATGTGGACTCTATCCATATCCTGGCAGCTACCGGGAAGCGGGAGGATCATACTGTAGGCAACCTGGGACTGCTGATGGAGTATGCAAGGGAATACCCCACTATAGACATGGTCTCTGACTACTCCACTGCCTTCGCCGTCACCGACAGTTGTGAACTCTATCTCGGGACTGGGCGTCGAGTTTCCATTTTCAGCCCCGACAACAGCCTGACAATAACTTCCAAAGGGCTCAAGTGGCAGACTTCAGGAGTCGTTTTCAATAACTGGTGGCCAGCCACTCTCAATCAGGCCACTGAGGATGTCGTCCAGCTGGAGTTTTCTCATAAATCATTAGTACTCATCATCACGGATTAGCCATTTTTGATTATATTTGTCCATAACGAACAAATATCTATCTGAAAGATGCTTAAGAAAATAAGAGTCATTCTGGCGACTCTGTGCCTTGTGGCTGTCACATTGCTATTCCTGGATTTCTCCGGGACGCTTCACCATTGGCTCGGCTGGCTCGCCAAAATCCAGTTCCTGCCGGCGGTCTTGGCGCTGAACCTGGTGGTTATCATCGCTTTGCTGCTGGTGACCATCCTGTTCGGAAGGATATACTGCTCTGTGATCTGCCCTCTCGGCGTGTTCCAGGACGGTGTCGCCAACCTCAGTCGGAAAGGCAAAAAGGGAAAGTATTCATATTCAAAGGAGATGAAATGGCTCCGTTATGGAGTTTGGGTGGTTTTCGTGGTCGCGTTGATCGCTGGAGTCAACGCCCTCGTCGCCCTACTGGCACCATACAGCGCATGGGGAAGAATAGTCCAGAACCTTCTGGCTCCCGTGTGGCAGTGGGGAAACAACTTATTCGCGTCGATCGCCGAGAAGCATGAGAGCTATTCCTTCTACACAAAGGAAGTTTGGCTGAAGAGCCTTCCCACATTCCTTGTCGCTGTAGCCACCCTCGTGGCTATAGTCATACTGGCATGGAAGAATGGCAGAACATATTGCAACACGATCTGCCCTGTGGGTACAACCTTGAGTTTCTTCTCCCGTTTCGCGATGTTCCGTCCAGTCATTGATGCTTCCAAGTGCAAAAGTTGCCATCTGTGCGAGCATAAGTGCAAGGCGGCGTGCATCGACATTGACGGTGGCAAGAAGATTGACTACAGCCGCTGCGTGGATTGCTTCAACTGCATCGACAATTGCAAATTCGACGCTCTCCATTACCGTTTCGCCTGGGGACGTGGTACTTCCGCCGGACAGCCGTCCGGGCCCGGCCGCGTCCATCCTCGCTCCGCTGCGGCTGAGTACGGCCTAAGCCCGGAGGCTACTCCGGCGGACGGCAATGTGGCTCCGGCGGACAGGACAAGGCGGGCGTTCCTGGTGGGAAGCGCCCTGGCTTTAGGTGGTTCCGCTCTATCAGGAGTGAAGGCCTTGGCGCAAACAGAACCAGCTGAGGATGAACCCGTTAAGATTGAGGGCGAAGGAGGCTTCGCAGACATAATCCCTAAGATAGCCCCCAAACGCTCCGTCTCAATCACGCCTTTCGGATCCGAGAGCGTCGAGGCATTCTACAAACACTGCACCGCCTGCCAGCTCTGTGTCGCCGTCTGCCCCAATGACGTTTTGAGGCCCTCCAAAGACCTTAAGCATCTGATGCAACCACAGATGTCATTCGAGAGAGGCTACTGCCGCCCTGAGTGCGTCAAATGTTCTGAAGTATGCCCCGCCGGAGCGATCTTGAAAATCACTCCCGAGGAGAAGACCCAATGGAAAGTCGGAACAGCCAGCATCGCTCCATGGCTCTGCCTAGTGGATAACGGCGAAGTCGAGGAATGCGGCAACTGCTCCCGCCACTGCCCTGTCGGAGCCATCCAGATGGTTAAGAAAGTCAGGGAAGACGGCAAGACTGTAATGATCCCCTCGGTCGAGGAAGAGAAATGCATCGGCTGCGGAGCTTGCGAGAATCTCTGTCCCGCCCGCCCGATAAGCGCCATCACTGTAAACGGATACCAGATTCACCATAAAGCCTGACAATGCGATGAAAAAGAATATAGACAGAAGAGAATTCCTCAAGAAGACCGGTCAAGGTGCGGCAATAGCCGGAGCCGCCGCTTTTGCAGGCGCCTGCGCACCAAAGAAGACAGCCGAGACTGTCGCCGAAGCCATCGTCGCTGATGACGGGAAAGACCCGCTCGAGACCGGCAAGATGGAGCTGAGGACCAACCCTGGCAATGGTGACAAAGTGTCCCTGCTGGGATATGGATGTATGCGCTTCACGATGAAAAAAGACGCCAACGGCAGAGACGTGGTCGATCAGGACAATGTCAATAACCTGATAGATTATGCCCTCGCCCACGGAGTGAATTATTTCGACACGGCTCCGGTCTACCTCCAGGGCCAGTCGGAGAAAGCTGTCGGAATAGCCCTTAAGAGGCACCCCAGAGAGAGCTACTTCATCGCCACCAAGATGTCTAACTTCCAAAGTAACGATCGGAAGGTGGCTATGCAGCTCTACCACGACGCATTCAAGAATCTTCAGACGGATTATATTGATTATTACCTGCTTCACTCCCTTGGAAGGGGCGGTGCCGAAGGATTCAAGGCCCGCTTTGAGGATAATGGGGTGATGGATTTCCTTCTCGAGGAAAGGAAGAAAGGCAAGATCCGCCAACTAGGTCTGTCATTCCACGGAGACAAGCCTTCTTTCGATGATATGATGGAGCTCCACGATAAGTACCACTGGGATTTCGTACAGATCCAGATGAACTATTTCGACTGGAAGCACGCCGATGGAAGGAGAAATGTAAATGCCGAATACCTCTATCAGGAACTCGACAAGAGGGGCATCCCGATTGTGATCATGGAACCCCTCCAGGGAGGTCGACTTGCGAAGCCTGCCGAGAATGTCGTGAACAGGCTCAAGGAACGTGACCCACAGGCATCCCTCGCTTCATGGGCGTTCAGGTTTGTGGGCTCATACCCGAGGGTCTTGTGCGTGCTGAGCGGTATGGTCTATATGGAACACCTGCAGGACAACCTCAGGACCTATATGGATTTCAAACCACTGACGGAAGAAGAGAAATATTTCCTCGACACGGACATATCAGACATAATGGCCAACTATCCGACCATTGACTGCAATGACTGCAAATACTGTATGCCTTGTCCCTACGGGATTGATATTCCGGGAATATTCATGCACTACAACACCTGCGTCAACCAAGGCAACTTCCCCCGCAGCAAGGAACAGGAGGACTATGAGAAGCTACGCCGGGCTTACCTTATCAGCTATGACCGCGCCATACCTACCCTCCGACAGGCTGACCACTGCGTCGGTTGCAAGCAGTGTATCCCCAAGTGTCCTCAGAGCATAGCTATCCCCCGCCAATTGCGGAGGATTGACGCTTATGTTGAGAAACTGAAGCAGAACACCTTAGTCTCCGAGGAGTAGAGCGGGACGGTCCGAAAGGCCGATTTCCTTCCATGGGATCGGCTTTAGGCCGAATCTCTGCAGGACTTCCGGATTGAGGTAATACTCAAGACTTTCCGTCACGGGATCCTCCCCAATGGAGATCCCGTGATTGTTTTTCATATAGTTCTGACCTTTGTCGTCATAGAACATCCTGTGGCATCCGACCACCAGGTTATTGATGATAATATTCCTGTTCACATTCGCATGGATGTCCTTCGCAAGGTCCGGATAACGGCTTTGGTACAGTTCTCCGTTAATATCAACATCTTCATACAGCTTCTTCACGACTTCAGGACGAGTCAAGGCTTCGTCCCAAAGCGCCTGCCCCCATGGAGAGAAACTGACTCCGAAGTCGCAGTTGTAGAACACATTGTTATCCACCACGTTATCCTTTCCACCATGGATCTGTACGGCTCCGAAATGGATAGCTCCAACGTTATTGAATATATTCCCGTACACCATCTGGCCGGAAATCATATCGTCAAACCTCACGCCGGCTGCCCCGTGAAGCGAGCCTCCACGAACATCCTCAAACAGATTATAGCGGATCACCACTCCCCTGAAGGCGTAATTATACCACATATCGATAACCCCTTGGTCGTCGCTCTCTTTGACAAGGTCATGGAAGTAATTGTACTCCACGAGAATATCGCTCCCGTCGAGACGAAGAGCCGAAGACGGGCAAACACTGAGATCGCAATGATCCACCGTCAAGCCACAGCCCTCGAAGAAGACCGCCGGCTCATAGGTGTGCTTGAATAAGGAGAAATCCCTGGCGACGATGTTGGTTATCCTATAATCAGCATGCTCAAGGGTCTTCCTGTCCCCACCGTAGGCTTTGATGATCCCGTGCCCCATCGTTTCCATATGGCCTCCCGAGACCGTGACACCCTTGGAATGGTCGATTATTATGGCGTCACCTCCATAACGGTATATTCCCAGATCCTCAAGGGCCACGTTTGTAGAAGACTCCACCTTCACGGCGGTGCCCCTACCCCCAGAGAAGGTCAGACCTTTGACAGCAACATCCTCGCAATCAATTATCTCCAAGGAATACTCACCGCTGAAAGAGGAAACCGTGACCTCGTCTCCCGCTGAATATCCCTCCGGAGGGATCCAATACAACCGACCCTTGTCACGGTCGATGTAATACTCCCCTGGGGCATCAAGCTCGCAGAAAAGATTGACCCCGTAATAACGGAAACCGCTCGAGTAGCCATAAACATGCCAGGGCTCTTGGAGAGTCATGGTCTTGGTGACAGGATCGATGGAGACTATCTTCTGATATGAGTCCAGCCAGTCGAAACAGAAATACCCATATACATAAGGTTCTTTCTCCTTGATCCAAGACGAGATCCTGTCCTCCTTATACTCGAAGACTCCTTCTTTGGTGTTTTTGTCTTCCCATGTGAAAGTCTCACCCCTGGCCTGACCGGCGCGGATGAAGCCCTCGTTGGGATAACGGGCAAGAGTCTGCCGCTCCCCTTTCCAATACAAATCCACAAGGTTCTCCCTCTTGCAGGGACTGCCATAATCTTTGATCCCAGCGGCTTTCAAATCAGCCACAAGCATCGACTTGCCTTTCAACTTTTTGAAAGACAATCGTTTCTCGCCCATTATCCTCGGAGTGGCTCCTTGTGCGGCTTCGACGGTGACCTTCCGGCCTTTTATCCCACTCAAGGCAAGGGTGGCCTCCGGGGCATATTCCCCATCCATCACCGTCAAGGTGACATCTCCCTCGGCCTTTTGGATCTGCCCGAAAGCATATTCAAGGGTCTTCCAGGGCCTTTTTTCAGTCCCGAAAGACTTGTCGCTTCCAGAAGGAGACACATAATAACGGGTGGTTTGGGCGTTCAAGAATATCGTTGGCAGAAGAGCCAGACAAATGATTATGGCTAAATGGCGGTATCTCATTACCAGAGAATCATTTTTTAGGATTTATACCACAAGATACGATTTTTTTCTTATATTTGCAGTCCCAACATTGGAGAGATGCTCGAGTGGCTGAAGAGGCACGCCTGGAAAGCGTGTGTACCCCAAAAGGGTATCGCGAGTTCGAATCTCGCTCTCTCCGCACAAAAATGGTCTACAGGTATCTGTAGACCATTTTTCGTTCAATTCGTTCTTTCCAAATATCATGCGCTGTATTGCGGGCCGATTCCTTAAGTTCTTCCTCTGAGAACTGGTCAAAGTATTTCCAGCAGTTGTCAATGATAGTCAAGAGTTTCTCCAGCCAGAGCGGCAGAGAGGAGCGAACGTAACGTCATTTCAATCTATCTAATTCTAATTCAAATATAATAAAAGCCGCCCGTATCTGGGCAATGAAGCGCACAAATAACGCCAAGTTTGATTGAGCGCCTTTTTTCATTTGCATGTAAGTTGTCAATATCTCAAGACATCGCTTCCGTCCCGGCGGAGAATGTCAAAGTTGAAACACTCATTGATATCCTCCACAGTGACACTGTATTCCTCGCCTGGCCTCAACGTCGGAAGGGGGAGGATGCAAATCTTTCCGTCCATTGTCTCATAACGAAGTTGGTAGCCGCGAAGCGTATAGCTCGGGAGATTATCCAATACCTTGATAGTGATGGCAGCGCCCGGACAAGGCTGGCTCTGTCCCCCGGTTTTCGGTTGCGAGACCCTCGTCACGGCTACGGGTGACATCAATTGCCGGAGAATATGATAGGAAGCTTTGGGCTGCAGATATTTATCGCATACACCATGGCGACGGATCCTATTCCGCCCTAAGCCTTCTTCCCCTATGTGAGTGCGGTAGTCCTCAAGGCAGAAGTAGATGTAGCCACAGATGAAAGGCTGACGTTTCCATTCGGAAATATGGTAGATCATCTCATCCACTCGACGGGCATCGCCTCCGGTGTGAGCCGGTTCGCAGAGACCGTGTTCTGTGATTAATAACGGTCTGCCGTTAAGGGCTTGTCCGATCTTTGGCATGCTAGTGAGCAAATCCTCCCGGTTCTTTCCCAGCCATGTCCCCGTATAATCGTTCCATGTTGGCAAGTCCAGAACCATGGAAGGATCGTTTTCCAGCTTCACGTGAATCCTGTTGCCTACGGCATCGACCAAGCGTATTGGATCAAGCGAACGGGTATGGGCCGCCAGCTCCAGGATGTCTTTATGGTTGTCACCTACCTCATTGCTCATGCCCCAGGCAAAGAGACAAGGATGATTGTAGTGAGCCTCAACCAGTTCGGAGATCTGGCGCTTGGCCGTCACCATCAAGGATGGTGACAGTTCCTTGTACGGTCCACCCCACCAGGACAGTTCCTCCTGGACCAAGATTCCCAACGAGTCAGCCAAGGCGAGACGATATTCGTCTTGCGCCCAATGGAAACGGGTGATCGTACAATTCAAGTCTTTCATCCGGCGTATAGTTTTCTCCATATAAGCGTGGGACTCCGCCATACCGAAATCAGGATTTGACCCCGGCATGTTCTCTATTCCAGGGAGCCGGACAGGTTCCCCATTAAGGACGAAATGGTCTCCCTCGATCCCGAAGGTCCGGAAACCGAACCTATCAAACCGGGTATCCGAAACCTCTTTCTTGTCCCAAATGGAAACCTCACAGGAGTATAGGGCAGGATTGTCGAAATGCCACAATTCCACCTTTCCACAATCAATTGAATAAGAATAGGTTCCATCTTTGGACACCTTTAAGGCGCAAGTTCCGTCATAAATGGTCTTTCCTGTCCGTTTTTCACGGATGCGGACACTGAAGTCCGCCTTCTTCGGAGCTTGTTCCCATAAACGTATGTCCAGCCGGACAGACGCCGTGCTGTCTGCCAGGTTGATTTCCGGGGTTATATGCACATACCTCAGGCTCCGCGCCCCACTGACATGGAGCCTGACATCCCGGTAGATGCCACCGTCGTTCGCCCAGTCGAACTTCCTCTCAAAAGGAAGATTCTCACTGGAAAAACTGTTGTCGCATTCAACCTTCAACTCATTCCTGGCGCCTTGCGAGAAATCCACAAAGGGGGTGATATCAAAGCTGAAAGGGGTATATCCGGCATTCAAATGCTCCCCTACTTTTTTATCATTGACATATACCACAGCGTCATGATACACAGCGTTGAAGTGCACACGCAGACGCTGTCCTTTCATTGAAGGATTCACCGGCAAGTCACGGCTGTAAAAGGCTTTCCCGGCATAATCCTCCAAACCGTCCATAATGTTGTAAGTATGCGGCACTTGTACAGTCTGTCCCGCTTTGACGGCTTCAGGTACCCCTATCGCATCCTCCGGCACCCAAAAAGTCCATGGACCATTTAAGGAGATGTTCTCCTGAGCGGACGCCACGACTCCAAGGAGAATAATCAAGAATAATAGACTCTTTTTCATTTATCCTGCTAACCCTTTATTTCCTAAATCAATCAGATACTGGCAGTTCTCCCGGTTTCGCCGGTTCAGGTCCTCATCCCAGACGAGCAAGTCCGGAAGGGAGACCGCGAAATAGTCCATGACCACTTTTTCGTCAATATGGGCCTCCCCGAAATCAATCAGTGAACGGAATTTCCTCTCCGCCTCCTCCGTGCGGCCAAGGGCTTTCAGTGCCAGTCCCTGGTAATATATCTTCTCCGGTTTCGCATCATTGTAGTAGAGAGCGTTGGCCGGCTTAAGATCACCTTCCGCCGCCTTCGCCCAACATGCATGGGCTTGTTCCAAATCCCCGGCACCCTGATGGGCACAACCCAGGAAATAGTAGAAATCCTGCTCCTGTGCCCCATATAGCTTGCCTTCTCCCAAATTGTGAGGATATACAAGACACTCCTCCAGCAGACGGATCGCCTCAGTCCACTGTTTATTCTCCATAGCCCGTTTCGCGAGTTCGACTCGAGCTGTCTGGTATTGCGCCGGGACCTTTCCCTCTCCACCTTCCCAAGGATGGAACAGATGAGCATCCAGCTTCTTCATGGCCTCCTCGAACTGGCCAGTCTGATTCAGCAAAGTGATTTCCTCAAGGATCAAGTCATCCCTATGCGCCACAAGCTCCGGATATTTCCGAAGATTGTCCAGACGTTCCCGAGCCGGTTTCCCGATCTTTTTGTAAAGCTGATCCAGTTCCATAAGGATACGGGCGTCGGCACGATCCAGAGAAAACGCCCGCTCCATCGCTTCCAATGCCTTTTCCGCATCATGCAGCTTATTATAATAGGCCAGAGCGAGGTTGCGCCAGACCGTCGGAAAAGCGGGATCAAGCGCCGCTGATTTCTCCCAAGCCTCCACAGCAAGATCATACTGCCGCTTATCATAGAAAAGGTTGCCCAACAGATATGGGGCTTTAGCATCGTCCTCCGGTGCACCGGACAGCGCCGCTATGGCTTCCAGCCGATTCGGGAAAGCATAGGCAGGATCTGAGGCCGCGGCTTTGTCATACCTCCCCCAGTAATAATAGCTCATGATGTCCGCGCAACCACGCTCCTCCGCCGAAGACCAGACTTTGTCGGCTTCCTGAAGCAGGCCAGCGTTTACATAATCCAGCGCTAATTCATCGTAGTTTTGGGTGTCGTCACGCATAAGCCGCAAGAAATCATCTTTGACGTCGGAACCGAGCATAATCAGCTCAAAACGACAACCGTGGTTGAATATGTCGATGGATAGGGAATCCAAGGCAAGTTCCCGCGCCTCATCCTGCCTGCCAAGGTGCCGTAGAATCGCCACCTTCAATGCTCTAGCCCGATGATTGTGCCAGTTCCGGTACAATGCATGGTCCACTTCATCCAAGGCATCCTCCCAACGGCCTTGTTGACAACTGATCTGGGCGCAGGCGAAATAGCCGGCATCCTGCCAAGCGGCATTCCACGTCGACTTATAGAACCAATCATAAGCCTCATCCAGCTTTTCCTGATACTTCAGGCATAGTCCCAGATTGTAAAGAGGTTCACCGTCATATGGGTTCAAATTACGTTTCCGCAAGACCTTTACAGCCATCCTCAAATAGGGTTCCGCCTTCGCGAAACGACCACGACGCACGTACCAGAGTCCAACCGCATTGTTATTCCTCACATCTGAAGGATCCCGGCGAAGAGCCTCCTCGTAATAATCCAGAGCACACCAAGTCGCATGGCGGTACTGTTCCAGATGCAGGCCAGTCAGATATAGCTGCTCACAGGTGTCGATTTCCTCGGGCTTCAAGGCAGCTTCAGCAGGATCAGGTATTTCCAGGTCCTGCTCCAAAACGGCTTCACATGAAAGGTCATTGACTTTGAGAACCAAGTCTTGGAACCGTGCTTCCCCAATCGGAACAACCCTGTCATAGACCTTCTCGGGAGAGAGTATCGTGTCTTCTTCGAACACGACATTCCCATCACGGTCTTCCACTCTGATCCTGCACTCCTGGCGTGACGTGGCATACACCATGATCCGTGAGGAGTCATCTTCCGCAGGGAGTATATTCAAGACCAGGTCCTTGTTGGCGTTCTTGACGACACCCAATTCCCGGTATGGGAAGAAATACTGTACGAATGATTTCTCCTCATAAGGCATCAGCCAGCTGAAGTCCGGCTGGTTTTCCGTATAGACCCCGGCCATCAGTTCGATGTATGGACCATCCTCATCTGTCAAGTTTCTGTCCCATGCACGTCCGAAATCGCCGTTGCCCCAGGTCCACTGCTTCTTTCCGGGGCTGAAGCGATGATTAGCGACATGCAGCATGCCGCAGCGGGTATAATTCTCATAGCCGCCTTCAAAATCGTAGTTCGATTTGGCGACCATGTAAGAAGTGGGCACATAGATATTCTTGTAATTGCTGATGTCCACTCCCGCACTGTAATCCATCTTGTAATAGACTCCTCTCGCGATCGGGAAAGTGCTGACCGCTCGTTTACCATGGTCAAATACGGCATTCACATCCGGCGGGAATACACTCTGATAAGCATCGTTCACCTTGACTGCCGGATTGGCCCACCAAAGGAATGTCTGTGGGGTTTCCGTCGGATTGTAAAGAACGCCCTTTATCTCCAGGTAGGCGCAGCCGGGACGAAGCGTGAATCCGGCCATACCTTTCTGATGGAACATCCGCTCCCGTTCTCCACACCAGACTGTGACACTGCCGTCCTTATTATCCTCAATGGTGCTGTCCACTGGCATGAATGTACTCGGGCGATGGTGTTGGGGCCAATTGAACTCGATTCCTCCGCTGATCCAAGGACCCGCAAGACCCACGAGGGCAGGCTTGACAACCTGGTTGTAGTAGATGAAATGACGCTGGGCAATCTTGTCATACGCCATCTGGATTCTGCCGCCCAATTCCGGCAAAATCATCACCTTGATGTATTCATTTTCCAGATAGATGGCATTGTACTCATGGTCCGTCTTCTCGTCAGCGATTGATTCGATGACTGGATACGGATAAACCACGCCACTGCTCCCCTGATAAACCCGTTTTTCAAGAAACACCGGATTCTTTTCCGGCTTCCCGGTCTCATAGGTAGGGATAACTACCTTTTCTCTCCAAGCTCTAACCATTATGAGGATTATTTAATCATTTCTTTTTCAAGTTCTTCCAGAGATTTTCCCTTCGTCTCAGGCAGGTAACGAAGGAAATAGACCAAGGCAGCCACACATATTGCTGAATAAATCCAGAAGGTCCCACTGGTTCCTAGGCTACCGTTCAGCAATGGGAAGGATAAAGTCAATGTGAAACTACCGATCCAAAGGAAGAAAGTGGCGGTAGCCACGGCGACGGCACGTACCCGGTTAGGGAATATCTCCGCGATAAGCACCCACGTCACAGGACCTA
Source organism: uncultured Bacteroidales bacterium (assembly GCA_900320365.1). Taxonomy (GTDB): domain Bacteria; phylum Bacteroidota; class Bacteroidia; order Bacteroidales; family UBA932; genus Cryptobacteroides. Next base: position 40,612 of record ONSC01000001.1, read on the forward strand.
GAGTCATCGCATAGCATGCGATGGCGAGGACGCAGAGGATGACCATGAATACTCCTTCAACATGAAAGAAATAGCAGCAGCCGAGGATCAAATAGATCCCAGCCAGTCCGCCGGCACCCATCAGCGTCAGGGCACGACGGCCCCATTTCTCCATCGTGAAGAGGGCCACAAACGTGAACACCAGGTTAGCTATGCCCGTGATTACAATGTTGATGAATGTGTTGTCCACGTCATATCCGGCACTTTGGAATATTTCCTGAGCGTAATTGAAGATGACATTCGTGCCGCACCACTGTTGGAAAAACGCGATAACGCAACCAAGAAGGAGGACTTTGTGGAAAGGTTTGCTTAAGAGCAATTTGAGTCCCCCTTTTTCTTCCTGGGCGGCATCTGCTTGGCTGGTGGTGAAGCGTTCCAATTCCTCCTCGGCATACCGGGTGCCGCCAATCCTTGTCAGGGTATTGGAAGCCTCTCTGGTTCGAGAGAAAAGAGCCTGCCAACGAGGACTCTCCGGAATAAAAAAGGACAGAAGCAAGAATGCGGCGGCTGGAAAAGCAGTAGCCCAGAACATCCAGCGCCAGCCGAGGGAAGCGTTCCAATCGGCGGAATGGGTTCCAGCGATCCTCCAGTTGACTATTTGGGCCGCAAGAATACCGATGACAATGGCCAATTGATTAAGGGTGACCAACTTGCCGCGAATCGAAGTGGGAGCCACTTCCGCGATGTACATCGGGCTGAGCCCAGATGCCGTACCGATGGCTATACCTCCTATGAAACGGGCAGCCAGGAACCATCTGAACTGGTTGAAGGCTCCGGTCCCGATGGATGATATCACGAAAATGAAAGCTGACAGGATCAGGAGAGGTTTCCTTCCGAACCGGTCTGTCAAGGCGCCGACAGTCAAAGCGCCTACCATGCAACCTGCAAGGGCGATACTGGTGGCCAGGCCAATGAGCAGGTTGTTGTCCGTGATTCCGAAGAATTGCTCATAGAATATTTTCGCTCCTCCGATTACTACCCAGTCATAGCCAAAGAGAAGACCGCCCATTGCCGATACAATACAGACAAAATAGATGAATGGCTTGTTGAAAGCATACGTTCGCATTTCATTCCCGTTTTATGTGTCCCGTGGGGCCTGTGGTTAATACAAAGTTGCGATTTTTTCCTGACATGAAAAATGCAGTATCTATAATAATAAATGGACGAAATAACATTGTCCATCAAATTAGAATTATTTCTATCTTTATGACTATCAAACCAACCACAATGGCCATTCAACTGAAAGATGGATTTAAGGGAAGCCGGATGATTGTACTGCCGACTTCCGTCCAAAAAGAAATGGAGCGAGGAGGAGTCACCTCCCTGCTCCATGTCACCGACATCGGCTATTTCCCGCATGCCCGATATCACTTCAGACAACGTTCCGAAGGGGTCGACCAATACATCCTGATTTATTGCACGGATGGGAAAGGTTGGATCCAATGCGGCGAAACCAAGCATATTCTACGAGCCGGGACCTTTTTCATCATTCCACCTGGCATGCCTCATACTTATGGGGCGGATGACTTCGACCCGTGGAGCATATACTGGATCCATTTCACCGGAACCCTGGCCCACACATTCGGAGACGGCCACGACCGCATATGCGAGATCAGTTTCGCGGAGGATTCCAGAATATCCAACCGGCTTGATCTTTTCGAGGAAGTTTACAGATCATTGGAGGCCGGATATAGCAAGGCCCAATTGGAGTATTCCAGCGCAGCCTTATTCCATCTTCTCGGAACATTCATCTATATCGACGCATTCAGGAGCAACGACTTAATGGATGAATCCGGATACAGCAGCATCATCCGATGCCGTCATTACATGATGGAGAATCTGGAGCGGAAAATATCCTTGAACGACATCTGCGGCTACCTGGGCTTCTCGACGTCATACTGTAACGCGCTATTCAAGAAATTCACCGGCATGTCTCCAGGCCAATATCTCCAGAACCTACGCATCCAGACAGCGGCTCATCTGATGGAGATCTCCACCATGAAGATCAACCAGATCTGCCACAAGGTCGGGATCGAAGACCCGTACTACTTCTCCCGCTTGTTTTCCAAGACTCTCGGAGTCTCTCCCAGCGAGTATCGGAAAAAGAAAAAGTGACTCGTCTATTCGAAGACGTCCATCGGGACTCCCCTCCAGCTGTTCGGAGTTTGGAGATGGAATATCTTGGCGATTGTGGCTGCCATATCGTACTGAATCATAGGCTCAGTGATCTCGTGGCCTTTCTTGATACCCTTGCCCCAAATGACGAAAGGAGTCTCTATCTCGTTTGTGGCGTCGCCTCCGTGGCTGGTTCCCTCATGGCCATGATCGGAAGACAGGATAATGATGCTGTCATCGTAGATACCAGCTTCCTTGACAGCGTCCACAATCCTCTTCACACGACCGTCGACAGCGGTCAGTTCAGCGTAATATTCATCAGAACCCTGGCCATAACCATGTCCGGCGTGATCGAGAGCGTCGATGTGGATGAAGCAGAACAAAGGTTTTTTCTCTTTGATGTACTTGGCGCTCTCCTCGACTATTGATTCAGGATGACCGGAAGGATTATCAATGGCTTTCTCGTAACTCACACATTGGAGATCCACATAGTTGCGGACATCACCCCACTCACAGACGACACCTGTCTCAGCATCCGGCCTCTCCTGCCTCAGCAAATGGAATAGAGTCGGCTGGGCGTTATGCTCCGTCAGGCCTATAGGCTTGAACGTGGGCTCTTTCTCATTCCCTTTAATGCCAGAGAACTCCACAGGAGTGCCATTCAGCATAGCCGCCCAGTTGGGACCACTGACTGAAGGCCGTACCGTACGCTTGTACAGCGTGTAAGACCCTTCTTTCATCATCTCTTTCATAAAGGGGGCATTACCTTTCTCCATGCACCAAGTGCCCCATCCGTCAAGACCGATGACAATAACATGCCCAGCAATGTCCTTAGGGCTCTCATTCTTGCTCTGGCACGCTCCGAAGACCAGCAGCGCAGCCATCATAAAAAACAATCCTTTCCTCATAATTCTTTCTTTAATATATTGATATTTAGTTATTTCTTAACAACAATCCTACGATAGGCATCGTCCTTCAACAAATTGATCTGGGAGCGGAAGGACGCATATTCCTTGACTGGAATAATGGTCTTGTTGAATTTCGCCTCCCTTGTGTAGACAGCCTTGTTTCCATTGACTGTGAGACTGACTTTAACCGTACCAACCGGACTGGACAAGGTTTTCACAAACGGCTCGGAAACTATCGTTCCTTCAGGGGCCGTAATCCTGTAAGTCACCTTCTCATCGAGGGTGGAAGGAATCTCGAAAGGATAATTCCTTGACGAGTTCAGGGAACGTATTCTCCAGGAGTCAAAGCCTTTGAATGCGGTCGGAATGCTGAAAACCATATAGTTCCCCGCATCAACAGCCTTACTGGGATCCAATGTGACTTCCTCGTCGATGTTGACAGTAGCGGAAGCCTCAGGGACAGCGACCGGGCCTTCAGGAGATAAAACCTGTAGACGCCCCGCAAGTTCAGACTCATCACGGGAGAAAGGACCTGCGGGAGAGTAAAACTTGCCGCAAGCCTTGATCCACATCGAACCGGAAAGGGTTTGAAGGCAAGGGGGGCAGCCATAATCAAACATGGCCCCTGGAACAGCGTCAATCCCAGCTGCAGAGGCAAGGCTCAACATCAGAGCGGTCTTCTCTTCAAATGTTCCATAGGCGGTTCTTACCACATCAGAAGGCTTCCTCACCTTACCCGCTTGATAGAGGGGAAGGGCACACATACCTAGATTCTCCGCCATCCACATTGAGATAGCTCCCATTTTCTCACTATCCGAGGTCTTTCCCTCACATATCTTGGCGGCCAAGGTGGACATGTCCTCCTTTGGAAGAAGATTGAATAACGATGCCGCACCTGCCCCCGGATCAATTGAAGCGTAGATGTAAGGAGTGTCGTCAACAGGTGTGAATGGCTCGGCGATTCTCGCGGGAATCCCGGAAGCCTTTATGGTGTACACATTCCCTTCCCTGGAGACTTTCGCCCCCATGTTATCCTTGACCGTCAACTCTTTCCCGGCAGGAACCTCAACAGTCAGAGTGTAATCCTTGACTGGGGAGACATCGTTGAATCTCTTGAAAATATCCTGGGAACCAGGGAAGCCGGGTTTCGTAGTGATCGTGTAATCCAATGAGATCACGGCACCGGGCTCAAGACCGGTGTGGGTCACGACCATCTCCTTGATATGATTGTAGGCAGGAGCGTCCGCCGCAGCTGACGGCAACACTTCATTCAAGGCGTTCGGTGGAAGCGGGATAACCGTCTCGTCCGCCTGTACGGTATGGCAACCGTCAATGGAAAGCGTCTGGAACTCTGGATTGTAAACGATGAACGTCTCACCGTAGAGATTGTGGATAGAATAGAAGGTGTTGACCTTCAACTCTTTGTGTTGTTTGTACACAACAGAGCCATCAGCCCCGAAGGAATATTTCTCCCTCAAGACAAGGAATTCTCCCTCAGACTTCTGGGCGAAAAGCCCGGTGGCTATCATGATCCCTGAAAGCAGGGTGAATATAGTCTTTCTCATGGCTTCTCTACTTTATGACCAACGTTTTTTCCTCTATCGCAATCCATGCGCCGACAGCATCCTTGAAGCCAGGGTAGTCTTCCGCCTCATAAACCCTCTTCTTGAGAGCGATCGAGGAGGCGATATTGACAACACTCCCCTTTTGGGAAATCTTCCCGGTGAAGTCAGCGGCCTCGCTGGAAGAACTCCCTTCAGATGCGGAAGTCAAGAGCATACCTTTCGGAACCGTCACATTCTCATTGGCTTCCACAAGTCTGGAGCAGGAATCCTTAAAACCGAACTCCCTCTCGGGAAGGTTGGTATTAACCCTCAGGAAGGTCTTGACCCTGTTGTACAGACGCCCGGACACGGGCTTATAAAGCAACGCGCCATCAGAAGTCTTGGCCGCATAAGACGGTATAGAGAACTTGGCGGTGATCTTTATCGGAGCGTCGAGGTAGTAATCCGGAGTTTTGCCGTAATTGACACTGATCATCTTGGCCTCTGGATCGATCGAGAGTATCTCGTTCTCCATGGCTTTTTGCCAATTGGCCACATAGCCTTTGGTAAAGGGATTGCGCACAGCGGCGTCAGACTGGCCTTCAGCCGTCACGGTATATTCTCCTGTCAGGTTACCGTCCTTGTCAAGAACTGTCTTGACAGTGAGCCTGAGATAGTGGTTCTCAGGAGCGGAGACCGGTGTCAGGAGCAACGGGGAGCCCTCCGGAAGGCCGGGAAGGTAGTTTTGCTGCTGCTCGGCGCTGGACCAGTTCTCTCTGGTGAATGGCACCCAGGTCGGATCCAATGGCTCATAGACTCCGCTGGAACGCTTAACTACAACCACGCAATGGTTGAAATGGTCGGCCGGAATACTCTCAATCCTGGATCCGGCCATGGTCATAGCCGGATGGGCCTCAAAACCAGCGGCACGGAGCATGGTGACGAGCATCGACGCCTTATCTTTACATACACCGCAGCGGTCGGTGAAATTCATCTTGGCATTATGGAGGGTATAGCCCTCACCCTCGCCCATGGATATTCCTGAATAACGCATATAATCGGCCACCCAGTGAGTCAGAAGCCATATTTTACGACTCTCATCAGTGACTCCCTTCAGAATCTCACGGACCTTCTTCTCCACCTCGGGAGTCGGAATGAAGCTGCCGTAATCCTCATTGACACCACTGAACCATACGGACTTGTCCTCCCAACGGTCTGTAGAGGATAGCATAAGCTTCGGAGCGACATCGTAGAGATCCACCATGTTCGGCTCCCTTTTGAAAGGCTTGGCATCGGAGACAGTGAACGTCAACAGTTTCCGGTCACCATCAACCCTCGTGGAGGAATGGCACTCACCCTGGTAGAACTCATACTGGACATCCTTGTCCCTCGGCACATCCAAGGTGTAGACCTTGGTGACAGTAGGATAAGTCACCCAGAACGGGACGATGTCGTAGAAGTTGCCCCGCATCGGAGGAATGAATCTGTCCTCATCGTCAGGCATTGAGGCGAGCAAGGCGTAGGTGAACCCTTTCTTGTTGATCCTGTAGTCGACAACGTCACCTGGATCAAGCTCCCCTACCTCAGCCATAATCTGCCTGGCACCCCAGTATATCATCCTGGCGGGTGCGGCATAGTCACATACAGTACCGAGATCTATGGTCTTGACAGAGCCATCCGCCTTGTAGACTTTGACGTCCTTGAAGACGGCCAGAGCTGTAAGCGGATCATAGTCATACTTCAAGACCCTATGGGCCAGGGCTCCGGCCTTGGTCTGGATCTTCACGACATGGTGGATGTCGAAACTCCCGGATCCTGAATCTTTGAAACGCACGCCAGTACTGTCCAGGAGCACCACCGCATCGCTCCGGGAAAGCTCAGGCTGCCTGGCGAGCTTTTTCTCCAGGGCACGCCAAGACTGGGCTGGAACGGGAATGGAAATGGAAATGGCGGCGAGAAGCGCCGCCAATAAAACTTTTCTCATATTATGAATTAACTAGACCTCAACGCTGTAGCCAGGGCGATACTGATAATGCAGCAGCTTGGTGGCCTCAGGATCGTTCATGAATTTCTGAACAATCGGGTTCCAAACGACAGGTCTTCCGAGATCCATGGCGATGTTGCCGAGGTTGCAGACTGTGCATGATGAATGGCCTACTTCCACAGGGACGTTAGGATCGATCCTGGACTTGATGGCCTCGATGAAAGCCCTATGGTGGCCAACCTTAGTCTCGTAAGGAACAGAGTCGTCACCTGCTGCCCCCTTCATCTCGAGTTTCTTATTGGAAGCCTCGTACTTGCCGCGGGATACCTTGATCCAACCATCCTCTCCATAAACCTGCACACCAGGAGTGGTTCCGTCAAACGGTTCCTCAGTCACGATTATACCGTTGTCATATTTGTAGGTCAGATGGTCGTAGAAGCTGTAACCGGCAGGGATAATCTCCACAGGGCCATTGCCATCCTTTCCGATCATCCACTGCGCGATGTCGAACATGTGTGCTCCCCAGTCAGTCATGAGGCCACCACCCATAGGTTTGTACCATCTCCATGCGCCCCAAAGCTGCTCATTGTGCTCGTCACTAACAATAGGATCGAGATTGGAGTGGTAATACACGGATGTCGGAAGAGGTCCGAGCCATTTGTCCCAGTTAAGTCCCGCGGGGACCTCCATCTTAGGAAGGTTGCAAGGGACGGGGGCAGCGGAATACGGGTTGACATCGTTGCGGCCGACATAAACCTTGATCTTCTGGATCTGGCCGAGGTCTCCCTCACGGGCATGGGTCGCCGCCAGTAAGAACTCATCGCTTGAACGCTGCTGGCTACCGACCTGGAGGATACGGTTGTATTTGCGAACAGCCTTCACAAGCTGCTGGCCCTCGTAAATTGTCAAGGTCATAGGTTTCTCAAGATACACATCCTTCCCTGCCTTGCAAGCCGCGATAGCTATGATGGCATGCTGGTGATCCGGGACAGCTATCACAACCGCATCAACATCGGGGCGGGCCAAGACATCCTGATAGTCCTCATAGACATCGACCTTGACCTTCTTCTCGCCTTTTTCCTGATAATACTTTGTGACTCTCTTGACGAAACGATCCCTCTTGATGTCATAGACGTCGCAACCGGCGACCACACGGACATCATCCATTGACATGAAACCGCTCAGCAAGTACATCGCCTGCTGTCCGAGGCCGATGAAACCCATGTTGATTTTACCATTAGCGGACTTTTTGGCCGCCTTGGGGGCAGCCGACGCACCGACTATGCCAGCTGGCATCATGATGCCGGCGGCTCCGATAGCGGAAGCTTTCAAGAAATCTCTACGTACCATGTTTCAGTGTTTAATCATTGATATCGTAAATATAAGAAAATTTTATGAAATTATTCATCACGAAGAACGGTCTTTGGCACGGAAATGGTATATTCTTAAAACGACATAATTTTTTACCCATAAACCAAAAACTGACTCAATAGTTATTTCATAAGTATTGGACAAAAAAACGGAAACCTGTCGAGAGACACGTTTCCGTTATATTGTTTATATTTGTTCAAACTGTACCGATTATGCGTCTCTGTGGTTTAGCGGGTTTCTTGACAAGCCTTTTCTTTTGCTCCCTGGGCTGCTCAACTCCCAAGGCAAGCGAGCGTATCATCCTTGGTGACGAGAGGTTTGAGGAATACATCCCTTTGATTGAAGGGAAGAAGGTCGCCGTGTTCAGCAACCACACGGGGATTGTCGGAGACAAGGTGACCGAATCAGGCTATGGACCCCATCTTGTCGATGTGTTAATCAGCAAAGGGATAAACGTCCAGGCGATATTCTCCCCTGAACACGGCTTCCGGGGAACAGCGGACGCCGGGGAGAAAGTCAGCGGAGAAGTTGATGAAAAGACGGGTGTGGAGATTATCTCGCTTTATGGCGGAGGAGATCCTTACGGGAAAGGGAACATGGATAAGTTCGAC
>ONSC01000107.1 GCA_900320365.1 uncultured Bacteroidales bacterium
CCCGTCCCAGCGATAAACCATGGCCCGGCAATACTGATTTCCGGTCGCCTCGGAACGCCCATTCTCTGAGAAATAGAAACGCCCGTCACCCAAAGGAGAGACTCCTGTTCCTCCCCATTTGAAGTTTATCCCTTCAACCGGATTCTCCCATGAGCCTATGACAGGATGCCTGGAAGTGTCGTAAGGTACTCCGATCAGTCCTCTCTTGACAGGCCGGCGGGACACATCAAACGAGAAAGCGGGATAATTCGTGAACTTTTCCTTCGCACCCTTGTAGACAAAGAGGAACATTCTACCTGAGCTACGGTCATAGGCCATGTTCTGGACACCCCAATTAGTGTTGCCAGTGTAAACGAAATACTTGTCCAGTGGCTTCTCGGGGCCCTCGGAATAGAACTCTCCGAACTTGACCGTACCTGCGAATCCAGCCAGCTTATCAAGGTCGTAACGAAGCAGGATCTGGCTGTCGTTGTCACTTCTTGAGGTGTCGCCATAAACACCGTAAGCGACATACAGATAATCTTTCCCCCTCTTTTTGCCGATCTTGGGGGCGATTGCGACACCATCTATCCCGGAGCAGCCATAGAAATGCTCATATTCCTCACCGGATGAACCGAAACCTTTGAGATGATAGTCTTTGGTGGCCTCCCTGACACAGACAATCTTGAAAGCGTCATTATTCTCAGAATCCTGGCCAACCTCAGTAATTCTATCAACATCGATAATGGCGATATAGAACATCGACCTCCCTTTCGCGAAGTCAGACAAACCTTTGCCTATCGCATCATCCTTACATTCCAAGGAGGCGAAGACCTTACGCCGGGATGGATCGAAGACCATGGCACCGAGATGACCTTGGATATGCTCCACCGATCCGAGGACGTCACCCTTCATGTCGGTCACGAGGAACCTGTCCGTGAAAGAGAAATACATTCTTCCGGCACCAGGATCATAAGCTATTCCTTGGACATGATGTTTGCCCCCCTCAACATAAACCTCCGGGAGCGCTCCGTCATGGCTTGCTTGACCGGCCATCCCTGTCCCCAGAGCGAAACATGCGACAATAAGGAATAATATCTTTCTCATATTCAACTATTTCCTAATTCCATAACCATGGCTTTGGCGACCGCTTCCGACGCACCGCCGCCCCCAAGAGATTCCCTTATCTCAGAGTAACCAGCCAACATCCTTTCCTTATATTCAGAATCCTCTATAAGACGCCTCACCTCATTTAGGAGATTGCCCGCTGTGAAGTAATCCTGAAGGAGCTCCCTGAAACACATTTTGTCAAGAATCAAGTTGCCTAGACTGATATAACGCACTTTAATTATCATTCTGGCAATCAAGTAATTAAGGGTGGATGTCCTATAGGCGACGACCTGTGGAGTTCCCAAGAGAGCGCACTCGAGCGACGCGGTACCGGAATTCACCACAGCTGCGGCGGCATGGCGCATGACTCCATAACTGTTACCGAAGACTACCCTCACATGGTCCCTTCCTCCGACATACCCAGAGTAATCTTCAGCGGAACGGGAGGGCGCTCCGGCGACAACAAACTGATAGTCAGAATATTCCTTCAGAGCATGAAGCTTATCGGCGAACTCCATGTAAACAGGCATCATCGAAGCTATCTCCCCCGACCTCGATCCGGGCAGAAGAGCGATAATAGGCTTGTCCGGCAAACCGGTCTCATCCAAGAAGTCCTTCCTTGTCTTTGTCATGGCCGAGGAATTATCCACAGCGTCCACAAGAGGATTCCCTTTATAAATGAAATCGACCTCTTTTGAAGTGAAATACGGGATCTCGAACGGGAACACTATAAATAGTTTATCGACATATTCCTTAAGTTTCCTCACACGGCTTTCCCTGGAGGCCCAAACCTTCGGGGCAATGTAATAAAACACCCTGAAGCCGGCCTTATGGGCAAATTCAGCTATCTTGAAGTTGAATCCAGGATAATCGATGAGGATAACCGCGTCAGGTTCCCATGAGAGAATGTCTTTCTTGCATGACTCCAGCCTTTTGGCGAATTTCCGAGGATGGAGAAGAACCTGAGAGAACCCGATGACCGCCCCTTCCCTGTAATCGCTTACAAGCTCTCCTCCAGCCGCTGCCATCAAGGCACCTCCCCAACAGCGGATCTCAGCGTGCGGATCAGCGGCGAGAAGCCCCCGAATCAAATTAGATCCGTGGAGATCCCCGGAAGCTTCTCCGGCTATGAGATAATACCGTCCCATCAGAACTCCTCGTTCATCATGCTCCCAAGACGCCTTTCCTCGTCATGGTCCGTTCTGTCAATAGTCTGTGGGGTTATTGATATATATCCATCCTCAAGAGCGTGGTGATCAGCGAATCCGTCCCCGCCCGGGCTTCCGTCAAGGAAACGGCCACGCATGATGTACAGGCCATCAACCCTCTCATTAACCTCAGGAGGAACGGCTCCATCCCATGTCTCGAATTCCTCGACCCAATACCCGTATCCTTGATGGCAGACACGCACCCCCTTCACAGGCACGTCGGAAGGGGGGAAGTTGATGTTATAGGACATTCCCCTCCCCTTTGGCCAGTTGTCCATCAACTTGGAGAAAATGGCGGGGAAACGCTCTGTGACAGACGAGAAGTCAGCGTCTTCCCCGAACTCACAGAGAGAAACGCCTATGGCCGGGATCCCGTTGATCGCAGCCTCCTCAGCGGCACCCATGGTGCCGGAATAATTAGTGGCAACGGAAGCGTTGGAGCCATGATTGATACCGCATATCACCACATCGCACTTCCTGTCTGGGAATATTTTGTCCAAGGCGAACTTGACGCAGCTGGCGGGAGTGGCATCCAACCAAGACCAAGAGACTCCATCCTTCTCGCCGAGATATTTATAGGCGCACGGACGGTTGCCCAAAGACACGGCGACTGACATCCCGGACTGGTGGGTTCTTGGCGCCACAACCGTGATCCTGCCAAATTGTCGCATCATCGACACAAGCTCATGGATGCCCTTGGAGCTGTATCCGTCGTCGTTTGTTATCAATATGTTCAGATTTGAAGGCATATCAATCGTTTTTAGTTTACAAATATACTGAATTCCCCTTTTTTTTGGTAAATTTGCATCACTTTTGCAGTAAGAAATGACTGCCTATAGAAAGGAAAATGTTTAAACAACTTATAATTATTTTTTAACAATGATCAAATTAGGTATTAACGGATTCGGCCGCATCGGCCGTATGGTTTTCCGCGCTGCTGTCGAGAATTTCGCCAATGACATTGAGGTCGTCGGTATCAATGACCTTCTCGATCCCGAGTATCTCGCTTACATGCTCAAGTATGATTCAGTCCATGGCCAGTTCCAGGGCGACATCAAGGTCGAGAATGGCAATCTCGTCGTAAACGGAAAGTGCATCCGTGTCACCGCCGAGATGGATCCCGCCAACCTTAAATGGAATGAGGTCGGCGCTGAGATCGTAGTCGAGTCCACTGGTTTCTTCCTCACTGACGAGACCGCAAGGAAGCACATCCAGGCTGGAGCCAAGAAGGTTATCATGTCCGCTCCTTCAAAGGACGCTACCCCTATGTTCGTCTATGGTGTGAACCACACCACTTACGCTGGTCAGGACATCATCTCCAACGCTTCCTGCACCACCAACTGCCTCGCCCCTATCTCCAAGGTTCTCAACGACAAGTTCGGAATCAAGAGGGGTCTTATGACCACCGTTCACGCCGCCACAGCGACCCAGAAGACCGTCGACGGTCCTTCCAAGAAGGATTGGAGAGGTGGCCGTGGAATCCTTGAGAACATCATTCCTTCCTCCACCGGTGCCGCCAAGGCTGTCGGTAAGGTTCTCCCTGAGCTCAATGGTAAGCTCACCGGAATGTCTCTCCGCGTCCCTACATCTGATGTCTCCTTCGTTGACCTGACTTGCGAGCTCAACACTCCCGCCACTTATGACGAGATCTGCGCCGCCATGAAGGCCGCTTCCGAGGGCGAGCTCAAGGGCATCCTGGGCTACACCGATGAGGCCGTCGTTTCCACCGACTTCCGCAACGATCCCCGTACTTCCATCTTCGACGTAAAGGCCGGTATCCAGCTCGATCCTACCTTCGTCAAGGTCTGCGCCTGGTACGACAATGAGTGGGGTTATTCCAACAAAGTCCTTGAAATGGCCCGCGTTATTGCATAATTACAATTTATTTATAAATTTGCGATTGCAAGGCTTGGCCTTCGGGCCAGGCCTTTTTTTAAAGGAACATTTTAAAACAACTTATTAATTATCAGCATTATGAAAAAGTATGTTTTGTCATTCATGTGCGTAGCCATCATCTTCTCTGGCTGCTCCAACATGTCCAAGACCGGTAAAGGAACTTTGATCGGATCTGGCGCAGGTGCCGCTATCGGTGCTGGCCTTGGCGCTATCATCGGTAAGGATGCCAAGGGTGCCGCCATCGGTGCCGCCATCGGAACAGCCGTCGGCGCTGGCGCTGGTGCTGTCATCGGAAAGAAGATGGACAAGAAGGCCGAGGAGCTCGCCGCCCTCGAGAACGCTCAGATTGAGACTGTCGAGGACGCCAACGGACTCGAGGCCATCAAGGTCACCTTCAACAGCGGTATTCTCTTCGACACCAACAAGTCTGACCTCAAGCAGGCTTCAAAGAATGAGCTCAGCCAGTTCGCTAGCAAGATGTCTGACATGGTGGACACCGACATCACCATCTATGGCCACACGGACAACACCGGTTCCGACGCTGTCAACGAGAGGCTTTCCAACGAGAGGGCCCAGAGCGTCGCCAACTATCTGAAAAACTGCGGTATCGCCGCCACCCGTATGACCACTGAGGGCAAGTCCTACTCAATGCCTGTCGCTGACAACAGCACCAAGGAGGGAAGGGCCCAGAACCGTCGTGTCGAGATCTACATCTCCGCCAACCAGAAGATGATCGAGGCCGCCGAGAACGGTACTCTCGAGTAGTCTTTAAATCTTATAAAAAAAGTAGGCTGACTCAAATAGTCAGCCTACTTTTTTTGAAGATTCAATTCACCTAATAGACTGTGAAAACGAATGAGTTGGATACCACGCCACTACCATCTGTGGCTTTGCAGTATATTGTCGATTTTCCTACTTTCAACCCCGTGAAAGTGACCGTTCTTTTGTCGCTGGGGTTCTTATAGGATAACTGAACCACAGATGTATCAGTGCTTACCCATTGAACCTTTGTGACCTCAGCATCGGAAGGCAGAACAGTCGCAGTAGTTGGCCAGCTATTGCCAACCTGCGCCGAACCTCCTCCTGTAATCGTGATTGATGAGATGTACGGAGTACCAATGATTCCAATCTGCTTGGATACAGTTTTGGTGACCTCGCCATTCAGGCTCCTATAGGTAGCGGTAAGAATCACAGGATTGCTCGCGGTAGTGTTCTTAAGCCCCCTTATGGTACAAGTTAGGTCAGTGGAAGACTCAATCTTAGCGCATGAGGTTGAACTTAGTGACCAAGTAACCTTATTGTTGAATGGATCAGGTGAGAGGGCAGCTTTAACCGTGAAGGTACCATTAGGCCTAGTCTGATAGCTACCGGTTCCACCACTGCTAGTTAATGTGATTTGGTTTGCCGTCCTTTCATTGATTGAGAAGTCAATTCTCCCAACTACCCCGCTGCCGTCTTGTGCTTCCGCTATGACATATTCATTGAAACTCTCTTTCTTGAATGTCACTAAACCATTCTGATCCACAGTGAACGCATCGGTATTGCTGCTCCTCCATGTCACTTTTGTATTATTCGCATTGGTTGGATATACCTTAGCGGAAAGCTTGTATGTTTTGTCCTTATAAGTAATATACTGCCAATGGAAAGTTTCTGCCTTCCCTGAAGGATTGAGGATTTCTATCTTGGTCACAGGTTGTGTCACAGTCACCGTACATTTAGCTGTCTTGGATCCGTCTTGCGTCGTCACAGTGATCGTAGTCGTTCCCTTTGCTTTGGCTATCACCTCTCCTGTTGTTGAGACAATCGCGACGGAGGTGTTGCTCGACTTCCAAGTAACATTCTGGTTTGTGGCATTGGTAGGCTCCAACGTGGCAGTGAGCGTCTCGCTCGAGCCAGCAGCTATTGTAAGGGTTGTCTTATTAAGGCTGACACCTGTCACCTTTACCTCTTTCGACGTCACTGTAACAGCACAGGTCGCTGTTTTTCCGCCGTCTTCTGTCGTTACCGTGATAGTGGCCTTTCCGGCCTTGACTCCGGTCACTTTACCTTCCGCATCAACTGTGGCGACGGTCGCGTCAGAGGACTTGTAGCTCACAGTCTTGTTGGTGGCCTCAGCCGGAGTGATTGTAGCGGTTATCGAGGCAGACCCACCCTCAATGATGGTGAGAGTCTCTTCGTCAACTGAAACTGACTCAACAGGTATCGCCTTCGGGGTAACAGTGATCTTGCACTCGGCGGTCTTGCCTCCGTCTGCGGTAGTCACGGTAATAACCGCCTCACCAGCCTTGACTCCTGTTACCTTTCCTTCGCTGACCGTAGCCACGGCCGCATCGGATGATGCCCATGTGACGGCTTTGTCGGAAGCGTTGTCAGGTGTGACGGTGGCTGTGAGCGTAAGCTCGCCCTCCTCGGGCACCTCGGCCTCAGTCTCGCTCAGTGTGACTCCCTCGACGGGCACGGTGACAGTGACCTCGCAGGTGGCGGTCTTGCTTCCGTCAACGGTCTTCACGGTGATAGTGGCCTTTCCTGCTCCCACGGCCTTTACTTTGCCGTTACTGACAGTGGCGACCGACGCATCAGAGGAAGTCCAGCTAACGGTCTTGTCGGTGGCGTCTGCCGGAGCCACGGTGGCAGCCAAGGTAACCTCCGCACCCGGGGTAAGAGCGGCTGTAGCCTTGTCAAGAGTAACGCCCGTGACGTTGATGATGTTGGCCTCAACTGTCACAGAGCAGGTAGCGGTCTTGCCACCGTCGGAGGTGGTGACGGTGATGGTGGCCGACCCGGCCTTCACACCAGTCACACGGCCACTGTTGTCAACAGTTGCCACAGAACTGTTAGATGACGACCAGTTAACCATCTTGTTGCTTGCATCAGCAGGGGTTACAGTGGCCGTGAGGCTCTCACTTGCTCCCTCCTTGATGGTAATGCTAGTCTTGCTTACACTCACACCGGATACTGAAATCTCGGCAGGTTCCTTTTCGCCGCAGCCGATAGCCGACAGCAAGGTCATGGCCGATAAAAATGCGGCCACGAAAGTCTTGATAGGTCTTGTTCGCATGATGGTAAGTATTAGAAGAATGAATAGTCTTTTATTTGCCCATATAAATATAAGGACTAAAAATATAAAAACAAATAAAAAATCTCTTTTAATACACTCTCGGACCGAAAATAGCTGTTCCGATGCGGACAATTGTGGCGCCATGCCTCACGGCCAAAGGCCAGTCATGGGACATGCCGATGGAGAGTTCAGTGAAATCCGGAAGTGCGAAAACTGAGTCCAGGCGCTTCTTGAAAGCCTCTATCCTCGCGAAATCCGCCTCAACCACAGACTCGTCATCTGTGTTGGTAGCCATGCCCATGAGGCCACGGAAGCGGACATGCTGGAAAGAAGCCCTCCTGGCAGGGCAAAGAATGTCGCTTATTTCCTCTTCCGTAAAGCCTCCCTTAGTCTCCTCAGCGCCTAAATGTAGCTCAAGCAGGACATCAATCACTTTGCCATGCTCGCTCCCCCACTTCTCCACCGCTTCGAGAAGGCGCAATGAATCAATCGATTCAACCATCGAGGCATAAGGCAATACAAACTTGAGCTTGTTGGTCTGAAGGTGGCCGATAAAGTGCCAC
>ONSC01000048.1 GCA_900320365.1 uncultured Bacteroidales bacterium
GATATATTTCGCACCGGGGAGGAAGGAAAGAAGCTTCACCGCCACGGCGCTGCAGATGAAGGATAAAATGGCGATAGCCGGGATGGCGAGCCCGACGGGAATCGAAGGGTTAGCCCTGTCGCCTCCGATGATCCAAGTCGCGATCGGAGCCAGGAAGAACATGTGCGCAAGGTACATCCCGAAGGTGAGCTTGGCTATGCCCGTGACTGGCTTCTGGACCTTCTCGGGCACATTCTCTATGCATGAGAAAAGCAGGAAGGCGCCGAAGGTGGCGAGCAGCACGTTAGGGGTGCAGAATGACCAGCCCCACTCGATGTCCGGAGTCGGAATAATCTGCCCGGGCACTCCCTTCCACCAGAAAGAGCAACCAGTGAAAGCGGCTCCCACGAGGAAGCATAACGCACCGATAATCAACTTTTTCCGGCGATCCCAATCAAGATGTACACGGATAAAATGGGCAAGCACGAGGTAGCCAAGGTAGCCTGAGCAATACCAGAATGCGCCATATTCATTCCAGAAACACTCGCCCCAAAGCTCCGGGCTGACGAACCGGTGCAGCCAGGGGATAAAAGTAGTGAAGGCGAATAGCCCGATGAATATCAATTCTTCTTTGGCGGAGGCCTTCTCCAGCCACGGCGAGACCACCGGGATAATCAGGTACAGGCTGATCAGGGGATACATGAACCAGAGGTGCCCGGCCATCGATGGGAAGTTGAAAGGAAGGAGTTTGAGGTCGGCGAGAGACTGCTCCCAAGTCATTCCGCCCCAAAGCAGAGGCAGGAAGGTATAGAGCAGAAGGAATGTCACGAAGGGCGGGAGGATCCTCCCGAAACGCCTCTTGTAGAACGATCCCATGGTCTGGCCCGGCTTCAAGGGGACGAGCAGGAAGGCTGAGACTATCATGAATAGGGGAACCGCCGTCCTGGCGACAAAACCATCGTAGAAGGCCACCCAGAAGCGGTTGCTCTCGTTAGCGAGCATGGAGACGTTGCCGGCGAGTCCGGAAGAGTCGGCGCCATAGAAGTTCTCACTCGCATGGACGAACATGACCATCAGGCACGCCACAACCCTGATCCAGTCGATAAACTCGATTCTCTTATTCATAGCTTGACGCCAGGGCCGAAGACTTTAGCCGCGAGTTTCTCCAGTTCCTCAGCAGGTCCTTCAAGGTGGAAGGTGAACTGGGTGTGGGTGAGGCTCTCTCCGGGGGCGAGAGCGGCGCCGGGCGAGGAGGTCTCAATCTCGTAGAAGGGTCCCATCACTACTCCGGTCTCGGTGGGACCGTCGTTGTAGGAGTTAATCACATCGCCACCGAAATTGTCTTCCTGAGGGCCCCATTGGGAGTTGACATAGTCATTAACTCCCTGAGGGATAGTGTATTTAAGAATATTCAAGACGCCGGCCTTGGGGTCGAAACTGCCGCAAAGATCCTTGGCGCTCCCGGAGGGAAGGCCGATCTTCGCCCGGTACTTCCCGTCAATCTTGAAATATACGAATCCATCCTTCACCTCAAGCCTATCGGCAGGGACTGTCCCGAAATAGTCATCCTTGACCACCTTGCCCTCAAATGTCTGATTATAAGGGATAAACACGACGGTAGAGGGGGTCGGGGGATACATCCCGAGCAGCCAGACTGAAGGCATGCCGGTCTCTTTGTTCCAGGATCCCGAGCCGAGGTTCTTGATGGTGTTGGCGGTGCAATATGCCACCGGACTGACTCCAGCGGGCAGTTCTATTCCCAGAACCTTCTCAGCCTCAGAGCGATCCAGAAGCCTGACCGACCTCCGTACTCCAATACTGAACTCCACTCCCGACGCGTTGGTCAACGTCGCTTCTTTGGTGAATACGGCCTCGGACTCCGACGATGACTCAACCTCGAAGGGTTCCGAGTCGATGAACGCCGGCACATCCCAGTTGGCGTAGACCTGCTCAGCCCCCGGTTTGAAATACCACGAGAAGGGACCGCCCTCCGGGCCGATCCAGAAGCGCTCCTCTCCTCCGAAGGGGTTGAACTGAGGGTTGACGAAACCCTCGGCGACCGCCTTGTGGTTGATCCAGCCGAAGGTGGGGCCACCCAGCCCTCTGGTTGTTGAAGTCATGACCCGTCCTTGATAAGCCGGGACAAGGAGCACTCTCGCCTGGCCGTCAGGGCTGGTCAACTCCAGCGTCCCGACTCCGTTGGCGGCGAAGAAATCTTTGTCGTAACCGTATGTTCCCATATCATAAGATTTGTCGCAGGCCGCGGCTCCCAAAAGGAGCAGTCCCGCGAGGATGATTGTAAAGTGTCTTCTCATATTAACAAAAATAGCGATTAATCTCGGAAAGCGGCAAAAAAACACTAACTTTAAGGCTATGGAACGAATTCTAAGGCATATTTTGATAGCGGCCGCCGTCCTCTCTCTCGCCGCTCCTTCCCGCGCCCAGGACACTCCCAACCGCCATTCGGTTCCCGGCCAGAGGTATTTGAAGGAATATTGGGGACAATCCGAACTGTACCTCCAGCACCAGGCTTATTATATGCTTGACTTGGCCGAGAAGGCATTGAACGAGAATCCCCCGTCTTTGAAGATGGGCCGGGAGCGTGAGATGGCCTTGGTGATGGTGGACGCCGTGACCCATGAGCCGGCCCCGATCGAGAACCCCGCAGTGCTGGATTTCCTATCTAGGAGAATGACTCGGGTCCTGGACGATCTCGACAAGCCGCTAAAGGGACGGAAGTCGCTTAGGATCTATAAGTTATACAACTGCGGAACACTATTCCGCACAAAGGATATAACAGTGGCTGTCGACCTCAACGGACGTGATGGGACACTAATTCCGGACGAGATCATGAGCCAGATTGTGGACCATATCGACATCCTTTTCTACACCCACAACCATAGTGACCATATCGACCACCATGTCAGGGACTTCTGCCACAGGAAAGGAGTTCCCATATTCGCCACTGACGAGATATTCATGAACGACATCCAGGTCAACCACGTCCGTCCAGAAGAGCCTGAGGCTTTCGACGTCGAGCTCCCGAAAGGGACCATCACCGTCAACGTCCTTCCCGGCCACCAGGATGAGGTGAATAACAACATCTGGATCGTGACGCTCCCGAACGGGAAGGTGATAGGCGCCACCGGAGACCAGTGGAAGAGAGACGGGAGTGATCTGGAGTGGATGAGGAATATTCATGAGAGACTCCCCCGGATTGATGTCCTGGCGATGGATTGCTGGATCCACGACTTCGACGAACATGTGGCGGCTCTCAATCCCCGCCTCCTGATCTCGCAGCACGAGAATGAGATCGGCGCCCACGGCATCGACCATCGGGAAGCGTATTGGATGACAATATTCAAGAACACCACTGTCAATCAAAGCCTTGTCCCTTGGGTCCTCATGACCTGGGGTGAATGGTTTGACTATAAGTAAATTATGAAACGCAGAACTTTCATCAAGGGGATGGCGGCGGCCGGGGCTTCAACCTTGGTTCCAGCCGGTGCGGCCAGCCTCGCCCTATCCTCATGCGAGCGCTCCAAACCTTTTCCTATAGGTGATTTCAACGAGGTGATCGACCGCGGCGGCACCTGGAGCATCAAATACGGCAGGGCCAAGAACGGGGAGATCCCGATGTGGATAGCGGATATGGATTTCCGCACAGACCCCTATGTGAGCGAGGCTTTGAGACGCCGCCTTGACAGGGACGTCCTGGGCTACACCACCACTCCTCCGGAGTTCATCGACGCCGTCGCCGGATGGGTGAAGGCCAGGCATGGTTATGAGGTTCAGAAAGAATGGGTTGGATATGCCCCGGGCGTGATCACGTCCCTCAACCAGGCCTATCTGACATTCACTGAGCCGGGAGACAAGATCATCATCCAGCCGCCGGTCTACGACCACTTCAAACTCTACATAGAGCGGCTTGGAAGGGTCGCCGTGGACAACCCTCTGATCTATGATGAGCACGGGAAATATCGCATGGATTTCGAGGGGCTGGAGAAGCTTTTCGACGAGAAGACCAAGGTCCTCCTGCTTTGCAATCCCCAGAATCCGGTCGGGATCCTTTGGGACAAGGAGACCCTCGCCACTCTAGCGGAAATATGTGAGCGTCACGGAGTTATAGTTCTGTCAGATGAGATTCACGGAGACCTTGCCCTCTACCACAAGACCCACACACCGTTCTGCAGCGTGAGCGATGCGGCGGCCAGGATCGGGATGATATTCGCCGGGCCAACAAAGGCGTTCAACCTCGCCGGACTCACCGGGACGGCATATTGCATAATCCCGGACAAGGAGAAAAGGGATAAGTATCTCGGTGGACTTAGGAACGCTAAGCTGGACGAGGCGTCGGTGATGACCATAGAGGCTGTCATCGCTGCCTACAGGGAAGACACCTCCTGGTTGGAGTCGCTTATAAGATATATTGAAGGCAATATATTCCAGGTCGAGAAGTTCGTGGCCACCCACGACCTCGGCATCAAATCCATAAGGCCGCAGGCCTCGTTCCTTATATGGCTGGATTTCAGGGAGTTGGGTCTCTCACAAGAGGAACTGATGGATCGTTTCATCAAGAAAGCCAAAGTGATTCCGAGCAACGGGCTCTCCTACGGACCCGGCGGAGAAGGCTTTGTCCGGCTGAACCTCGGCTGCCCCATAAGCGTCCTCAACGACGCCCTTGACCGCATAGCAAAAGCGTTTGCAAGATAGTTGATATTTTAGTCAGCTCCTGCCTATCGTCATCGGTGACAGTATCGGTATCCTTTAAAGCCTTCTCTATCAGTAATCTGATAAAAGTGAATCTGCTTTTGGGTTCCCGAGAGTTGGCCTCTGCCACATCCAAATCATACTGGCTCTGAAGATTTAGCCACATCTCCGCTGGAATCTCCAACGATTTCTCCAGCCCGAAAGCCATATTCAGAGATATCGATCTCCGTCCTTTAATCGTCTCGCTCAATATGGACGGAGAAATGCCAGACAACTCAGATAACCGTTTTTGGGTGATTCCCCTGGCTTTAATCTCGTCTCTTATCAATTCTCCCGGATGAGTCACGATATAAGGGTGCCTATCTTTTTTATTCATAATGCTTTGATATTTCAATTAATATAACCTTCACAACTAAACCGTCCCGCCCGGCAAAGCTCTTGAAACGCAGTCTGTACTTCTCGTTTATCCTGACGAATTCCTGCCCCTGTAGATTCCCGGTCTTTTTCTCATAACGCAAAGAATGAATCCGGAATAAATCCTCAATTCTTGTTGCCGCCCGTAGATAGTTGACTGTCTTAATGTAAGCTTTAATGATACCGTTTTGCAGTCTTTTGTACTTTTTGTCAGAAGTGTGTCCGGTATAGTACAACTCTTCCAACGCTTGGTCTTCAAAGAAGATTATCATAGTTTACAGTTCGAATTTAATTAATAATTCTCATATTCGCAAATTTGCGAATAGTCCTTGGCTAAAGATGTAGTTTCTAATTAGCGAAATTACGTGGCTTAAGAATACGTGTCAATTAAGAAAAATGCTGATTCGATAAAAAACAGCAAAGAAAAAAGTCCTTACCCCCTATCTTCGACTGCCATTTGATAATTATTATGGCTATTTTTGTATTACACGAATAATGATACCACAGTTATGAGAAGACTTCCTATCCTGTTCCTGGCCATTTATGCCTTCCTTACCCCTAACCTGATCGCTAAGAACTTCACATCCAAGAAGCAATCGAAGGATTGGCTTATTGACGGGAGTGCTTTTGTCTCAAAGGTCGAACAGTCTTCCGACGGGAAGGATATCACTCTAACCAATGGCCTGGTCAGCAGGGTGTTCAGGATGACTCCCAACCTCGCGACAACGAATATCTACAACAACATGACCGGCGAGTCTATGGTCCGCACCGCATGCCCGGAAGGAACCGTGACGATCAACGGGAAAGATTACTCCCTCGGAGGTCTTGACGGGATCGAGGAATACGCCTACGTCAAACCCGAGTGGCTTGATAGCTACACTTCGATTCCCAACTCATTCAAAGTCACCGGCTTCCGTGTGGAAGACCTCAAGAAAAGGATGGAGTGGAACCGCAAACGCTGGGCGCTTATCAAAGACTGGGATCCGAAAGGGAAAGAGTTGATATTCACCCTTGAGGGCCCTGAAGAAATGAAAGGTGTCAAGGTCGAGCTCCACTATGAGATCTACGACGGGGCACCGATCATAGGCAAATGGCTGGACGTGTTCAATGAGAGCGAAGCCCCGATTAATCTGGACAAATTCACCCTTGAGGAGCTTGCCATCGTTGAATATGAGACAAATGTCGATCATATTCCCGCATCGCCGGATGAGAGGAAAATCCATGTTGAGAGCGACTTCGCCCAGGTTTCCTGCGGCACCACATATTGGGAGACTGATCCCCGCTACACGACCCAGGTCAACTACAGCCTCCAAACCCCTTGCCTGCTCATCTCAAGGTTGCCCTACGGCCCTGACGAGACCATAGTCCCGGGCGGTTCATTCGAAAGCTACCGCAACTGGATAATGCCTTACGACAGCGAGGACAGGGAAAGGAAAGGCCTGGCTCTCAAGCGTTTCCGCACCACGCTCGCCCCTTGGACCACTGAAAACCCCATATTCCTCCACTGCACCACGACCAAGCCCGAAGAGCTGAGAATCGCCATCGACCAATGCGCCGAGACGGGCTACGAGATGGTGATCCTGAGCTTCGGCTCCGGCCTCAACATGGAGGATGAGAGCGAGGAGAACATCGCCAAATTCAAGGAATATGTCGATTATGCCCACTCAAAGGGCCTTGAGATCGGTGGCTACTCCCTGCTGGCGAGCCGCTGGATCAGTGATGACGTGGACATCATCAATCCTGAGACCGGGAAGCGGGGCGGCATGACGTTCGGCAGTTCCCCGTGTTTGTCAAGCGAGTGGGGGCATGAATATTTCCGGAAGATCAAGTCTTTCTTCGAGAGGACCGGGATGGACTTTTTCGAGCATGACGGCTCCTATTCAGGAGACCCTTGCGCCTCCACTTCCCACGCCTTCCACAAAGGCCTCGAGGACTCTCAATGGAAGCAGAGAAAGATGCTTGAGGACCTCTACAGGTGGATGAGGGCCAAGGATATATACACCAACGTCCCTGACGACGGTACCCTGCTGATCGGCTCCACCAAGGGTTTCATCGGCTACCGTGAGGTCAACTGGTCGTTACCCAGGGCGAGGCAGATAATCCTCGGGAGGCAGAACATCTATGACGGCACCTGGAAAAAAGTCCCCACGGCAAGCTGGACCTTCACTCCCCTGGTACAATACCAAGGTGGCGGGGACGCGGCGACCTTGGAGCCTTTGGACGAGCATCTTGACGCATACAAGGCCCACATGATCCAGAACTACGGGTCTGGAGTCCAGTCCTGCTACCGCGGATTCCGTCTCTACGACACTGAGAGGACAAAAGAGGCCGTGATCGAGGTGATCAATTGGTATAAAGCCCATCGGGACATCCTCTGCAGCGACCTCATTCACCTTCGCCGGCCCGACGGGCGTGATTGGGACGGGATAATGCATGTCAATCCAAGCCTTGAGGAAAAGGGCTTCGCGATGCTGTACAACCCCACCGGGGAGGACATCACCCGCACAATCAGCCTTCCTCTCTACTACACCGGGCTCAGCAAAAAGGCGAGAATCTCCGAGCGTGGCGGCAAGCCTTATAAGGTCCGGCTCGACAGGGAATATAACGCCGAGATCACAGTCACCATCCCCGCCAACGGCTACACCTGGATGGTGATTAAGTAGTTGACCTTTAATGTTTTTCCATATGGCCACGAAACACGTATTCAGCATTATTTTCTCAATAACTCTCGCCGGCCTCCTTCTCACGGCATGCGGCGAGGTCTCCGCTCCTGAGCCTTACGGGCCACTGCCCAGTCCCCAGCAGGTTGAATGGCAGAAAATGGAGATGAATTTCCTGGTGTGTTTCGGGCCGAACACATTCACCGGAATGGAATGGGGGCTCGGCACTGAGGCCGAGGATGTATTCAATCCCTCTGATCTTGATTGCGGCCAGTGGGTATCCATCGCCAAGGAAGCCGGATTCAAGGGCTTGATCATAGTCGCAAAACATCACGACGGATTCTGCCTCTGGCCCAACCCGGAAAGCACCCACACGGTGGCCCGGAGCCCCTGGAAAGACGGCAAAGGGGATGTGCTAAAGGAACTCTCGGACGCCTGCACCGCTGAAGGACTTAAGTTCGGAGTATATATATCACCATGGGACAGGAACGACCCCCATTACGGCACTCCCGAGTATAACGACGTCTATGTCAAGACTTTGGAGAGCGCGCTGGACGGCCGCTACGGCGAGGTTTTCGAGGAATGGTTCGATGGGGCTTGCGGAGAAGGGCCGAACGGCAAAAGGCAGGTTTATGACTGGCCACGGTTCCACGATACTGTCTTGAAATATCAGCCTAAAGCCGTGATGTTCAGCGATGTAGGGCCAGGTTGCCGTTGGGTTGGGAACGAGAGCGGAATCGCCGGAAGGACAAACTGGAGCACATTCTCTCCGGAGGGCTTCACGGCCGGCGCGGGCGCACCTCCAACAGACACCCTACAGACCGGCAATGTCCACGGAAACGCCTGGGTACCAGCGGAAACCGATGTCCCGCTCCGTCCCGGATGGTTCTGGAGGGAGAGTGAGAATGACAAGGTCAAATCCCTGAGGGATCTTGTGAATATCTATTACACCAGCGTCGGACGCAATTCCCTGCTGCTTCTCGGCATAGCCCCTGACGTCACGGGGCACATCCATCCCGCGGACTCCGCCCGGTTGCTGGAATTCGGCGCCGCATTGAAGGAGATATTCAAGAACGACCTCGCCAAGAGGGCCAAGGTCAAGGCTTCATCCACCCGGGGCCGTAGCTTCGGGGCAGGAAACATCGTTGACGGGGAATATGACTCCTACTGGTCCGCACCGGACAGTGTCACTGAGGCCACTCTGACTTTCGACCTCGGGACAGCGAAGACTTTCAACCGGGTACTCCTTCAGGAATATATTCCCTTAGGACAAAGGGTCAAGGCATTCACCATCGAGGCCCTGTCTCCTTCCGGCGAATGGGAGGAAATCGCCTCGGAGACCACCATCGGCTTCAAGAGGATAGTCCCCGTGGAAACCATCACCACCTCAAAGGTCAGGGTCTGCGTCTCCTCCTACGCCCCACCCCTCCTCAACGGCTTCGGCCTCTTCCTGGATAATATCTAGGAATCTCTTTTGCGGGTATAAAAATTTATACCTAAATTTGTACTGAAAACTTAATTCTAAACTTGCTATGCCCACTATTATATTTTTGTTTGGCCTCCGCTTCTTCTTTTATTCTGAAGAACACTTGCCTATTCATATTCATGTGCAGAATGGCGACGGAAGGGCCAAGATTATGGTAGAGACAGGCGAAATCGCTGAAAACAACGGCATTAAACCGAAAGACATCAAAAAGGCAACCGAAATTGTAGATCAGTATCGGGATGATATCATCAAAGCCTGGAATGAGTATTTCGATGAATAACAGTAGTTCATGAACGTGACAATAGTTAAAGTGTGGTTTGAAAATGGGCGCATTTTAGTCCAGACTGACGACGGGGTGATCCTCAGTCGCCCGCTGGAAGCGTTTCCTGCCTTGCTTGATGCCACTCCAGAGCAGCGGAACCATTTTGAGATAGGGCTTTACGGAGACGACATTCGCTGGGAGGAACTTGATGAAGACATCCACCTCACAAGCTTCCTGGAGAAAACGGAGCCCGACCCGGATAATGAAATCGCTGCTGTTTTCAAGCGATTCCCTCAACTAAACGTTTCTGAGATGGCTCGTACAATCGGTATTAACAAGAGCCTGTTATCACGGTATATTTACGGAATAAAAAAACCTTCTCCATCGAGGAAAGAACAGATACTGGAAGCCATCCGCAGGCTTGGCAAAGAAATGGCTTCTATTTGATGGCTTCGGGGTTGTATAATTCTGAGGAAATCTCTATATTAACGACCGATAAATCCCTTTAAGACAATGAGATTACCACGCTTGATCGCAATAGCGGCGCTGCTGCTCCCGCTATCCCTCTCCGCACAGTCCATATTCATTGAGGCGGAAGGGTTCTCCGACCTTGGAGGCTGGACGAACGACAATCAGTCCATGATGCAGATGGGGTCACCCTACATCATCGCCCATGGCCTTGGGCGGCCGGTGGCTGACGCCACAACCAGTGTCAACGCCCCTTCCGAAGGAACCTACCACCTCTGGGTCCGCACCCGAGACTGGACCAAGACCTGGGGACGGACGGAAAGTCCGGGACGCTTCCAGGTGATCATCAACGGGAAGCCTTCAGAAGCCGTATTCGGCACAGAATCAGAGGAATGGGCCTGGCAGGACGGCGGGCAGGTCGAGTTGTCTAAAGGTGAGAACAAGATCGCCCTCCATGACCTGACCGGGTTCGAAGGACGCTGCGACGCCATCTACCTGACAAAGGACTTAGCCGCCCCGGCTCCGGATCCAGATGCTGCTTTCAGGCGTAAAGCGCTGGGGATCAAGAAACCTGTGAAAGCCGGCAAATACGACTTCGTTGTCGTCGGCGGAGGTATCGCGGGAATATGCGCTGCCATCACTGCCGCCCGGCTTGGCTGCAAGGTTGCCTTGGTACAAAACCGTCCGGTTCTTGGAGGGAACAACTCCTCAGAGGTCAGGGTCGGCTTGTCCGGACTCATTTACAAGGAACCGTACCCGCAACTCGGACGCTTGATGGATGAGATCGGCGGAATCGGCCACTGGACCAACCACGAGGCGCTGCAGAATCCCGACACACCTAGGAGCAAGCACATTCTTGATGTCTTGAAAAAGCATCCGGAGAAGATGATACACAATGCCGGACCGGCATCCAACTACGAGGATGACATGAAGTTGGAAGCCGTTCTGAATGAGCCGAATATCACCTTATTCCTGAGCAAGCAGGCCATCTCTGCCAAGACCCGGGGCGGGAAGATCCGCTCGATTGTCGCCAAGGACATATTCACGAGCGAGGAGATTGTCCTGAAGGGCCGCCTGTTCGCTGACTGCACCGGTGACGCCAACCTCGGTTTCATGGCTGGGGCCGACTACCGGATGGGCCGTGAGAGCAAGGCTGAGACAGGCGAGACGCAGGCACCCGACCAGGCTGACATGCTGACTATGGGCACTTCCGTCCAGTGGTTCGCCTCAGACTGCCCGGGAGACGAGTTCCCCGAATGCCCTTGGGCGATCCAGTTCACAGACTCTACTTGCATCCCGATCGTGCAAGGCGACTGGGATTGGGAGACCGGCCTCGGAAGGGACCAGATCGAGGAGATAGAGAGGATCAGGGACCATGGCCTGAGGGCTGTCTATGGCAACTGGGCCTACCTCAAAAACAGTCCCGAGCACAAAGAAGAGTTTAAAGATAAGCGGCTTGAGTGGGTGGCCGCCATCGGCGGCAAGCGTGAGTCACGCCGCCTGATGGGTGACGTGATACTGAAAGAGCAAGACATCACTGGCAATGTCGAGTACGATGATGCCTCATTCACCGCGACTTGGGGAATGGACCTTCACTATCCGAAGCCTGAGCCGGGAATGGAAGGTGAGGAGCCTTTCCGGGCCACCAGCGTCACCAAGCGTCATAACGAATATGCCGTGCCTTACAGGTGCCTGTATTCCAGGAATATAGACAACCTTATGATGGCCGGGCGTGACATCAGTGTGACCCATGCCGCACTCGGCACGATCAGGGTTATGCGTACCGGCGGAATGATGGGCGAAGTCGTGGGAATGGCCGCATCCATCTGCAAGGACCATAGATGCTCTCCTAGAGGAGTTTACCAGAAGTATCTCGATGAGCTTAAAGCGCTCATGACAGCTGGTGTGCCTGACACCCACATCGTGCGCCCGAACAAGATCCAGCAAGACTGGGCCGAAGCGGAAATCGGCGTGTTGATCCATTTCGACATGCAAGTCTATGTCCCTGAGTATAACTGGAGAAACTACGGATCACACCCCGACGCCAGCGTGTTCAATCCCACCGAACTCGACACCGATCAATGGCTGGAGACTGCCTCGAAGCTTGGAGCTAAGTACGCTGTCCTTGTGGCCAAACACGGCAGCGGGTTCAGCCTCTGGCCGACCGAGGCACATGATTATAGCGTCAAAAACTGCCCCTGGAAAGACGGCAAGGGCGACATCGTGGCTGATTTCGTGGCATCATGCAAGAAATACGGAATCAAGCCAGGAATCTACGCCAACACCAATGCTAACGGCTATCTCCACACTGACAGGGGGATAACCAAGGAAGGTGGGCCTGTCTCACAGGTTGATTATAATGCCGTGGTGGCAAAGCAGTTGACCGAGTTGTGGAGCAACTACGGAGAGCTTTTCGAGATCTGGTTCGATGGCGGAGTCCTGACTCCCAAAGAGGGTGGTGCTGATGTGCTGCCTCTTGTCCAGAAACTACAGCCGAACGCCATCGCTTTCCAAGGGCCTTACGGTCATGAGAATCTCATCCGCTGGGTCGGAAATGAGCTCGGAACTGCCCCGGATCCTTGCTGGGCGACAGCCGACTCCACGACCAACTCCGACGGAGTGCTTGTCGTGGACGGCCTCAACGGCCGGCCCGACGCCCCGTTCTGGTGCCCTGGAGAGTCAGATTTCACTCTTCGCAGGCAGAGCTCTTTCGGAGGAGGCTGGATGTGGCATGAAGGAGAGGATGACACATTGTATTCCCTTGATGAGCTCATGGAGAAATACGAGACCAGCGTAGGACGTAACACAAACATGCTGCTCGGACTTGTGATCGACCGCCGGGGCTTGATTCCCGACGCCGATG
Source organism: uncultured Bacteroidales bacterium (assembly GCA_900320365.1). Taxonomy (GTDB): domain Bacteria; phylum Bacteroidota; class Bacteroidia; order Bacteroidales; family UBA932; genus Cryptobacteroides. The sequence goes on from ONSC01000048.1 coordinate 12,843, forward strand.
TCAAATTGGCCGAGGAATATGGCGAGGCGATCCGCAAGAGCTATGGAACTCCGTTTGCCGAGACTAAGGGCAAGGGCTCCAAACTGGTTTTGAGCCTTCCTTCCTCAACTGTTGTCGACCGAGTCATTCTTCAGGAGGAAATCTCTGAGGGTGAGCGGGTTCTGACCTGGCATCTGGAGGGTGTCAAACCCGATGGCTCCACTGCCCTGCTCTGCTCCGGAACCAACATAGGTCACAAGCGCATCGCCCGCTTCGATCCTGTCGAAGTCTCCTCTTTGCAGCTGGTCATCGACAGTTATAAGAACGAACCCCTCATCAGGGAATTCGCCGTTTTTCAGAAGTAACTGAAACAGTGCAAGATACAAAAAATGGGTAGATTATTTGTCTACCCATTTTTCATAAAGTGTTATTAATCAAATATTACCGAAAAACGGCTTCTACTCTGCGGCAGGTCTGATGTCGATGCCGAGCTCGTCGAGCTGGATCCGATCGATCTGTGACGGGGAGTCAATCATCACGTCGCGTCCCTGGTTGTTCTTCGGGAAAGCGATAAAGTCACGGATGCTCTCCTTGCCGGCGAACAGGGTGCAGACCCTGTCGAATCCGAAGGCAAGACCTCCGTGAGGCGGGGCTCCGTACTGGAAAGCGTGGATGATGAAGCCGAACTTATATTCAGCCTCCTCAGGGCCTATTCCGAGAACCTCAAACATCCTCTTCTGGACATCAGCGTTGTGGATCCTGATCGATCCGCCACCGAGCTCGTTTCCGTTCAGCACAAAGTCGTAGGCGTTGGCACAAACCCTTTCGAGATCCTCTTTCTTGTCGGAATAGAAGAGATCCATGTGCTCGGGTTTCGGAGCGGTGAAAGGATGGTGCATAGCGTAGAAACGGCCGTCCTCCTCGCTCCACTCAAGCAGCGGGAAGTCCACGATCCAAAGCGGAGCGAACACCTTGGGGTCCCTGAGGCCGAGTCTGCCGCCCATCTCAAGACGCAGGACACCCAGCATAGTCTGGACCTTGCGCTTCTCCGGGCCACTCATCACGAACACGATGTCGCCGGTCTTCGCCTCGACAGCCTCGGCTATAGCCTGAAGCTGCTCGGGAGTGTAGAACTTATCGATAGAAGACTTGACAGTGCCGTCAGCGTTCAACTTGATGTAGATCAAGCCCTTGGCACCAACCTGAGGCCTCTTGACCCACTCGGTGATCTCGTCAATCTGCTTGCGGGTATATTCAGCGCCACCGGGAACAGCGATCGCGCCGACATAGGCGGCGTCATCAAGGACGGAAAATCCGTTGCCCTTGACCTTATCAGTGATCTCGTGGATGGTCATTCCGAAACGCACGTCAGGTTTGTCGGAGCCATATTTATCCATGGCAT
>ONSC01000104.1 GCA_900320365.1 uncultured Bacteroidales bacterium
TGTCTCCCTCTCGCTGAGATTCCTGTCGGTACGCTCGTTCACAATATCGAGCTTCGTCCCGGACAGGGTGCCGCTATGGCCCGTTCTGCTGGCACATTCGCCCAGCTGGCGGCCCGCGAGGGAAACTACGCTATCCTTCGTCTCCCTTCGGGTGAGACCAGGATGGTCCTTACCTCTTGCCGCGCTACCGTCGGTACCGTCGGTAATGGTGACCACAATCTTGAATCTCATGGAAAGGCTGGACGTCGCCGCTGGTTGGGCCGCAGGCCTCACAACCGTGGAGTCGTCATGAATCCTCACGACCACCCTATGGGAGGTGGAGAGGGCCGCGCCTCCGGAGGACACCCTCGCTCACGCAAGGGTCTGCCTGCAAAGGGTTACAAGACACGTAATCCTAAGGCTGCCTCCAACAAGTTCATCATCGAAAGAAGGAAGAAGAAGTAATTAAACAGAAATCAAGATTATGAGTCGTTCATTAAGAAAAGGACCGTACATCCAGGAAGCCCTGGAGAAGAGAATTCTTGCTATGAATGATGGTAGCAAGAAGAAGGAGGTCGTGAAGACCTGGTCCCGCGCCAGCATGATCTCCCCTGACTTCGTCGGCCATACAGTGGCAGTTCATAATGGGAACAAGTTCATTCCTGTTTACATTACTGAGAACATGGTCGGACACAAGCTTGGCGAATTCGCCCCTACCAGAACTTTCAAAGGCCATTCGGGCAACAATAAGTAATCATTTAAGGAGATTTAAGTTATGGGAGCTCGTAAAAGATTAATGGCTGAGAAACTTAAGGAAGCCAAGAAGCAAACCGCTATAACAAAGCTTAACGATGTGCCTACATCTCCTCGCAAGATGCGCCTTGTGGCCGACACTGTGAGAGGTGTGGAAGTGAACCGCGCGCTTGACCTTCTTCATTTCTCGAAGAAGCATCCGTCAATTCCGCTCGAGAAGGCTCTCCGCAGCGCTATCGCTAACTGGGAAGCCAAGAACCCTGACAAGAGCAAGGAGTTGGACAACGGTAATGTCTATGTCAAGACCATCATGGTGAACGAAGGCCGTACGCTCAAGAGAATCCGTCCCTGCCCTCAGGGCCGCGCCGGAAGGATCCGCAAGCGTTCGAACCATGTCACCATCATTCTCGATGTCAAACCCGCTACAGTAGAGGAGAATTAATTATGGGACAGAAAACTAACCCTATTTCCAACAGAATCGGTATCACCCGTGGATGGGACTCCAACTGGTGTGGCGGCAACTACGCCGAGAAGATCGCCGAGGATTATGAGATCCGTAAGTACTTGACCAACCGTCTCGCGAAGGCTAGCATCTCCAAGATCGTCATCGAGAGAACCCTCAAGCTCATCACCGTGACTATCCACGCCGCAAGGCCTGGTTTCATCATCGGAAAGGGCGGACAGGAGGTTGACAAGCTTAAGGAAGAGCTCAAGAAGGTCACCAAGAAGGATGTCCAGATCAACATCTTCGAGGTTAAGAGGCCTGAGGTTGACGCCCACATCGTGGCCGACAGCATCGCCCGTCAGATTGAGGGTCGTGTCTCTTATCGTAGGGCCATCAAGATGGCTATCGCCTCCGCCATGAGGGTTGGAGCCGAAGGCATCAAGGTTCAGATCAGCGGCCGCGTCGGTGGCGCTGAGATGGCTCGCAGCGAGATGTTCAAGGAAGGCCGTACTCCTCTTCACACTTTCCGCGCTGACATCGACTATGCTCTGGCTATCGCCAGCACCAAGGTCGGTTGCCTCGGAATCAAGGTGTGGATCTGCAACGGTGAGCGCTACGGGAAGCAGGATCTTACTCCTAACGCCCCTTCAGCCGCCAACGCCCAGGGCGCCGGACGTCCTAGGAATGACCGCGGAGACCGCAGGGGTGACCGTCGTGGAGACCGTGGCGACCGTCGTGGTGGCCGCACCCCTCGTCGTGACTCCAGGAGCGCCGAGTAAGGTTTATCCTTCGTAATTAAGAAAGACCGGTACCGAGTGTGCCGGTTTTTCTTTTTTTTGGTAACTTTATGGGTGATAACCATGTGCGTCATGAATAGGAATACAGTCATATTCATTCTCTTAGCCATCGGGGTTCTTTGTGGCTGCGGTGGCAAGACGGCTAGACCGTCAGTGAACGATGTCTACCCCAAGTCGAAAGGTGTCACCCGTATAGTTCAATACAATGTCGGGGTATTCTCAAAAGAGCTTGAGAACAGTATTCCGATGGTGTCCGCGATGATGAGTGAGATAGGGGCGGACGCTCTTTCTCTCAATGAGTTGGACAGTTGCACCACCCGTCACGGTAATTACCAGCTGGCTGATTTCGCCGAGGCGATAGGCGGCTGGGAATATCGCTTCAGCCGTGCCATGCCTTACGCCGGTGGAGCCTACGGGGTGGGAATAACTGTCCCGGATAAGATCCTTGATTCTTTCACTATCCCTCTACCCAAGGGAAACGGCACAGAACCAAGGGCTTGCGGAGTTGTTGAGACAAAGAGGTATGTCCTTGCGACCACCCACCTTGACTACAAAGACATGCCATCTATGGTTGTCCAGGCGAAAACTATCAACGAGGCCTTGGCCGTGAGATATGCCAAATCAAAAAAGCCTGTCTTTTTGGCCGGGGATATGAACTCCACCGCTGGAAGTGATGTGCTGAAAGAATTGGAGAAAGAGTGGGATGTGCTATCTTGCGGGAAGAACACTTTCTCCGCCCACAATCCTTATGAGCGCATAGACTTTATTCTCGCCTTGAGGAATGGTGCGAAGTATACACTGGTCGGCTCTGATGTCCCTGTTAAACTCCAGAGTGGAGATGTGGAGGTGGCGTCTGACCACTTGCCGATATTCGTGGATGTGAAACTCTGATTAGCGGTTGACATATTCGACGGTTTTTATTAATTTAGCGCTGATATTGTTGTAAAAACTAAAACTCAATAACATAATTAATTATGGCACAATCCAGAAGAGATTTTATCAAGAAAGCTGGTCTCGGAATCGGCGCCTTGACGATACTTCCCCGCGAGGTGTTCGGCAAGATGGGCGACTCCTCCAGCAAATTCGTGGCGCCGAGCGACCAGATGACCCGCGGTATCATCGGTGTCGGTGGTATCGGTATGAGCAACCTCCACTTCGCCAGCGATGAGCGCTGCCGTCTCGTGGCTGTCTGCGATGTTGACCAGAAGCACCTTGACAACGCTCTCCAGAAAGGAGAGGAAAGGTTCGGTACCAAGCTCCAGTCCTATCATGATTGGAGGGATCTGGTCCATGACCCCAATGTGGACATCGTCCATATCGCTACTCCTTCCCATTGGCACGGCCTTATGGCCGTTGAGGCCGCCAAGACAGGGAAAGACATCTTCTGCGAGAAGCCGATGACAAGGACCATTGGTGAGGGCCAGAAGGTGGTCGAGGCGGTCAACAAGTATGGCAGCATCTTCCGCCTGGACACCTGGTTCCGTTTCAAGGACACATTCTATGGCCTCGGCACTACGGTTGAGCCTCTGAAGAAACTCGTCGATAGCGGACTTCTCGGCTGGCCTCTCACCGTGAGGATTTCCGGAGCGACCGGATTTGCCTGGAAGTTCTATTGGACAGGAAAGGAAAATCTTGTACCTCAGCCGGTTCCGAAAGAGCTGGACTATGACATGTGGCTCGGACCTGCTCCGGTCAAGCCGTACCATCCTCACCGCGTGCACCAGAGTTTCCGTGGCTATTGGGACTATGAGTCCGGTGGTCTCGGAGATATGGGTCAGCATTATATCGATCCGGTCCAGTACTTCCTGGGCAAGGATAATGACCTTCCTGTCAAGGTTGAGGTGGACGCTCCCCAGCAGCATCCCGACGCCGTGGGGATTTGGAGAAGCATCACCTACACCTACGCCGATGGCTGCAAGATCATCCTTGAGGGTGAGGGTTTCGAGAGTTCCGGCAAGGTCCCGTATCTTGAGGGTCCTAACGGGAAGGTCTACAAAGGCTTCGAGTGCACCATCCCCAATGTCATGGACGTCATCAACGAGCTTCCGGATCCGGAGCCTCGCCAGGTCGACTTCCTAGACTGTGTCAAGAATCGCCAGAAGTTCGCCCTCAATGAGGAGAACGGCCACCATAGCTGCACGATTGTCAACATGGGTTCATGCGCCCTCCGTCTCGGAAGGACTCTCCATTTTGACCCCGACAAGCAGATGTTCATTAACGACGATGCCGCCAACTTGCTGATCAACCAGCCCATGCGCGGACCTTGGTCAATTTAAAACCAGATTGAAGTATGAAAAAGATATATTCGATATTGATTCTTCTGGCCCTCTCGGTGTCCATGTATGCTCAGGACGCCAGGCAGAGGACCGTTCAGACCATAGTCGCTGATGTACTGGCCGCCATGCCGGCTCAGAACAGCTCGGATTTTGCCACCCAGATGGGTGACCTGGCCGCGGCTGCTCCCCAGTCCATCGTGGAGGTGGCTAAACTCATGAAGCCCGCCGGTGATGGCGTCAAGAACGCTATTTATGAATATGCCCTCCAGGGCTTGGTCTCATACGTCAACGACCCCGCCCATTCCGCCAAGAAGGCTGATGTGCTCAAGGGACTCCAGGACGCCGCCGCCACTTGCTCTGACACCTATAACAAGCAGTTGCTGACCTCCCTCCAGAGGATGCTTGGCGACTATGTGGCTCCCGAAGCCGAGGCTTTGATGCCCGTCAAGGAAGCCAAGGCCCTCCTCAAGTCCGGCGCCACCCATGAGAAGTGCCTGGCCGCCTGGTCTTTGATGAACGCGGAGCCTGCGAAGGCTTTGAAGACTGTCGCTTCCGCTCTCAAGAGCGACGACAAGATATTCAGGAACTCAGTGATTAGCAACGCCACGAAGATCCTTGGCGCCTCCGCTCTTGTCCCGGTTCTCACTGGTAAGTTCAAAAAGCTCGCCCCTGACGCCAAGGTCGATGTGCTCAACTGGTTTGGCAACAATAAGATATCCTCTGTTGCCAACATAGTGAACTCCGCCATCGGTGATGGTGGTGAGGTGGCAAAGGCCGCCATCGCCGCCGCCGGAAAGATTGGTGGATCGGCCGCTGCGAAGGCCCTTATTGGCCAGCTTGGCGGGGAGAACGGTCTCGAGGCTTTGACCGCCCTTAAGTCATTCAAGGGTGACATCAAGGATGATGTCGCAGCCGCATTGACCGAGAAACTTGCAGGTAACGATTTGACCGCCGTCAAGAATCTGATGGATCTCGCTTCCTCGAGGAAGATGAAGAATGTGGCCCCGATCGTGTTCTCGATGATAAACTCCTCAGACAAAGGTATTTCCAAATTGGCGACGACAGCTTTGTCTAACTTCACCGGGGTCGGTGACATCGCTAAGGTCGGAGGCCTTCTTGACGCCGCCAAGGACAAGGACGTTGTCAACAGTTATCAGGATGCTCTCGAGTCCGCTATTCACACGCTTACTCCCGCCGATCAGTATTCCAAAGTAAGCGGGTTGATGAAGGCGGCCAAGAATGTGGCTAATTTCTACCCTGTTTTGGCATCCACTGGCACCGATGAGGCTGTCTCCGATCTCGCTGATGCTTGGAAGGCCGGTAACGACCAGGCGCTTTCCGCCCTCGCTCTCATGGATAATTTCAAGGCAGCACCGGTTCTTCTCGATGCCGCGAAGAACAACCCTGGAAAGCAGGAATCCGTCCTTCCTCGTTACATCTCATTGCTTGATCAGTTCGAGACCAATCCCGAAAAGAAGCGCGCTTCTCTCGGAGAGGTTCTCGGCATCACCAAACTCAAAGGGATCAAGGATCTGGCTTTGAAGACGTTGGCTAATATTCCCACTATGAAATCCTTCCTGCTTGCCGGCAAGTATCTTGACGACAAGGATGCCGCTTACGCCGCCGCCGGAGCGATCCGCAACATCGCTTCCAAGACAAAAGAGGAGATTGATTACAATACATTGAAGTCCAATCTTGACAAGGCCAAGACCATCTTCAAGGCCGCCGGTGGCGCCGATGATGGTTACGCTATTGACGAGATCAACCAGGTCCTTGAGAAGGCTAAGCCTTTCACACCTTCCCAGCTCACCGCTGAGGAGAAGAAGCAGGGCTTTGAGATGCTGTTTGACGGAACAAATCTCGACAAGTGGCAGGGTGATCTTGAAGGGTATATTCCTGTCAATGGAACCATCTATGTGTCAGCCAACTATGGCAGCACGGGCAACCTCTACACCAAAAAGGAATACCGCAACTTCGTCTATCGCTTCGAGTTCTGCTTCCTCCGTGAGGGAGTCAACAATGGAGTCGGAGTCCGTACTCCTATGGGTGTAGACGCCGCTTATGACGCCATGTGCGAGGTACAAATTCTCGATCATGACGCACCAATGTATGCGAATTTACGCGAATACCAAGTTCATGGCTCGGTTTATGGAGTAATACCGGCCAAGAGGATCAAACATAAACCTCTCGGAGAGTGGAGCACTGAGGAGATTAGGGTTGAGGGAGACCGCATTAAGGTCACTGTCAATGGAGAGGTTATTGTGGACGGGAATATCCGTACCGCCTGCAAGGGTCACAATGTGGCTCCCGACGGCAGCGGAACCAACCCCTACACCGTGGATCACAGGAATCATCCCGGAATGTTCAACAAGAAGGGATATGTTTCCTTCTGTGGCCATGGAGAGGGACTTAAGATCCGCAATGTCAGGATCCTCGACCTTGGTGACAAGAAGTAGATCATATAAAACGAAAAATGAAGACAAGATCGATTATTTTGGTGGCCGCCTTATCGCTTATGATAGCGGGTTGCGGTCCGAAAGTCTCTGACCAGACAGTAGTAACTGGTAATTTGGGCGCCGATGCTCCCGAGATGGTAAACATCAGCATCAAGCCTTTGAATTACAGCAGGAGCATCACCGTTCAGAACGGACAATTCAAAGCAGAGGTTCCTAAGTGCCTCACGGCATTGGCTAAGTTGAAGGCCGGTAATATCACTGCGAGCTTCGTCTCTGATGGAACTCCTTTGACACTTTCCTTCAACGAGGACAAGACCCTCAAAGTTGTTTCCAAGTATCCCAAGCTCTCTGTCCAGGCTAAGTACGACGCCTTCAACAAGTCCATGCAGGATATTCAGGGGGTTTACCAGCCTCAGATTGAGGCCGCTAAGGATGATGCGACTGAGGATAAGCTTTACGACGCTTTCCAGAATGATGTCAGGAAGCTCTGCCTTTCCACCGTGGATGCTAATAAGGACAACCTGACCGCCGTCTCGGCGATTGAGAATCTGCGTTATTTGCTCTCCAACGATCAGATGGACTCGGTCCTCACGACGATTGACACCGTCCTGGCCTCTGTTCCTTCCATCGCGACGATATCTAAATCTGTCGCCGCCCGTAAAAAGACCGCCGAGGGACAGATGTTCACTGATTTCACCGTCGGTAATCAGAAATTCTCCGACTTTATCGGTAAGGGCAAGTACATCCTCGTCGACTTCTGGGCGTCATGGTGCGGACCGTGCAAGGCTGAGATGCCGAACATCAAGAATGTCTATCAGAAGTATGCAGGTCCTGAATTCGATGTTCTGAGTGTCGCTGTCTGGGATAAGAAAGAGGACACCATCGAGTCCGCGAAGAAGCAGGGTATAGTCTGGAACCAGATTATCGATGCTCAAAGGATTCCGACCAACATTTACGGAATTGACGGCATTCCTCACATCATTCTCTTCGGTCCTGACGGAACCATCGTCAAGAGGGATCTCCGCGGGGACGACATTGAGGCTGAGGTGGCCAAGCATGTCAAGCCCGTCAAGTAATCTTGGACGGTAATAATCTCACTGTCAGGGAGAAAATCTCCCTGTTTCCACATTCCCCGGGGGTTTATCGCTATTACGATTCCTCGGGGAAGGTGATTTATGTGGGGAAGGCTAAAGATCTCCACAAGAGGGTGGCTCAATATTTCGTGCCGCCTGAGAGTCCGTGGTGGATTCAGAGGCGGATGCCCTTCTTCTGGAGAACAACCTGATCAAGCAGTACAAGCCCCATTATAACATTCTCCTCAAGGATTCGAAAACCTATCCATGGATAGTTGTCACCAACGAGGAATTCCCTAGGGTTTTCCTGACAAGAAGAGTTGACCGTAAGAGCGGAACTTATTATGGACCATATAGTTCCGTGACCCATGCCAACTATCTCCTCGAGTTTTTCCGGAAAAACTATCCTCTCCGTTCCTGTAAATTGAAGATAACGGGGGAAGGCGTGTTGAGAGGGAAGTTCCGCCCATGTCTCGAGATGCATATCGGAAGGTGCAAAGGCTGTTGTGTCGGTGCGGTGAGCAGGGAGGAGTATTCCTCTTGGATAGCTGAGATCACCCGCCTTCTCAAAGGAGGTGTCAACGACATCATCCGGGAATATGAGGCAGCTATGAAAGAGGCCGCCTCAGAGCTTCGTTTCGAGGATGCGCAAGTGTTCAAGAACAGGATAGACGCCCTTAAGAAGCATTATTCCAAATCCATAATCTCTTCTGCGTCAGACGCTTCTTGTGATGTTTTTTCCTTGATTTTCGACGGAAGCGAGGCTTTCGGCAATTTCCTGAGAGTCAGGGGAGGCTCTGTTATACAGTCCCTGAATCTCGGATTCAAGATGAATATAGAGGAAGAACAGGCTTCCGTCCTCAGCGCTTTCATCGCCGAGATCGAGTCCAAGTTCGGGGCGTTGGCGAAAGAAGTGATTGTTCCTTTCCTTCCGGATGTGGAGATAGATGGTGTCGAGTTCAAGATTCCGGTCAAGGGCGACAAGATGTCCCTTCTTGAGTTAAGCGCCAAGAACGCCCGGGAATACCATTTCAACGCTTTGAAGCAGAAGGAAAGGACCGATCCGGACGAATACAAACGCATAGTCATGGAAGATCTCCAGAAGGCGCTAGGAATGAAAGAGTTACCTAAGCACATAGAGTGCTTCGACAACTCCAACATCCAGGGCACGAACCCTGTGGCCTCCTGCGTGGTTTTCCGGGATGGGGTACCTTCAAAGAAAGACTACCGCAAGTTCAAGATCAAGACTGTAATTGGAGCCAACGACTTCGCTTCCATGAAGGAGGTCGTGAACCGGAGATATTCAAGGATGCTGAATGAGGCTCCTGATGATCTGCCGCAGCTTGTCGTGATAGACGGAGGTGAGGGGCAGTTGGAGTTCGCCAGGCAGGCCCTCGCTGAGCTTGGTCTGCTTGACAGGCTTATGGTTGTCGGCTTGGCTAAAAGGATGGAGCTGGTGATCCGCATCAACGATCCATATCCCCTTTTCCTCGACCGCAACTCCCACGCTCTCAAGGTCTTGATGCAGATTAGGGACGAGGCTCACCGCTTCGGAATCACCTTCCATCGCTCACTCCGCAGCAAGGGGCAAATCCAGAGCGCCCTGAGAGGAATAAAGGGTGTCGGAGAGCAGACCGAGAGCCGTCTGTTGATGCATTACGGATCGGTGGCCCGTATTGCCGCCGCCTCTCTTGAGGACCTGTCCACCATGGTCTCCCCGGCTTTGGCGAAGACCATTCTTGAGGAACTGAACAAAGAATATACAAACCAATAACCATGAGAAGATCGTTTATTCTCTCCACCATGGCATTGCTCCTGACCGTGAGCCAGAGCATCTTTGCCCAAGAAAAGATATCCCTTAACGGCAAATGGAATCTCGAGTTCTGGCCGCAGGAAGACGTGGCTGTCACAGACCCTTCTGAAGTGGCGGCTTTGAAGACCACCAAGCTCACGGCGACAGTTCCCGGCAACGTTGAGCTGGATTTGCTGGCGGCTGGGATGATCAAGGATCCTGAGATCGGGAACAACATCTATGACCTCAGGCCGTACGAATTCTGCCAATGGATGTACAGCAAGAGCTTCAATGCTCCGGAAATATCTAAAGGACAGAGGGTTATCTTGGATTTTGAGGGAATAGACTGCCTGGCGGACATCTGGCTTAACGGGCAGAAGGTCGGATCCGCCGAAGACGCCATGATCGCCCATAAATATGACATCACGGATATAATCAAGACGGGGGAAAACAACCTTCAGGTCATCATTCGTTCCGCTGTACTTGAGGCTCAGAAGTATCTTGTCGGGACCTACAGTTTCAGGCATTACACGGAATCGGTGTGGATACGCAAACCAAGGCATTGCTATGGCTGGGACATCATGCCCCGTCTTGTGAGCGCCGGTCTATGGAGGGATGTCTCTCTGATCGTCCAGAACCCGGTGACTATCAACAATGTGCATTGGGTCACTGTGGACACGAACCCTGCGACAGGGGAAGTCTCGGCCTTTGTTGACATCCAAATCAAATACCCGGCCTCGAAGATTGATAAGGTGAGACTTAACGTCAAGCTGGAGAGAAACGGGAAAGTCGCTTATGAGGACGAGAGGCTACTTCCCACGTACGCCTGGAGGACGGAGTTCAAGCTGGATAAAGCCGACTTGTGGTGGCCGAAGGGTTATGGAGAGCCCGCATTGTACGATGGCACCCTGACCTTGATCGATGAGGACGGGACGGTTCTTGCGTCTGATACCCGCAAAGTCGGTTTCAGGACGGTGAGGCTGGACCGGAGCGAGATGATTGACGAGAACGGCAAGGGAGAGTTCTGCTTCTATGTCAACGGGGAGAGGATTTATGTCCGTGGAACTAACTGGGTGCCTCTTGACGGTTTCCACAGCCGTGACGCCAAATGGGTGGATAGCACCTTGGACATGGTCGTGGATCTCAACTGCAATATGATCCGCTGTTGGGGCGGCAATGTCTATGAGGACACTCCGTTCTACGACCGTTGTGACCGTGAGGGAATCATGGTATGGCAGGACTTCTCGATGGCCGGAATCATATACCCTCAGGATCAGGCATTTGTATCCAAGGTACGGGAAGAGATCAAGCAAGTTGTCCTGAAGTTCAGGAGCCATCCTTCTTTGGCGATATGGTCTGGAAATAATGAGAATGACAACTCCCTGCTTTGGACTTTGCCGACCTTCCATATCGATCCTAACAAGGATGTGATCAGCCGGAAGATGATTCCGGAGGTCCTTTACGAGTTTGATCCCACAAGGCCATATCTTCCGAGCTCGCCGTATTTCAGCGAGGAGGCTTTCAAGAACGGTTGCCAGCGCTCCGACCTACCTCAGGATCACCTATGGGGTCCCCGCGGCTACTATAAGGATCCGTTCTACAAGGACGCCAAGGCCATATTCGTGAGCGAGATTGGCTACCATGGCGCTCCCAATATAGAATCCATCGAGAAGATGTTCACCAAGGGCTGCCGCTATCCTTGGACTAAAGACGGCGAGTGGAACACGGAGTGGCTGACCAAATCTGTCCGGCCTGTACCATTCTTCGATGAGTTCGTTGGAAGGAACGACTTGATGACCAAGCAGATAAACCTGTTGTTCGGTTTCCGTCCCAAGACTTTGGACGACTTTGTGGCGGCTTCGCAGAGCACACAGGCTGAGGCTATGAAGTATTTCGTGGAGAAATTCAGGGGTGCTAAGTTCGACCGTACCGGCATGATCTGGTGGAATGTGCGCGACGGCTGGCCGATAGTCTCAGATGCCATTGTGGACTACTACAACTCCAAGAAGCTTGCTTACAGCTATTTATGGAACGCCCAAAGGACAGTCTGCGTGCTGATCAACGATCCGGAGGGCGGGGTTCTTCCATTGAAGGCCGTCAACGACTCCATGGAGCCGGTGGAAGGCAAGGTGAAGGTGACCGATGTCGGGAGCGGCAAGGTTGTCTTTAAGGGGAAGTTCAGCGTCGGAGCCAACGGCCGCTCCCTCGTGGCAGGTTTGCCAATCCCTGAGGGTCAAGGAGTTCTGCTGATCGAATATGAGACCGCCGGCCAGAAATACAAGAACCACTACCTCTACGGCGAACCGCCGTTCGATTTCTACAAGTACCAGACCTGGATGAATGTGTCATACGGTCACAAATAGAGCATTGTCATATCTCGGGCTATTTGGGCTAGGTTTTTATACTGAAGAGAGATATGTGTATTATCAGGAGTTATTATCTTTATTGTGAGATCTCCTGATAAATTCGCCGGGACGTCTCCAAAGTCCTGGCAATAAATGGTTTTGTCAGTCTTTGATGGCTTAAGTTCTCCCGAAATACGGACTTTGCAGTCTTTTGTTTTATTTAAGAGTATAACATCGCATGCCCACTTACCGATTGATAGGGTCGCGGCCTGTGTTTTCCTGCTGAACCGGAGACCTCCATTACTGGATTTTTTCACAGGAATATTCTCAATGGATAAAGCTACGGTGTGTCCGTACCCGTCAAATCCGGTAACGTCCGGATACTCTTTGACAGGTCTTATCACAGACTCGAAGCAGATACTGGCAGTCTCGCCATTATCGGAAAAATACAATACACCCTCATCGGGAAAGAGCCGATCCTTAATCACTACTGTCTGATCACCTACGGGTACAGGTATTGTGTTAGGTATTAATGCATTCCATTCATCGGAAGCAAATCTTTCAGAATACTCGTCAGAGCCAGGATCCGTGAATTCGTCATCAAATAAGCTGCAAGAAGCCATGCAGACCGTCATAGCGGCTAATATAACAAATACCTTTTTCATAATAACGTGTTTTTTCTCTTGAACCTGATTTTGTCTTTCTGAACATATAACGACGATGGTGGGTGAATCCGTCAAAAAAACAAATGATTATTTTTGACGGATTTCTGGATATACGTCGTTATAAAGGTGGATTGAAAGAGAAAGGTGACAGAGCGATGTCAGACGAGAGGATTCTCGAAGTGTTCCAACGGAACAGGAAAGAGGGGTTTCGTCTGATATATGAGAAATATGCCGACAGACTGTTGTCAGTCTGCCATAGGTACTCTGTTGACGGTGGAGACGCTATGGATTATCTTCATGAGGCCATGCTGAAGATCTATGACAGAATGGATCGTTTTCATCCGGATGGGGAAGGCTCGCTTCTCCGATGGATGACAAGGGTTGCGATCAATATGATTCTAGATACAAAGAAGTTGGAAAAACGGAAGAACCTGACCATATTGACGGAAAATGACGGTCAAGAGCCGGAGCCATCCATCGAGCAGATAACTGAACTCCCTTTTGATGTGCTTGCCAAAATGCTTTCCCGCCTTTCTCCAATTAAAAGCACTGTGTTCAATTTGTTTTATATGGAAGAGTATTCCCATAAAGAGATAGCGGAGCTTCTAAGGATAACAGAGAACGGTTCTTCCTCGATTTTGTCAAAAGCACGGAAAGAACTGGTAGTCATGATATTAGAGTATTTTAAAGGCATTGAGTGATGGCAGACTGGGTGGACATATTCAAGGATAAGTCACAGGCGGAGATGCTTTATGTTCCCAAAGAAGATTGGGAAGTGATGAGCAGGCTGCTTGACCGCCATATCCGGCGCAAGACTATCATGAGGTGGTCTTTGCGTGCCATACCTCTAGCCGCCGCGAGTTTGGCGATAGTTTTCTTCGCTCAAAAAGACGAGATGGAAACAAATACTCCTCCGGAAAGATTGGTCGCGGAGACACGCCTTGCGGAGTCTCACTTTCCGGGCACAGATATCGTCGAAACCAATATCGTGAAGCCTATAGTGAGGTCTTCTTCCGCATCGAAACGGCAGGAGACTGTCGCCATTGTTGAAGATGAAGTGACGGAGACGGATGAGCCATCAACAGACGTCGATCACTCGGAACCTGTTGAACCAGTAGTGGTTGATGATAATAGTCAATGGTGGTTGGAGACAACTGTAAGTAGCCCTGCGCGAAAGAGGATCGCGCGGGTCGACTTGTCTTCTTCATTGACGCTATTATTACAAAAGGCAAGTGGGCAGGTGTTGGCGAAGAATGGCGTGAGCTTTATTGACAGTTATTCTATTTCGCATGATAAACAACAAGGAATTGAAAATCCACACTTGCCGGAACTACCTTGTCCTGTCAAGATAGAACACAGTCATCCGTATACTCTGGGAATAGCGGTAAGCTTTCCTCTTTCGGACAGGTTCTCGATAAGTACCGGCTTGGATTATTCAATTTGCGACTCAAGAATAACATATTCAAACAAATCCTTTGTCAATCAGTCAGCTCATTATCTCGGGGTTCCTTTGCGTCTTGATTGGATTCCCCTGCGTACTAACAAGCTATTCGTATATACCGGAGCCGGCGCTGAGGCGTACAGATGTCTATTCGCCAAGCAGGGTCAAGATACGAGGTTGAAAGACGCATATCTTTATTACTCAGCCATTTTCGTCGGAGGGTTGAGGTATGAGCCTGTTCGTAGGGTGGGCCTTTTCATCGAGCCTCAGTTTTCTTACAACTTCCTTAGGGATGATCCAGCGGTGTTGTCGGCAATAACTGACACGAAGGTCCTTTTCAACCTCAAGGCATTTGGACGTCTTAAAGCTCTGATTTCCTTCTATCTTAAAACAAAAGCCATTGCGTTCAAAACGAATGCCCGCCTGTTCGACGGCTTTTACGGTCATTTCTATATAGTCACCCGACTCCACTGTCCCCGTTACGTTTAAAACACTGCTCCCGGGCAGCATGGGTAATGCCATCAGCAATCCGGATACATACTGAGACGAAATATTACCGGGTATATCAAAGCTCCCGCACTCAAGCTGTCCTCTGCAATACAATATGTCTCCGTCCTGAAAAAAGCTCAACCCATGTTCTGAAAGGACATCAATAAGCGGTCCAAGCGGTCTTTTTGAAAGTCTTCCTTCCATATGAAATGCTGCCTTTATGCCGAGCGCACCTGCTATGGGTATCAGGAAACGCAGTGTAGAGCCGCTTTCCCCGCACAAAAGAGGTGCATACAGCGCTCTTTCATTTGAGTGATCGATGATCTTCTTTATAGGACTAACATGTATCACCATATTTCCGGTATTTTGGGCTGCAGCTTCATTCACAGTTCCGGCTTCAGATATAGTGATATAAGCCCCCATCGCATTTAAGCACTTTATGGTAGCTGAGATATCATTTGAGATCCCGTCACACATCAACTCACTCTTTTCTGTGGACAGAG
>ONSC01000166.1 GCA_900320365.1 uncultured Bacteroidales bacterium
CTCCGCCGGGGGTGAGCACCAGGCGGGCACCAAGCGCCTTGAGCAGGCTTCTGCGCTCCTGGCTCATAGTCTCCGGCATAGTGAGGACTACCTTGTATCCTTTGGCGGCGCCTACCCAGGCAAGGCCAACGCCGGTGTTTCCGCTTGTAGGTTCAATAATGGTAGCGCCTGGTTTAAGCACACCTTTCTTCTCTGCATCATCAATCATTGCCAGGGCGATGCGGTCTTTTACGCTTCCGCCAGGGTTGAAATACTCAAGTTTGAGCAGGATGTCAGCCTGCTGTCCTTCAAAACCTGAAACCTTGAGTACCGGAGTCTTACCGATAAGCTCAACAAGAGAATTGTAAATCATAACTGTAATATTTAATGTGTTGATAATCAATTAAAAAAGTCCTGCCAAAGTCTTTACGACCGGCAGGACCCTATAGCGCAATCTTTATAGTAAACTATACACGGGTTATTCCGTACCGATCGGTAGGAAGGGTACAGCAACAACATACTGATGTATAGGTTCGTTTCATCTTCAGGAGCAAAGTAAATTCTTTTTTTTCAAAAATCAAAAACTTTTTAATCTTTTTTCATTTGTGGAAAATCTCTTAAACTAAAGGTTTCCTTTTTCGTTTTAAAATTTATAAAAATCTACCCTGCAATACCTTCCAGGGCGTTTTTTGCCCGGTTTTTTTTGCTTTCCTTTGCCAAAAACCTAACAACTTAAAACTATGGAACAGATTAACAAGATTGAACTTAGGGGCAACATAGGATCTGTCAGGGTGCAGACCTATAACGGCCAAAGGGTGGCTAAGATAACAGTGGCCACCAATTATGTCTATAAGGGAGCGGGCGGGGATCCGGTAATAGAAACCACCTGTTATCCAAAGACAATTGTTATCAAATCTTGACATAAACCGGTGTCCTCTGCATGGTTTTCAGCTTGTTGTGCCCAGCAGTGTTAAGGACTTAGATAACAAGCTATTCTTGAGGTGCACTGCACCTCTTTTTCTTTTTGTTCTTTATCGTATCTTTTGATAATCTCTATCGATAACAATTGTATGAAAAAGAACATCTCAAAAGAAAGGATCATCCCTCGATGTAGGGCGGTCCTCATTGCAAGTGGCTTCTCAGAAAGAGTCATTGTTGCATATGTCTGGGACGCTAGGCGTCTGATTGAATACATGACAGAAACAGCATGTCGATATTACACGCCATTAGTTGGGGAAAAGTATCTCAAGATGGTTGCAACCTCGTCGTGGAAAGACAGGATCAAGGTGCGAGCACATAAATTTATAAAGCGATTGAACTTAATCTTGAGCACTTCTTCCGATACAATATACCGGCGCGGAGCTTGTCCCAAAACTCGCTCGTTCCCTGGAGAAATCGGTTCAACGGCCCTGTCATTACTTGAGTCTATGGAGGGTCATGTTGGAACGGCAACTATTGCGCAATACAGAAGTTATCTAAGCTACTTCTGTGTCAGTATGCATGCGCAGAAAATCACACTAAAAAATCTGTCCAGGGACGTTATTGTCCGTTATATTGACTCTTCCAACTTCCAAAAACGTAGAATCCGTATACTAATCAAATCTTTATTAACCTTTGCGTATGAGCAGAACCTGATCAGTTATGAACAAAAGAGTTGTCTGGATGACATACATTATAAGGAGCGTCGAAAGCTTCCGTCGTTCTATAGTCCTCAGGAAGTTATAAAGCTTGAGTCTTCTATCGATAGATCTACCGCCGTAGGGAAGCGCGACTACGCTATGGTTCTCCTAGCTTCACGGCTCGGTATAAGAGCGGGTGACATCTGTTCTCTAAAGTTCTCAAATATTGACTGGGACAGGAACATAATCGAGATAGAACAATCGAAAACCGGCATATATGTCGCACTTCCTTTACTTGAAGATGTTGGCAATGCAATAATAGACTATATCCGAAATGGACGCCCTCCGACCGAGATAAAGAATATCTTCGTAAGCCATACATATCCGGACAGGCCTGTCACGACGAACCTAATTACATCCCGTGTCCATCGTTGGATCATAAACTCAGGGGCGGACATATCTGGGAGGCACGCTGGCCCGCATTCTCTAAGACATAGCTTGGCATCGACTTTATTGAATGACGGGGTAGAACTACCTGTTATATCAGAGGCATTAGGTCATGAGTTCACGAGTTCAACGATGCTATACTTGAATACTGACATAAACTCGCTGTTAGCTTGTTCTCTTGATGTTCCCATGGTGGATAGTAAGTACTACAATCAATATGGAGGGATATTGTATGGAGAAAATTGAGTATGACTTTGTCAGTCCCCTTGCTCCTTATATGAGAGCATACCTTGCCGAATATGAATCTCAAGGGAAGAATCCCAAATTGGTTGAGTTCGCACTTCGAACCTTTGATCAACACCTCGTGAAGGTCAACTATCAGGCTGATCAACTCCTGTCAGAGGACATATACAAGGGCTGGTTGGATAGATGGAACAAACTAAACCAGATAACTCTGTATCACGAGGCGGCTTATATGTCAAGGTTCCTCAAATACTTATGTGGTTGTGGGGTGCTATGTCATATCCCGCGGCTCCCCAAACCAGGCAAAAGAACCTTTGTTCCGTATATCTTCTCGTACGACGAAATGGCCAGAATCTTCCAAGAATGTGATGACTGGAGGAATCGACTATATACGAAAGACAGCCATCAACTCGTGATGCCGGCATTGCTTCGCCTCCTTTACAGCACCGGTGTTAGAATAAATGAAGCTCTTGGGATAGAGAATCGCGATGTCATGTTTGACAAGCATTGCATAGTCATACGAAACACCAAGAATAATAGCGACAGGTTCGCCCCAATCAACGAATCCCTAGAAACTGTACTACGAGAATACATAAAAAATAGGAGCAGAATCCATAAGCGAGGAATAGAAGACCCGTCAAGCCCCTTCTTTATAAAGGCTGATGGGACAAAATGTAACTCAGGGACTATCTTATTGCGCTTTAAGGCAATCTGCAGAAATGCCGGGATAGAACACCAGCAAGGCCGCCACGGTATCAGGGTACATGACCTAAGACATACTGCTTGCGTGCACGCCTTGATAAAAATGGTCAACTCTGGGAAAGATCCATATTGCTGTCTGCCATCGTTGGCCGTATATATGGGACATTGTGATGTCCAGGCCACGGAATACTATCTCAGGCTCGCTCAAATGGCGTATCCCGACATAATAAAACTAACGGAGCCGCTCTCCTGTTCTCTTGATGCTATAATAAACAATGCCGTTAACGCACACAAAAATGGATCAGTATAAAGACTTTGCAAAAGTGCTGGAATCGTTCTTCATGGGATATCTCGTGCAGGAAAAGGGATGTAGCACAAATACAATAAGGGCATATAGAGACGCCTTCACACTCTTCCTGTCATATCTGGAGGACGAACATCATATAAAGCCAGATAGAATATCATTGGCTAATGTCAATAAGGTCAATGTCTTGAACTACCTGGACTGGCTGGAAACCAACAAATCAGCCACGGTCAGGACAAGGAATCACAGATGTGTGGTCATGAAATCCTTCTGTAAATATCTGATGTACGTGGACCCTCTGCATATGGCCCAGTGGAAACAGGTGTGCTCTATCCAGAATAAAAAAGGCCCACAAGGATCAATCCATTATCTGACGATAGATGGTATCAAATCCGTCTTGGAAACCATCGACGTGTCATCCGTAAAAGGACGTAGAGACCTGACCATGTTATCCTTGCTCTATAATACAGGAGCAAGAGTACAGGAACTGATAGACCTTACTCCCTCCTCTTTGCGCTTGTCAAAACCTAGCGTTGTTATGATACACGGTAAAGGGAATAAAACGAGGATCGTCCCTCTGGACGGTAATATCGTACACCTCCTTGAGACATACCTTAATGAGCAGCACTTAAATCTTCCTGGTCGAGAATCACATCCCCTCTTCTATAATACCTGGGGAGAAAAACTGACTACCGCTGGAATAACATATGTCTTGAATAAGTACTATCATGAAGCTCAACTCCTTCATGATGAACTCGTCCCGAAAAAGATCAGCCCTCATGTCTTAAGGCACTCTAGAGCGATGCATCTTCTACAAGCTGGCGTAAATCTGATCTACATAAGGGACATCTTAGGACACGTGTCAATACAAACTACTGAGATATACGCAAGGGCAGACTCGGAACAGAAACGGAAAGCACTGGAAAACGCCTACGCTGAAGTTGGCTTAACCGAGCCGAAGGTCAAATCGTGGGAAAGAAATAGCAAGCTAAAGGAATACTTAAAAAGCCTGGTATAATCGTTATCAAAAGAGAAAAAGCAAAAGAGTTGCCCGTCATTAACCGTGATGGGCAACTTCAGTAATGTACTTGTGATAATCTATCTGTTGCTATAACAGGTGTTATCACAATCTTTTGATAACACCTGGCATAACGTGTCGGCCTGGGAAGGAAGGGGAATGCCTTCTTTTGACGATATAGCCAAGGGCGGAAAGATATATGTGATGGGCCGTCTGAGAAGCCAGCGCTACACCGATGCCGACGGTATAGAAAGGACGGCATATGAGGTTCTTGCCAAACGAATACTCCTTATTGAAGATGTCGAGCCTTTTTCATACGAAATGTAGTGCTGCGCTTTTCCTTGCGCTCCTGGCGCTTGTTTCCTGCGGCTCCCGCTTCAAGGCGGAGAGCCTCAGGAAGGAAGCCGTCACCGCGCAGCTGGAAATGCACAGGGATGACTCCCCGCCATTGGAAATACCAATAGCGGCGGAGCATCGCGATACCTTGAAAGTGACCGCTCCGGACGGCAGGGAAGTGCTGATAATGAATGCGGTAAGGGATGAGGACGGAGAGATGGTGGCGAACGATGTCCTGGATGCGGCCGTGGTCTATGCCCGTTTCAGGAACGTGGCGGAGAGGGACGGGGGCAGATGCTGGACAGCAAATGGCAGATACGCCTTCACCCTGTCCTGACGGTCTTGGGTGAAGACGTCCGGCTGGACTCCATAACCATAAGCGGCGCTGAGTATCGCAAGGCGCAGCTGAGGGGCTATCAGCGCTATCAGCGTTTCGTGGATTCCATAATCACGGATTCTGCGGAATTCGTCCGCCTGAGGGACTTGGAGATATTCCTTCACAGGAACATCCCGGAACTGTACCGCTTCAAGGAGGATACTACGCTGGTCTCTGAGGAGGAGTTTGAATCGGCATTCGGGGTGACCGAGCGCCAGGCTCTGGACCATTATACAGACCGGTTCAAGATCCGCCGAAACGACCGCCGGGTGGCCAGCCTGGACAGGATGTATTCCCGTTATGTCAAGGTGCCAATCCTCAGGGATGGGATCAGGCTTGACACCGTGGTAAACTCCGCCGATGGGGATTTCATCTATTCCTATGTCCAGAGCCTGAACGTAAGGCAGGATATGTCAAGGGCGGATATAGTGCTCTCCGGGGGCGTATATCAGGAAGACGACCGCATCTATGGGATTCCGGAAACGGACCCGCTAACGTTCTATATCAGTTCCATCAGTTCCCTTGCGGACGACAGGACCAAATACCTGACACGCGTAATAGAGAGGAGGGCTGAGGCTAATTCCATATGCTGGATAGATTTTGCCGCAGGCAGCACTCAAGTGGACACATCCCTGAGCAACAATGCGGGTGAAATAGGGCGCATAAAGGAAAATCTTTATGCCCTTACGGCCAGCGGAGAGTTTGAGCTGGATTCCATTATTGTAACCGCATCTTGTTCTCCTGAGGGAGCTTATGCGTACAACACCAGGTTGTCGGGGGAGCGGAGCCGTTCAATTGCGTCGTATTTTGGGGAGGAACTGGAGGGAGTGCGCTTCATAGCCCGCAGCATCCCGGAAAACTGGGATATGCTGCGGAGCGAGGTGGCGCGTGACGACAGCCTTGGCATCGTCCAGAAAGAGACATTCGCAAGCCTTATGGAAGTGAAGGACCCTGACGACAGGGAATCGGCGCTGCAGCGTCAGCCTTTCTATCGCTA
>ONSC01000029.1 GCA_900320365.1 uncultured Bacteroidales bacterium
GAGCCTGAAAACCGCGGTCAACCGCGGCCTGCTCACCGAGGCTGACATTGACAAGGCCCTTGAGCCTCTGATAATGACCCAGCTCAAGCTCGGTATCCTCTACGATGATCCTGACTGTCCTTATTACGGCACCCCCACTTCAGCGATCGGAAGCGCAGAGAACTCCGCGGTGGCCCGCCAGGCAGCCGTGGAGTCAATGGTGCTTCTCAAGAACGCAGACAACCTCCTGCCTCTGCGCAAGAACATACAGAACGTATACGTCACAGGAACCGCCGCTGCCGACACCTATTCAATGATGGGTAACTATTATGGCATCTCAGAGCATTACAGCACCTATCTGCAGGGAATAGTAAGCAAGGTCAGCGCCAGCACCAACGTCAACTACAAGCCCGCCTACACCATTGTTCCTTCAAGGGACGTGAACCCCGGCAACTATGCAACCAGCCAGGCCGCTACCGCTGACTATACCATTATGTTTATGGGTAACAACGGTACCACCGAGGGCGAGGAGAGCGACGCTATCAGCTCCCCCAGCATTGGCGACCGCCTGAGCATAGACCTTCCTGAGAACCAGATGTCGTTCTTCAGGAGCGTAGTTCGTATGCGCAGCAAGAACAACCACCTTATCGTTGTCCTCACCGGAGGAAGCCCTGTCAACCTGCAGGAGATCGCAGCCGGAGCCGATGCCGTAATAATGGCCTGGTATCCGGGACAGGAAGGCGGAGACGCCCTTGCCGAACTGCTCTTTGGGGAGAAGAACTTCAGCGGAAGGCTGCCTATCACCTTCCCTCTCTCTTCCGATGCCCTTCCCGCATTTGACGACTACACAATGAAGGGACGCACTTACAAGTATATGGAAGGCAACACTATGTATCCGTTCGGATACGGCCTCTCATACGGCAGCAGCCTGTACGGAGACCTGACCCTCCTTACAAAGAAGCCCAAGATGGGTAACGCCGTAGAGGTTGAAATCCCAGTGATGAACACCGGTGACGTTGAGCGTACTGAAACCGTACAGCTCTATGTATCAACCCCTAACGCAGGTGCGGACGCTCCGTTCAGCCAGCTTGCCGCTTTTGAAAGGGTTACCTTGAAGCCGGGACAGAGCCGAACCATACACTTCACCGTAAGTCCTGACCAGATGAAGGAGTTCCAGATGGACGGAAGCTCCAAGCAGGTAAAGGGAACCTACACCATAACGGTAGGATCCGCAGCACCTACAGAAAGGTCGGAGGAATTGGGAGCAGCGCTCAGAAGCGTAAGCTTCAAGCTTTAGAAGCGGCTGCAAGGGCGCAGCGGATACCGTCCAGCGCGCTGGACACTATTCCGCCGGAATAGCCCGCCCCTTCGCCGCAAGGATACAGACCCGGGACCTGGAGGCACTCCAGCGTTTCCGGGTCTCTTGGTATCCGGACGGGCGAAGACGTCCTGGATTCCACGCCCAGCAGAAGGGCGTCGTTGGTATAGTAGCCGCGGATGTTGATGTTCACAAGGGGGAATGCCTTGCGGAGGCGGGAAGCCACCATTTCCGGAAGCAGTTCGTGCAGCGGGGCGCTTACGGCGCCCGGGAAATACGAAGTGCGCGGAAGGTCCTCAGACACAACCCTGTGGCAGAAATCCTTCATACGCTGCGCAGGAGCCTTAACGGAACCGCTGAACGCATACATCCTGCGCTCCACGTCCCGCTGGAAATCCATCAGGCGGAAAGGGTCGTCGCCGGGTATGTCTTCCGGCTCTATTGACACCACCACGCCGCTGTTGGCCCACTTGGAATTGCGGGCGGAATTGGACATCCCGTTCAGGACCACGGTCTGTTCTTCCGTCATTGAAGGCACCAGGATGCCTCCGGGGCACATACAGAAGGAGAAGACTCCCCTTCCGTCCACCTGCTCCACAAAGGAATATTCAGCCGCCGGCATTCCCGGCCACTGCTTCCCGTGATAGCGGGCGGTGTTTATGATATGCTGCGGATGCTCCACCCTGACGCCCAGGGCAAAGCCCTTGGCCTGCAGGGGAGCCCCGCGGCGCTGCATCAGTTCGTAGATGTCCCTTGCGGAATGGCCCGTGGCAAGGATTACCTTATCTGCCTCGAACTCCTTTCCGTTTGCAGTGGTGACGCAGAAAACTCCTTCTGAGGTTCGCTGTATGTCTGTCACGCGGGAGTCGAAATGATACTCTCCGCCGTGGTCCTCTATGCATTTGCGGATATTCTCCACAACCTCCGGAAGCTTGTCCGACCCAATGTGCGGATGGGCGTCAGTGAGTATCTTTTCCGATGCCCCGAAGGCCACCAGGCGGTAAAGGACGTCGCGCACGTCCCCGCGCTTTGTAGAGCGCGTGAACAGCTTGCCGTCAGAGAAAGCGCCTGCTCCGCCTTCGCCATAGCAGTAATTGGAGTCCGGATCCACCACGCCGGTCCTTGACAGGGCGGCCATATCCGCCTTGCGGCGGTGGACATCCTTGCCGCGCTCCAGGATGACGGGCTTGAGCCCCAGGTTAAGGAGCTTGAGCGCGGCAAACATACCCGCCGGCCCGGCGCCTACTACTATCACTGCTGGCGCGTCGCGAACATCCTTATACTCAGGTATTTGGAAAGGGACATACTCTTCTCCCGGAGAATACGCGGCATATCTGTAGCGATACACTATTTCCTTGCGTGCGTCAATGGAGCACTTGAGGAGCACTGTCCGCGGCACGGCTGAAGCAGGCAGGCCAAGCTGCCTTCTGGCCGTGGAGAGCACCTCCTGCTGTGAAGGTTCCCTTCCGGGAGGAACGGTGATGTCAAACTCTTTCATTGTCTAGAAGTCCGCGATCCTGGATACGGGAGCAACATCCAGAGGGCAGCGCTCCCCGGCCAGGTAATGGTAATATCCGGCTATGGCTATCATAGCCGCATTGTCGGTGGTGAACTTGAATTCCGGCAGATAGACGTTCCATCCGCGTTTAGCGCCCTCCTGGAGCATACGCTCCCTCAGGCCGCTGTTCGCGGACACTCCCCCTCCTATGGTTAACTCCTTGATTCCGGTCTGCTTGGCAGCCTTGATCAGCTTGTCCATAAGGATGTCTATGAGGCATTTCTGGAAGGAAGCGCAGATGTCCTCCTTGTTCTTTTCCATAAACTGCGGGTCCTTTGCCATCTCGTCCCTGACAAAGTACAGCAGGGATGTTTTTACGCCGCTGAAACTGTAATCAAGGCCCTCTATATGGGGTTTGGCGAAGTTGAAACGCTTGGGGTCCCCCTTCTTTGCCAGGGCGTCAATGATTGGGCCGCCGGGATATCCCAGGCCCATCATCTTGGAGCATTTGTCAAAGGCCTCCCCAACCGCGTCATCGATAGTCTGCCCGAGAATCGTATACTCGAGAGGGCCGTCCACCCTGACAATCTGCGAATTGCCTCCTGAGACCAACAGGCAGAGATACGGGAATTTCGGGTGACGGTTCTCTTTCCCCTCCTGATCTACAAATCCGGCCAGGATATGGCCCTGAAGGTGGTTGACCATGATTATGGGGATGTCCAGGGCTATGCCCATGGCTTTAGCGAATGAGGTGCCCACAAGCAGGGAGCCAAGAAGCCCCGGACCGCGGGTGAAAGCTATGGCGGTCAAGTCTGAAGCCTTTATCCCGGCCTTGTCAAGCGCTTGGCTGACGACAGGCACTATGTTCTTCTCATGAGCCCTGGAGGCCAACTCGGGGACAACGCCACCGAAATCCTTATGGACCTGCTGGCTCGCTATCACATTCGAGAGCAGGAAACCATCCCTCAACACAGCGGCCGAAGTGTCGTCACAGCTTGACTCGATTCCCAGGATAAAATCCGCCATAATATTCAAAGAGTTTCTTATGACCGCGAAGTTAATGAAAGTTTTTGAAGTAATTTGGTATATTTGTAGATTGTGAGAAAGGCACTCAAGATAACGCGGAGTATTATCGTGACGCTGGCGGTCATATTGGCCGCCGCATGGATAGTCTTCCAGATTCCGGGCGTACAGACATTCATCACCAAGAGAATCGTGTCCTCCCTGGAAGAGAAACTCGGCGGCAAGATTGAATTCTCATCTATTCATCTCAAGCCTTTCAACGCCATCATCCTCAAAGACTTCCGATTAATCGACGAGAATCCCCCCATGACTCCTTACGGAGAGGTTCTTGACACCCTGGCCAGCGCCCGATCGGTTATGGCCTCATTCTCCCTGAAAGGCCTGTTTAAGGATGAGGGGATCCACCTTGGAAGAGTTTCCGTGAGCGAAGGATCATTCACATTGGTGATAGAACCGGATGGCAATAATCTGAAGCGCTTCTTCCCATCGTCCAAAAAACCGAAGGAGAAAAAGGAGATGGGGGACATTTTCGACGCCTCAAAGGTGCAGGTGGAGGGCTTCCGTTTCAGACTTGTCAATCTCAAGAGTTCCCACCCGGCCAAGGAATACGGTATCGACTGGGCGGACATGGACGTGGTCGTGAAAAACCTCAAAGCAAGCGACTTGAGTCTCTCTAAAGGCTACATGAGAGGTGAGGTTGAAGAACTTGAGGCTAAGGAGAAAAGCGGTTACCATATAGCATCACTCTCCGGGAAGACCACAGTCGGTGGAGGGCGTACTCTCATAGAGAACTTAAAGCTCACCGACGACTGGTCGGACATAAAGATGAATGAGTTCTCGATGAATTATGCCGGAATCAACTCTTTCAGCAATTTCATCGATGAGGTAAGGCTTACCGGAGATATCCGCTCCAGTAAGCTGGATTTCAAGAGTCTCTCCTACTTCGCGTCCGCCCTCAAAGACATGTCCGTGAAATTCGACATCCCAAAAGCGGTTGTTGACGGCACAGTGAGCGACCTTGGGATAGACAAGATAGATTTCACCGAATCCCGGAGCGGAGTGAAGGGATATGCGGAGGGTAGACTGACTGGTCTTCCAGCCATTGACAACACTGTCTTTGACTTCAAGATCCGGGACCTTTCCTTCACTTCTGAGGGTCTTGGGAGCTTCGTCAATGGTTTCGCTCCATCCGCCAAGTTGTCCCTAGGGAAATATGCCCCTGGAGACATATTGGGCTTTTCGGGTAGCGTGAACGGCACACTCAACAACCTGAGAGTCAATGGTAAAGCCGGATCGACCAGCAATGGAGAGATCTCCACGGACTTAAGGCTCCATGACCTGATCAAACCACGTGTGGCTAAACGATTCTCCGGGTCCGTGGTAACAAACGCTCTTGACATCGGAAGGATCACGGGAATTGACAAGATCGGTGAAATAACCATGCGAGGGGTGATGGACGCCTCCCTTGAAAAGGGTGGGATAAACCTCAAGATAGACTCGCTTTTCATAGACAAATTGAGGGCGTTGGACTATGACTATTCGAACATTATGGCGGCCGGAACATATTCCGACAAAGCTTTCGATGGACGCCTCATCTGCAACGACCCGAACCTGAACCTTTTGTTCCAAGGAATATTCACCCTCTCGGACAAGACCAGCAACGGTCTGTATAAATTCTACGCTGATGTCGGCTACGCTGACCTCCAGGCTCTCGGGCTCGATAAGCGCGGTGTCTCCAAAGTCGCCGGAAGGATCAACGCCAACTACATGACCATCAACAGTGGAGACGTCATCGGTGATCTGGACATAATGGACCTTGGGCTTGAAAACGCTCTCGGGAAATATGATGTGGGAGACATTAAAGTATCCTCCCATTCCGGTAACGGCAGGCACCGTATGAACCTTGACTCCGATTTCGCCACCGGATCCTACATAGGCACTAAACCCATCTCCGGGATCGTGGGAGATTTGAAGGAACTCACTCTGCTCAAGGAACTTCCAATGCTTTGCAAAGATACCGTCAGAACTTGGGCTTCCGACAAATACGACGTGAGGCTGGACATCCACGACATCAGGAATGTGCTCTCATTCGTCAAGCCGGGTCTATATATAGCCGACAGCTCCAAATTAAGGCTATCAGTCTCTGACAGAGGTGAGGTGAAAGCCACGGTCAAGTCTTCCAGGATAGCTCTCGGAAAGAATTATCTCCGCAACATCGATCTGGCTTTTGACAACAAGGGAGGCAGCCTGAACGGGGCAATGACTGGCTCTGAGCTTGCCTTGGCGGGCATGTTGTTCAAGAATGACCATCTATCGTTCTTCGCGAGCGACAATCACGCCGGCTTCGGATACTCTTTCGACAATAATGGGGACTTGGCCGACAAGGGAGAAATATACTTGTCCGGTGAGCTCGACAGGTCTCCATCGGGGGATCTTTTGATATATGGACACACTTTGCCCTCAAGCATCTGGATAAACGACCAGGAATGGCTCGTGTCCCCGTCCGATATCAGTCTGCTTGGGAAAGATGTAATCATTGACAATCTCCTGGCGGCGTGCGGCGGACAGTCCATAAAAGTGGACGGAGGTTATTCCAAGACAAAGCCTGACACCCTGGAAGTGAGCCTCGTCAAGTTCGACATGGCCATAGCGAATTTATTGCTGGGCAAAGACCTCGGGATCTCTGGCCTGGCTACAGGAGAATGCACACTTTCATCTCCTTGGGAGACCAATGCCGGACTATCAGCGGAGCTTTCATGTGATTCAGTGAAAGTGGGGAGATTCGACGCGGGGATGTTGCGTCTCGACTGCGGGATGGAGGGTGACGGGATCATGGACATTTTGGCGTTCAACCAGTTGAACGGATCACAAACCTTCAGCGTCAATGGAGTCTACGGCATGAAGGATAACACTTTGGACCTTGTCGCCGACCTTAAGAATATGGAAGCCGGTTATATCGCTCCATTACTGTCTTCTGTATTCAGTGAGACAAGAGGCCATGTGAGCGGCAAAGTCCGGATTAATGGCAAGACTGACAACTTGTCTCTCTCTGGAGAGGGCACCCGGTTTAACAATGTCATGCTCAAGGTCGCCTTCACGAATGTGCCTTATTACGCTGACGGGCCTTTCAGGATCGACAATGGAGGACTTCACTTGGACGGCATAGCTGTCAAGGACAGGTTCGACGGCACAGGCTCGATCTCCGGAGGAATCCTTTTCGACCACCTGAAAGACATCAGGATGGACACGAGGATTAATATGAACAGGATGGAGGCCATCAATATGAATGCGGGTTCCGGTCAGGCCATCTACGGGAACGTCTTCGCCACCGGAAACGTCTCCATCAAGGGACCATTCAACGCGATAAGGCTTGACGTGGATGCGAGGACGGACAAGAATGGATCCATTCACATTCCTATCGACAACGCGTCTTCCGACGCCAACACCAACCTGCTGACGTTCAAAGAGCCGGAGAAAGAGGTGTACGTGGATCCTTATGACGTGATGATGAACAGGCTGGTGTCAGTGAGCAAGAGTGAAAGCGATTTCGGCATCCATCTGAAGATAGCGGCCAACCAAAGGACAGAGGCTTATGTCGAGATCGACCGGACATCAGGCAATGCCCTGAACGGCAGGGGCCAAGGTAATATCGACATCGTGGTGCGTCCTTCCGCGGATGTGTTCACAATCAATGGTGAATATACCCTGGCTTCCGGAAAGTTCCATTTCAACGCCCTTGACATAACCCAGAAAGACTTCACCCTGTCGCAAGGGAGCTCCATAAGGTTCAATGGGGACGTGATGGACAGCGACCTGGACATCAATGGCATCTATTCCACCAAAGCCTCTATCGCTACCCTCATCGCGGACACTTCCTCAGTGTCCACAAGAAAGACCGTGAATTGCGGAATAGGAATCTCCGGGAAATTGCGGGAGCCTCAGCTTACTTTCTCGATAGACGTCCCGGATATTGACCCCACCACAAAATCCAAGGTCGAGAGCGCCCTCAACACTGAGGACAAGGTGCAACGGCAATTCCTCGCCCTGCTAATCTCGGGCGGATTCATGCCAGAGGAGCAGTCCGGCATCGTCAACAACACTGCTAATCTTTACAGCAACCTGGCTGAGATCATGGCGGGACAGCTGAATAATATTCTCCAGAAGCTCGATATCCCTTTGGACTTTGGATTGAATTACCAGTCCAGCGTCAGCGGCACCAACATCTTTGACGTCGCCGTGTCCACCCAATTGTTCAATAACAGGGTGATAGTCAACGGTAACGTAGGCAACAGGGAGTACGGCAATTCCACTCAGGGGGACGTTGTCGGAGACGTGGATATAGAGATAAAACTCGACAAACCAGGACAGGTCAGGTTGAAACTGTTCTCACATTCCTCTGACGACTACACCAACTTCCTGGACAACTCACAAAGGAACGG
The DNA here is from genome assembly GCA_900320365.1 of uncultured Bacteroidales bacterium. GTDB lineage: Bacteria > Bacteroidota > Bacteroidia > Bacteroidales > UBA932 > Cryptobacteroides. Next base: position 8,258 of record ONSC01000029.1, read on the forward strand.
AGTCGGTATGACCTACCAAAAAGAATTCAGCACATTCAAGGAGCTGATGCGGAGCATTTTCACAAGCCGCAAAAAACGTCAGGAGCGCGCCAACGCCCCTGTTCCCGAGAGGGAATACAACCGCATCGATATCACTGAATAAGCCTGAGCTACTTGCAAGCCTTGACAAAAGCCTTGAATATTGCCAGCCACTTGTCATCAGCCCTCACGAGCTGCTCAGGATGGAACTGGACTCCCAATATCCATTCTCCCCTTTCCACTCCCTCGTATGCCTCAACGACTCCGTCCGGAGCGAGAGCGGTCACCGCGACCTTGTCCGAGGGGACTTTAACTGCCTGATGGTGGGAGGTGTTGACATTCAACGACTTCTCTCCCAGGATCTTGTGAAGCATTGAGCCTTCCAATACGCTGATGGTGTGCGACGGGAACCTCAGATCTGAGCCCTGGCGATGAGCTATATCACTCGGATTCTGGCTCGGAAGGTCTTGATACAGAGAGCCTCCCAGCACGACATTGAGCAGTTGTTCCCCGCGGCAAATGGCAAGTATCGGCTTATTCCCTTGCAGGGCCGCCTCCGCATACAGCACATCAATAGTGTCCCTGTGGGCATTCACACTGACTGTCTCATTCAAGACTGACTCGCCATAATAAGCCGGAGCCATATCCTCTCCACCTGACAGAAGGAGTCCATCAAGATGGGACAAAATCTCAGAGGCCTCAGCGGCGTTATTGACTTGAGGGAGAATGACAGGGATACCTCCGGCGCGGTAGATGGCATCTGTATATGATCGGTTCAAGGTTGTGACCATGGCACTGCTGTAACCAGACGCCACGCCGATCATAGGTTTTCTCCTTGCCTGGGCGCTAACTAAGACTGTTAACGACAAGACAAACAATAATAATGTCTTTTTGTAGAGAAAATTTGTCATTTCGTCCAATAATTAAACAAGGAAAGATTTATGGCAAGGTTAATGCAATATGAAAAGATCGGATAGAAGATCTTACGTTTTATTCATAAATTAGGTTTGTATTAAGTGGGAAAGGTCATTGCCGTGAGGTAACGACCTTTTTTTTATTCCACAAGGCAAGAGTCCATCAGCTCGTCAATCGCCGCCGGATCAATGTCACGACCTATGAATACTATCTTCTCCATCCTGTCACCATACTTTGGATCCCAATCCCGGCGGAGGTTCTTGTCCCTGCGCATCATCTCTTGAAGTTGCGCCTCTGGCATCGTGGCGAACCAAAGCCCCGCCTCCTTGATGGACTTCTGGGAACCGGACTGCTCAAACAAGTAGCACTTGTCAGGCTCGTCGGCGAAATAGCAAAGACCCTTGGCCCTGATGATATTGGAGGGCCACTTCTTTGAGACGATGTAATCCAGCATGTTGATGTCCATCGCCGGCCTGCGGTAATATACATGCGTGCTGATGTTATACTCCAGAGCCTCGCCGGACTCCTCGTTGTGGAGTTCCTCCTCTTCGTCCCCCTCGATAGCGGCTATCCATGCCGCCGAGGTCGCCACTTTGTCAAAGTCGAACATCCCTGTGTCGAGGATAAGGTCGAGATCGATCTCACCGTAATCACACTCATAAATGACGGCCTGAGGATTAAGAGCCTTGACGATCTCCCTCAATTCTCCGAGATCTTCGGGAGAAACCTCGGAGGCTTTGTTGAGCAAGACAATATTGCAGAACTCAATTTGCTGGATGACAAGGGATTCCAAATCATCCTCCTCGATATCCGGCCTCTTCAAGGCATCACCCGAGGCGAACTCATCTTTCATCCTCAAAGCATCGACCACAGTCACTATAGCGTCGAGTTTGGGTGTGCTGGTCCTGTTAAATTCGGGAAGCAATTTGGGGATGGAGCATATCGTCTGGGCTATCGGAGCCGGCTCGCAGATGCCACTGGCCTCGATGACTATGTAGTCGAACTTCCTCATACGGCAGAGTTCGTCGATCTGGTTCACCAGGTCCATCTTGAGTGTGCAGCAGATGCATCCGTTCTGGAGAGGAACAAGACTGTCGTCAGTCTGCCCTACAACTCCGCCTTTTTGGATAAGGTCGGCGTCTATGTTGACCTCCCCTATATCGTTCACTATCACCGCGAACTTTATTCCCTTCTTATTTGATAAGATCCTGTTGACCAGAGTAGTCTTGCCGCTTCCGAGGTATCCCGTCAGGAGCAGCACCGGTATCTCCTTGTTTTCCAAATTGATGATCATGACATTTTTTCTTCTACGCGAATTTAGTGATTTTGCGCGAATAAAGATTATTTGCTACATTTGCATTTGGCAGGAGAAATTCGGCCTGAATGATATGCTTGAAAGTTTAAGAAAAGACATAGAAAAGCTTATCTCACTCTACGAAGCGGAGAAAGCGGAGCGCATCAGGCTCCAGTCACTCCTCTCACAGCGTGAGGCCGAGAACGAATCCTGCAGGAAACAGATCGGTGATCTGGAGCAACAGGTTAACAATCTGCAGCTTTCGGAAGCCTTTGGAGCCGCCGGTGACAAGACCGCGGCAAAGGAGAAAATCGAGAGACTCATAAAGGAGATAGACAAATGCATCTCCCTGCTTGAAAACTAGAATGGGACAGAGCATAAAGATAAAAATCGCGGGCAATGAATATCCCTTAGTCGCTTCCTCCCCGGAGATGGAGCGGCTCATGAGGCTTGCCGCGGAGGCGATCAACCAGAAACTGACCGCCTATGACGCCAAGTTCCCAAACAAATCTCTCTCTGACAAACTCTCCTTCGTCGCTCTCAACGAGACGGTCAGCAGGCTGACTTACCAGAAAAGACTCTCCGATGCCGGAGAAGAGGCGAAGGGGCTTCAGGAAGATGTGGAGACATACCTCAAGAATATTGAAAAAGACGGCCGTTAGTCCCACGTGCTTTAATCAACAAGTTCTTATTGAACCGAGAACACTCAGGACGGCAAGGGCAGGCCAAGGTTACCTTCCGGGATTGTACGCTTAGCGTATGACAGTGGAAGTCCGAACCGGACCGGATCTCAAATCTTATTTATTAAGATTTTAGACAAGCGACTAACGGCTTTTTTTAATATCACAGACGACCGACCGGTTTCCAGATACCGGCGGTCGTCTTTTGCTTCTCGCCTGTAATGGATTGAATATTAAGTATTAACAATAATATTTTGAACAAACAATGATAGCTTACCTTATAGGTGCCCTGATCGGAGCGGTGATCGCCATCGGGGTTTACATCCTGGTCCAGAAGATGGTTCTGAATGGACGAAGGAATGAGATAATAGCCAAAGCAGAGATCGAGGCCGAGGGAATCAAGAATGACAAGATCCACCAGGCGAAAGAGAAATTCCTCCAGCTGAAAGCGGAGCACGAGCGTTTCATCAACGAGAAAAACAACCAGCTGAGGGAAGCTGAGAGCCGCATCAAGCAGAAAGAGAACACTTTGAATCAGCAGAGTGGTGAGCTCCAGAAGAAGCTCCGTGACGCGGACAACGCCAAAAACAGTCTTCAGGCGCAGCAGGAGAAACTGGCCAAGAAAGCCGAGGAATATGAGAAGCTCAGCGCTCAGGCTAATAAGCAGCTTGAGACAATCGCCGGAATGAGCGCCCAAGATGCCAAGAACATCCTGATGGAGAACATGAAAGCCGAGGCCCGCACTGAGGCCCAGGCCTACATCAATGACACGATGGATGAGGCCAGGCTGAACGCTTCAAAGGAGGCCAAACGCATAGTCATAAACACAATCCAAAGGACCGCCACCGAGACAGCCATAGAGAATGCGGTGACCACGTTCCCTATTGAAAATGACGAGATTAAGGGACGTATTATTGGCCGTGAGGGTCGTAACATCAGGGCCCTCGAGGCCGCCACAGGAGTCGAGATAGTCGTGGACGACACTCCTGACGCCATTCTTCTCTCCGCCTTTGATCCCGTCCGCAGGGAGGTCGCCAGGCTCGCGCTGCACCAGCTTGTCGTCGACGGCAGGATCCATCCCGCCAGGATTGAGGAAGTGGTGGCCAAGGTCCAGAAACAACTCGAGGAGGAAATCCTCGAGACAGGAAAGAGGACCTGCATCGACCTCGGCATCCATGGACTCAACATCGAGCTCGTGAGGATGATCGGCCGCATGAAATACCGCTCCTCCTACGGACAGAACTTGTTGCAGCACTCCCGCGAGGTGGCCAACATCTGCGCCATAATGGCCTCCGAGCTTGGGCTGAACCCCAAGACCGCCAAGAGAGCCGGTCTGCTTCATGACATCGGTAAGGTGTCAGAGGAAGAGCCCGAACTGCCTCACGCCCTCTTGGGAATGAAATTGGCCGAGCAGTATAAAGAGAAACCTGATGTGTGCAACGCCATCGGAGCCCACCACGAGGAAATTGAGATGACTTCGATTATATCCCCGATAGTGATGATCGGAGACGCCATCTCAGGCGCAAGGCCTGGTGCCCGCCGTGAGGTTATCGAGTCTTACATCAAGAGGCTCAAGGGTATGGAAGACCTTGCGGCCGCTTATCCTGGAGTGACTAAGAGTTACGCCATCCAGGCCGGCCGTGAGCTAAGGGTCATTGTCGGGGCCGAAGAGGTCAGCGACGACCAGGCCGCTAGACTCTCCGCTGACATCGCCCAGAAGATACAGGAGGAGATGACATATCCCGGACAGGTCAAGATCACCGTCATACGGGAGACGAGATCAGTGTCATACGCCAAGTAACGGCCATGAAAACATATCTGAAAACGATAATGGCATCGATCGCGGCAGCGTTCCTATGGAGCGCCGCCATTTTCGCCCAAGCTCCTGAGGCGACAGCAACTTGGAAAGTCTCTTCCAAGCCTTCAGGGGAAAACGAGTACGAGCTGGTATTCACGGCCACTATCGAGAATGGCTGGCACATCTACACGACCGGCAACAAGTACAATCCCACCACCCTGGAGCTGGACTCCCCCACTGGATATTCTCCAGTAGGGACCTTCGCGCAAGTGACTGAGCCATCATCGTTCAAGGGAGATGAAGTCTTCTTTGACACAGCGGTTTTCACCCAGAAGGTCAAGCTGGATGTCCCAGAGGCCACCGTTAAGGGAGAGATCACCTGGAGCGGCTGCAATGACCAATTCTGCGCCGCCCCCGAGCATTTCGAGTTCACTTTAAGCCTTACTGGCGGGGAGCAGGTTCCGGCAAGTCCGAACCAAGCCACCCTCAGCACTGTAAGTGGGGGAAGCGGCAAAGGCGGTGGGAGTCTTTGGGCGCTCATCATCGAGGCGATCCTTTGGGGCTTCGCCATGTTGCTGACCCCTTGCGTGTTCCCAATGGTCCCCATGACCATCTCCTTCTTCATGAAGCAGTCTCAAACCCCTGCGGAAGGACGCTTCAAAGCCTTCATGTACGGGTTGTTCATCGTTCTGCTGTACACTGTCCCTATCTCCATCATCATCGGTCTCACCTGGCTGATAGGAGGCAATGCGGTCACCGCTGACATATTCAACTGGCTCGCGACGCACTGGCTGCCGAACATAATCTTCTTCATCGTGTTCATGGTTTTCGCAGCCTCATTTTTCGGTGCGTTCGAGATCGAGCTACCCTCCAGCCTGGCCAACAAGAGTGACGCCAAAGCAGGCAAAGGTGGCCTTGGAGGAATATTCTTCATGGCCCTCACCCTCGTGCTCGTGTCATTCTCCTGCACCGGACCGATTGTGGGGACAGTCTTGATCAAGTCCACCTCCGGCGAGTTCTGGACCCCGATGGTCACCATGCTGGCTTTCAGTGTCGCTTTCGCCTTGCCTTTCACGATACTCGCCATGTTCCCTTCGCTCCTGAAGAAGATGAAGAGCGGATCGTGGCTAAATAGCGTGAAGGTGGTGCTTGGATTCATTGAGGTAGCTTTGGGATTCAAGTTCCTGAGTGTGGCTGACCAAACCTATCACTGGGGGCTCCTAGACAGGGAAGTGTATTTGGCTATATGGATAGTGGTGTTCTCGCTACTGGGGTTCTACCTTCTCGGCAAGATCCGTTTCAAGAACGATTCCCCTTCCGAGAGCGTTTCAGTCACAAGGCTGGCTCTCTCCATAGCTGTGTTCAGTTTTGTCGTGTACATGATTCCAGGGATGTGGGGAGCGCCTCTCAAGGCTTTGTCCGGCTACCTGCCACCTATTGAGACTCAAGACTTTATAGTCTGGAATTATGCCGATTCTCCAGTTTCCGATTCACGACCTGTACGAATAGACTCCTTCGGAGAGGAATCTACTGATGGCGGGGATTTCGCCCGGAAATACAACCTGCGGATGCCGATGGGATACAACGGCTATTTCACGATAGAGGACGGTCTGGCCGCCTCCAGGGCACAAGGCAAACCAGTTTTCGTGGACATCACAGGACACGGGTGCGTCAACTGCCGAGAGATGGAGCAAAGAGTCTGGTCCGACCCGAAAGTGCAGGACATAATGAAGAACGATTACGTCATGGTGTTCCTCTACAACGATGACAAGACCAAGCTCGACAAGGAAGATTGGGTCACAACAAAAGATGGAAAGACACTAAAGGACATCGGCAGGGTCAACTCCTACATCGTCAGGGAGAGGTTCAACGTGAACGCCCAACCCAACTACGCCCTGCTCAGTTCTGACGGGGATCTCCTTGTTCCTGTCCGTGGATATGATCTCTCTGTTGACGGATTCGTGGAGTTCCTGAAGTCTGGTATAGAGAAGTTTAATAATCAGGCGATATGAGAAAGATAATCATTTTCCTGTCCATGGCACTGCTTTGCGCGGCAGCTGTGGCACAGACGCCATCCACCCACCCTTGGCAGGGCGCCAGAGTGGCGTTTTTCGGAGATTCAATCACCGACGCCAGAGTTGTGCCCGGAAACCGCGACACCAAGAATCCGGACAATCATGACTGGACAGGCCTCAGTGACAATCACTATTGGGGATATCTCCAGAAATGGTTGGGGATCCATCCTTATGTCTATGGAGTCAACGGACGGCAGTGGGATGATATTCCAGATCAGGCTGATAGGCTCAAAGCCGAGCATGGGGACGAGTTTGACGCCATCATGATATTCATAGGGACCAACGACTACATATCTGACGTTCTTCTCGGTGAGTGGTATGATGAGACGCCTCAGACGGTGACCGCCGCACTCGGCTATCCCGCCACTGAGTTCCTGAAGATTAAAAGGACTCCCTCAATGGACGGGAACACGTTGAAAGGCAGGATCAACATTGCCATGGACAAGCTGAAGAGGATGTTCCCCGAGAAACAGATAATCCTACTCACCCCAATCCACAGGGCTTTCGCGACATTTGGAGCGGGGAATATTCAACCTGAGGAATCTTATCCGAACCGGCTGGGACTTTATATCCACGATTATGTGGAGGCAATCAAGGAGACGGCCAACGTTTGGAGCGTGCCGGTAATAGACCTCAACGCGCTATGCGGCCTGAATCCCATGATTGAGGAGCATGTCAGGTATTTCGCCAAGCCTGACACAGACAGGCTGCACCCTAACGCCAAAGGACATGAGCGTATCGCCAAGACACTCATGTACCAGCTATCCGCACTCCCTTGCAGGCTGTAACTACTTGAAAATAGACTCGGGGACCTCTCCTGTCCAGCAGAGTGGCTGATCCACCCCGAAAAGCCTCAGCACTGTCGATGCGGTATTGACAGTGTTGTTAGGTTCAGTGATGGTGAAACCTTTCTTGATACCAGGCCCGGAAATCACCCAAGGCACAATCATCTCCTCAGGGCTGACCCCACCGTGGCCCTTGCCTATTCCACCATGGTCGGTTATGAACATGAGATGAGTCTCCTCGAAAAGCCCTTCCTTCTTGAGGAAATCAATCATGCGCCCCACCTGGACATCACCTTCCTCGATTGATTGGATATATTCCGGAGACATCCAGGAATAAGTGTGCCCGATATGGTCGGTGTGGACGTTATAAAGGAACATGAACATCTTGTCGTCCTTGTGGGAACCGAGGTATTCCATGGCACGATCGTAAAGGGAGGCATATCCCTCGTCGCTCGAGGATAGCTTGTCGTCCATGTACTTGGGATTCATGGCATTAATCAAAGGCAGCCAGTTCCAGTAATAGGCGGTCTTGATGCCGGGGACACTATCCTTCAAAACTTTGAACACTGAAGGGAAATAACCGTCAGAGTCCCTCTCAACCGATTCCAGTTTATATTCACCTACTTTCCAGCCGTTGTCCGCCACACCATGCACCTCCGGGCCCGCACCTGTCAGGTGGCTGGTATAGTTAGGGAGAGTCACTGAAGGCATGACATCCCTGGTGGTGAAGGATGCGGATCCGCTCTCAATCAAGGAGTCGATATTCGGTGTCCTCGCCTGTGCCAGACCATCCACCCTGATTCCGTCAAAAGTGAATATGATCACTCGTTTTGTCTTAAGTTTCCTCTTCCTGGACTTAGCCTCCGTCTCTATGGAAAGAGGACCGGCCATAGTCGCCACAGCCGCTCCGGCACCGGCGACAAGGCTCTTTTTGAAAAAATCTCTCCTTGAAATAGACATAGTTATGTGGTTTTGTTCAGCAATATAAGGATTATTTGAGAAAAATTCTTAAGTTTATCCACCAAACCTCTTATGAATATGCCAAAATCCAAATTCAACCAGGCCATTCTCCCTGTGATGTTCGGATTCTTCATCATGGGATTCGTGGACATTGTCGGAGTCGCCACAAATTATGTGAAAGCGGACTTTACCGGAATGGATGACAAAGTAGCCAGCCTGATTTCCCTCTCATGTTTCCTGTGGTTCCTGATCCTGTCCATCCCCACCGGGATGCTGATGAACCGGATAGGAAGGAAGAAAACCGTGTTGCTGAGCTTCGCGATAACGACCATCGCCATGCTGGTGCCAGTGATAAGATACAACTTCGCCTTTGTGCTGGCGGCGTTCGCTATGCTCGGTATCGGGAACACAATCCTTCAAGTTGCCCTTAACCCTCTGGTCAGCAGCGTCGTGTCATCCGATAAACTGACAGGGACCATGACCCTCGGCCAATTCATCAAGGCCATCAGCTCTTTCCTTGGGCCCATTCTCACCGCCATGTTCGCCGGAAGTGTGTTCGGATGGAAGACCGTATTCCCCACTTATGCCTTCGTGACGATATTGGCTATGGTTTGGCTGACACTCTCCCCTATCAAGGAAACCCTGATAGAGAAAGAGGAAATCTCCTTCGCCAGGACTTTCTCCCTGCTGAAAGACAAGTACATAGTGATGTTTTTCATCGGAATACTGGTACTTGTTGGAGTTGACGTTGGAATGGGAGTCACCTTCCCGAAACTCCTCCAGGAAAGATGCGCCCTCCCTCTCGAGAAAGCCGGAATGGGAAACAGCGTCTACTTCCTCGCGAGGACCATCGGAGCTTTCATCGGAGGAATCGCCCTCATGAGATACCCCGCAAAGAAGTTCTTCACCGCCAGCGTGTTACTCGCCCTGGCTTGTCTCGTTTGCCTCGTGTTCGCCCGTGGCTTGGCACTTGTCTTGACGCTTGTGGCTCTTTTCGGTCTCGGCTACGCCAACCTCTTCTCAATAGTGTTCTCTACATCGATGCTGAGAGTACCCGAGAAGACAAACGAGGTCTCATCCCTTTTGATTGTGGGAGTATGCGGAGGAGGTATAATCCCTCCCATCCTCGGAGTGATCACAGACACTTTCGGAAACCAGGCCTCCGCCTTGATCGCTTTGACTCTCGCCTGGATCTTCATGGTGATTCTGATACCGTTTATTAGCAGGGTGAAATCAAATGGATAACAAGGTATTTGTCGGCGTGGACATAGGCGGCACTAAATGCGCTATCACGATAGGTCTCCCCAAAGACGGGGATTTGGACATAAAAGACAAGAAGTCTTTCCCCACAATTGATGTCGAAGGGACAATCGAGAGCATCAAAGCCACGATCAGGGAAGTTCTGGGCAGGAACGGTCTCACGGAGAAGGACATCCAGGCTATCGGCATCAGCTGCGGCGGACCTCTTGACAGCAAAACCGGTGTGATCATGTCGCCCCCTAACCTCCCTGGTTGGGATAATATTCCTATAGTGAGAATCCTATCTGAAGAGTTCGGTGTCAAGGCCGCGGTTCATAACGACGCCAATGCCTGCGCTCTAGCCGAATGGAAGTTCGGTGCTGGAAAAGGTACCAGGAATATGGTCTTCATGACTTTCGGGACGGGACTCGGGGCAGGTTTGATAATCGATGGGAAGCTATACACCGGGACAAATGACAATGCTGGCGAGCTGGGGCATATCCGATTGGAAGCATTCGGCCCGGTAGGATACGGAAAGGCCGGTTCTTTCGAGGGTTTTTGCAGCGGAGGTGGCATAGAGCAGCTCGCCC
>ONSC01000013.1 GCA_900320365.1 uncultured Bacteroidales bacterium
ATCCAAAGCGAAGCCGTTAACTTGCGGCTTCGCCTTGGAATAAATGATTCTTCAGAAGAACCTGTTACTTAGACATTACAGCACCGATGTCGGTCTTGCCGCCCTTAATGAACGGATTGCCGTTGATGTCGGTTCCGATCTTCTCAAGGAAGGCCTTGATGTCAGCTGAGTAGTTGGCACCGAGGTTGGCTGTGTCGTAGGAATTGTATGAGAGAGTCTCAAGTGTTCCGGCACCGACAGCCTTACCCTGAGACATATAATTCTCACCAAGGAAATCGGTCAGGCTGTTGTACTTGAATGTGGCAGCCTTGTTCTGAAGATCAGCCTGGGCAACCATCTCGATGTCAGGGTTCTTCAGAACCTCGGTGATCGTGAAGTTACTAGGCATCCTAATCTCACCCGACTTCGTCCAGCCACCTTCGTTGTGCATCTGCTCTCCCTCGATGACGTTGTTGTAGGCAGTGGGACGGGCTCCGCCACCATCGATAGGCTTATCCTGCAAGAACGCCGCCTCTCCCCTCTTTGCACTCCAAGGGCGAAGGATGAGGTTGTTGGCGAGCACGGCGTTGGTATTGTAACGGAGGTAGAAGTTACCCCACCAGTTGCCATTGTCCTCGTAGTAGTTGAAGTTGTTGATGACAGTGTTGTTGACAAACTGCACATCAACGCTCTGGTAGAAATACACTGAACCGGCATAACCGTCATTCTTGATGGAACGGTTGTTGGCGATGATGTTTCCGTAGAACTTTGCGTGGGTCGGGTTGGCGCGGCTCTGGCCATCCTCAACGCAGACACCGGCGGCATGGCCATTGGCGACGTTGTTGACGATGACGCAGTCGTAAACGGTGATGTCGGATGACTGGTCGTCCTCACGGGTGTTGATGGTTCCGCGGTCAGCCTCATTGTGATGGATGTAGCAGTGGTGCACGGTGACAGGGCCACCGGATACACGGATAGCGCTACCATGACCGGAGAGGCAGAGGCAGTTGCGGATTTCAAGGTATGAGATCTCGACTGAACCCTGCAGAGGCATGTCAGTGATGGGGCTCTCGCCGCAGTATATACCGCGGTTGACGCCACCACCGTCGATGACAGTCAGGTTGTCCCAACTCTGCTCTGTGAAGTCGGCGTTCCAACCACCAGAGACGCTCTTCCACCAGAGACGCTCTTGTTCTTGTTCTTGTCGTCGAACACGATGGTGCCGTTGAACACAGCGCCACCGGCGACACGGACCTCCTGGAACTCCTTGGCAGCATCGATGGCAGCCTGGAGATCCTCACCAGCCTTCACGTACACGGGAGGGACGAGACCGAGAGGAGTGGAATAGATCCTGTCACCCTCAGTGGACTCGACATAAGACCACACAAAGTAGTCAGTACCTTCGGCAAGACCGGTGATCTCACCCTTATTGATGCCGGCGACAGGAGCGCCGCTCATAGGAACGACCTTACCGGCGGCGCGGTCGTTGGCGGTTCCAAAGATGAGACCCCAGGCGGCATAGTCATCAAGGTTCTTGGTGTTCAAGGTAACATTGATGTTGGCTGAACCAAGCCCTTGACTGGCGAGAGAAGAAGTAACGGTGGCATCAAGGCTATGAGCCCTCTGGTTAACGATCGCCTTGTCCTTGCTGCCGGCGACAGTGAACTCGGCGCGGCGGATAAGGCCGGAGGTGTTACGCCTGACAGTGAAGCTGCCGTTGCCGTTGGAAGTGATCCAATCGTAGTTCTCATCGGGGGTCACATTGCCGGAGATGCCACTGATAGTGAAAGTCGAGGGCTGATAATCCACGATGATCCTGTAAGGATTCTGGTAGAAGACCTCACCTTTCTCCTCGCAACCGGCGAGAAGAAGCAGGGCAGCGGCCCCCATTATCGCGTAAAATATCTTTTTCATGCTTTATTCTTATTATTTAAGGTCATAAGCTTAACGCCAGGACGGAGGGTTCTGGAGAGCCCCGTTAGCCTTGGTGATCTCATCGGTAGGATAAGGGAAGGTCAGGCACTTGTCGCTCCAGACCTTGACAGGAGACTGATAGTCCTCATAAGGGCCGACAGTGTAGGGGGACTCGGGATTCATCCTGTCCTCATAGTGGCGGACCCTCGGGTGTGAGTTCAGCTCATTGAGAGCAAGATTCTTGATCTCGGGAGCACCAGAGACAGCCCACCTCTTGCAGTCGAAAGCGTGGTCGGCGGCGAACTCGAAAGCGAGCTCGCAGCGGCGCTCATGATAGAGGTCAGTCCAGGTGGCGTTGCCGGCGAGGGGCTTCAGGTGGCTGCGGACGCGGATCCTGTTGATATCGGTCGTGGCGGCGGCGGCGTTGCCCAAAGCGAGATTGGCCTCGGCGCGGAGAAGCAGACAGTCGGCGAAACGGACGATAGGCCACATAACCTGGGTGACAGGCCAGTTACCGTTGTCAAGAACAGTCGTACCGACGCAGTTGGCGGGCTCGAAAGCCTCCATATACTTGTTGCACTGGAAACCGACCTCGATGTTCACTGGAGAGTAGTAGCGCATCTTTTCACCAAAGTAGGTGAACTCGTCGTTGTACTCAAGGATGGTCTTGGCAAGACGGGGGTTCTTAGTGTCCTGGTAGTCAGAGACTCCGTCACCGTTGGTGTCCTCGTTGTCCTTGGCCATCTCCTCGTAGAGGTCATAGGAAGGGTGGATCTGCCCCCAGCCATTGAACTTGCCCCATCCCTTGTCCTCGAGCATAACGCCGGTGACCTCGACACCACCGTTGCCGGTGTAGTCAGCGCCACCAGTTCCAGGGATACCCCAGCAATACTCCTTGCCGTAGAACTTGCTGAAATCAGTAGTGAACAACTCGGCGAAATTGTCCACGAGACCGCGGCCGTATTGGTTCTCAAGACGGTTGACACAGTCGATGACATTGCTCCACTGTGAGCTGTCCCACATGGCCCAGTAAGCGTATGCCTTGGCCATAAGAGCGGCGGCTGACTGCTTGCAGGCACGACCGCGATCAGCGGTTGAATAATCCTCTACGCGGGGGAGGATCTCCTCAGCCTTCTTGAGGTCGGAGACGATGTAGGCGTAGTTGTCGGTCACCGAAGGGAGCTGCGGGGGGATGGTGTAGTTGTAACCGCCCTCGACATCCTCGTAAGCCACGAACGGGACACCGAGTTCCTTGGTCCCATAGCGGTAGGCGGCGAGCAGATGGTACTGCGCGCGGAGGAAGTAACCCTCACCGAGGACCCTGGTCTCAACAGGAGTCAGGCCTTCCTTGGCCTGCTTGGTAAGGAGAGAATTGACAACCCAGTTGGCCTTGGGAATACCGTAACGGTTGTAAATCCTGTTCCAAGTGTCAAGAATAACAGACTCATTGCCGGTGTAGGTCAGAGTAGCGAGGCTCGGGAAACCACGGGTCTTGCCCCACACCATATCGTTGGCGCAGCCCTGCTCCCAGTAGATCTCACGGCTGAACATTCCGTCCCTCTCGAAGAGGCCGTAGTAGCAGTTCTCAATAGCACCATTGGCCTGTTCGTCGGAAAGGAAGAAGTTGTCCTGGGCGATAGTTCCCTGGGAAGTGTAATCCAAGAAATTATCGCAAGAGGCGAAAGTGAGGGCGCAGAGAGCGGCAAAAGCTATATAAATGTACTTTTTCATATGTGTTGTCCTCCTATTCATTAGTAGTTGAGTTTAACACCGAAGGCGAAAATCTTGTGGACCGGGTAGGTCAGGGTGTCATAACCGCCGACCTCAGGATCCATTCCGGAATACTTGGTGAAAGTGAAGAGGTTCTCACCGGAGAAGTAAACGTTGCAAGAAGAGTTCCTCTCGGCGAAGTGAGGCAGACGGCGCATAAGCTTGGTGATGTCGTAACCGACAGTCAAGTTCTTGACGCGAAGGTAGCTACCATCCTCGAGATACCATCCCGAAGGGGTGGCGAGGTTGGAGTTCGGGTCGTTCCTCGAAAGGATCGGAATCGTGGAATCACGGTTCTCAGGGCTCCAGGCGTTGAGGATCTCCTTGGCGCGGCTGAAGTTACCCTCGACATCGGCGAGGATGAGCTGCTTGGCCATATAGGCGATCTTGTTGCCGGCCACGCCCTGAAGCATGAGGTCAACGTTGAGGTTCTTCCAGGTGAACCCTCCGGAAAGCGCGAAGGTGTACTTCGGGGTCGGGTTGCCAAGATAGACACGGTCTTCGGTGCTGATCTTGCCATCATCGTTGACGTCAGTGAACTTGAGGTCTCCCGGACGTGCACCAGGCTGGATAAGCTTGCCGTCCTTCTGGTGGTCATAGATATCCTCCATACTCTGGAAAATGCCCTCGTAAGGGATCATATAGAAGGAGTTGATGGGCTGGCCCACCTCACTGCGGTAGATGGCGGTGGTCTCAAGGCCGTATCCGCCACCGCCGACCCAAGGGGCTGAGTTACCGTCGGAGTCGAACACACCGGTGTTGATGACCCGGTTGCGGTTGTAGGCGAAGTTGCCGGTCACATAGTAATTGAAGTCCTTGCTGACCTTGTCCCTCCAGGTGGCGACGAACTCGATACCACGGTTGTTGATCTCACCGAGGTTGATCTGGCGGGGGTTGATACCCATATAGGTAGGCCAATCCATGGTCTGGGACTGGATGAGGTTGAAGGTCTTCTTGTTGTAGAGGTCGAGGGACATCGACAGGCGATCCCTGAAGAGGTCGATATCGAGACCGAGGTCAGCCTGCTCAGACGTCTCCCAGGTCAGCTCCTGGTTGAAAGCGGTGGTGAGGGACCATGTGACGCCTCTCATGATGCCACCCTTTCCGTCACCGGTACGTCCAGCCATCCTGTTGTCGGTGTTGTCACCCATCTGGCTGAGGGACGGGGACTTGTAGTTCCAGCCGATGGAGCCGAGGTTACCCACGCGGCCCCAGGAGGCCCTGACCTTCACGAGGTTGATGTTGTCGCTCTTCGGGAAGAAAGGCTCGCTGGAGAGCTTCCAAGCGCCCGTTACAGCGGGGAAGTCACCGTAGTTGTGCCCAAGAGGGAGACGGCCTGCGTAGTCACGACGCCAGGAGGCGGTGAAGAAGTAACGGTCGGCGAAGCTGTATGATCCACGGGCCACGAAAGCGATGTTGGCGTCGGGTCCGCTGTAATAGTCAGTAGGGATACCGTAGCTGCCGGCGAAGGCCATATACTGCATCGAGGGGGCCTCGATGTCGAATGAGGAGGCGCTGACGCCGAAGCCTCTTCCCCAGCTGCGGTTGAGAGTGACAGCTCCAAGGGCTCCGACGGTGTGCTTCCCGAAGGTGCGGTCATAGGTGAGGGTGGCCTCGTTGCGCCAGTTGTCGCTGCGGCTGGCGTCCTCTCTCAATGCATTGGTGAGGCTGGGCTTACCGATCTCAGGACGCTTCGGATTGAAGCTCTTGCTTATTCCCTGGCCGATGTTGTAAGAGAACTGGTCGACGAACTTGAGGCCCTTCACGATGTTGGCGATCTCAAGTCCGGTCGTTGACCAGAAGTTGATTCCGTGGCCGTACTGGGTGTCGGCGAGGAGGAGTCGAAGCGGGTTGACGGCGTCACCGTGGAGACCAGCGAAATTACTGCCGTACTTGGCGACATACTCGGGATCCTCGGTGGTGGTACCTCCATAAGAGCCGGCGTAAGGCCCGGCGGTGGCGTAAGCCTCAGCGGACGGCGGCATATAGAGGGCGGAAAGGATGGTTCCAGTGTGGCTGGATCCGGTGTCGGTGCCGCGGCTCTTGCCGTCGGAGAAGTGGATGTTCTCGGTGATCTTGAGCCACTTGTTCATCTGGTACTGGCCGTTGTAACGGACACCCAGGCTACGGGCGAACGTTCCGACGAGGACACCGGGGTTGTCGCTGAAGGTGAAGGTTAGACGGCTCTTGAGGGCGTCAGTACCATAGTTCAGCGTGGCGGTGTGGCGCTGATAGAGGGCGTCACGGAAAATCTCGTCCATCCAGTCGGTGCGGGTGGTGGCGATCCAGGGGTTGACCTGGGGATCCCAACCTGTGTCGAGGTTGATGCCCGCATTCTTGGAGGCAATGGTCCTCATCTGGATCTCCTCCTCGGCGGTGAGGCACTCGGGGAGGTTGCTGGCGTGACGGATACCGGTCACGAGGTCATACTCGACGTGAATACCGTTGCTGGCCTTCTTGGTGGTGACAATGATAACACCGCCAGCTCCAGAGGAGGCTCCGTAGATAGCCGCGGAGGCGGCGTCCTTCAGGACAACGATGCTCTCGATGTCGTTCATGGAGGTGATAGGACCGCCAGGGACTCCGTCGACAACCCAGAGGACACCGTCACCGTTACGGGAACCTTGTCCACGGATCAGGATGCCGGGGCCGCTGGTAGGCGAACCGTTGCTGTAGGAAACGACCACGCCAGGGATCTGGCCCTGGAGCATACCGGTCGTTGAGGTGACAGGACGGCCCGCGAGCTTCTCGGGATTGCTCACGATACCGACAGAAGCGGACAGGTCCTTCTTCTTTGTCTGGGCACCGTAACCGAGGGCTACAGCCTCCTGGAGCATCTCCGCATCCTCTGTGAGGACGATGTCGATAACTGAACGGCCGTTGACGTTGACGTTCTGGGTCTGATAACCTAGACACGAAACCTCAAGAACAGCGTTCGAGGGAACTGTAATGGAATAGTTTCCATTCACATCCGTGACAGCGTTGGCTCCGCCGCTGAGCACGACCGCTCCCACCACAGGGCCGGCCACATCCTTGACGGTTCCTTTGACTGTCACGTTTTGGGCAAATGCACCAATCGTCATCACCAAGCAAATGAGCGAGGTGACAAGCTTCAACAGTTTTTTGGAATGCATGTTTAACTAATTAATTGGTTTGGTAAAATATAGTGTTCAATCAGTGTTACAATCAACTCGCAGCAGTACACAACAGTAGTAAGCAAAGGTATAAAAACGGTTTTCTTCAATTGCGTCAATTTGCGTATTACTTTTCCTAAAATGCGAAAAAGTATTTATTCCCTAATGCTTTCGTCATGGTCTTATGCCCTTAGGACTATCCTTTTAGCCAAAAAGTTTTATTAATGACGAATTATCCACCTTCTTGTAGGAAATCTAACAATTTATTACTATCAAATATGGACAGATTGAAATTATTAACCAATCAATCAGAACAGATTAAAAAATGGAACAGATTCTATTTGCAGAGGCATGCCGCCTTTGGAAGGAGGAAAAGTCTAGAGATGTGAAAGTCACCACGTTGGCGGCATATTCACTGATCATCGATCGCAACCTCCTTCCAAGATTCAGGACGCTTGAGGAGATAACGCCGGAATCGATCCAGGAAATGATTGACGATGAGACCAGGAAACAATTGAAGTACAACACGTTGAAGAGTATTATCCTGGTCGTTAAGATGATCATGAAGTATTGTGAGGAGAAAGGGTGGAAGGAGAGTCAGGTGTATAACATCAAGACGATTCCTCACAACGCGAGATCCGATCCACAAACACTCTCGCTAGAGGAGGAAAAAAAGTTCGTTTCATGGTTGAAAGCCCACCCTACTAGACTGAACATCGGCTTGTTGACGTCGGTATACTGCGGCATGAGAGTCGGAGAGGTTTGCGCCTTGAGATGGGAGGATCTCGACCTCAATCGCAAGGTCGTACTGGTCAGAAGAACCGTATACCGGATTTATGATTCTCGTGGTAAACCGCATAAAACAGAGCTCGTTGTGGGGCCACCAAAGACAGGCACTTCGTGGCGGGAGATTCCTCTGACAGGGTTCCTGATTGACCTGATCTTACAGATGAGGGGAAAGAATGATGAATGCTATCTATTCTCAGGGGACGACTCTCCTGCTGATCCCCAGAATTTCAGGAATAATTTCAATCGAGTATTGAACACCCTCGGGTTTCCCAAGAGAAAAGTCCATAGCCTCCGGCACACTTTCGCCACCAGATGTCTGGAGAGCAAATGCGATTTCAAGACGCTAAGTACTCTTCTCGGCCACTCGAATGTTACAACGACACTTAACATCTACGCTCACCCCGATCTTAATCAAAAAAGAAAATGTATAGAAGACATGATTAAGATAATTTAATAGCCTGTTGGCTAATTAATTGGCATTTACCAAACCAATTAATTATCAAAACATGTTTTCCAAGAAGCTATTCTGCGTGGTTGCTATGCTGATTATCAGTGTAGCGGCAAGTTTTGGTGTTTACGCCCATAACGTCAACGTCATCGGCCGCGCCGGTAACGGTGCCGCCCAGAATAAGGCTCAGGATGCTAGCACCTTCGTTCCTAACAGCGACTTCAAGACTCTCTTCGTGAACTATGATGCTGGTGATTTCCATCCGGCTGGCGCAGCTCTTACCACTGGTGAGAGCAGCGACTTGGTCAACGGCCTCTTAGGCGCTTACACACTGGATCTGGACGGGAAACCCCGCGTCACCAACGGCAAGATCAACGCTGGTTGCTACCAGGCACAGTAATAGATCCTTCGGCCCTCGGGCCTTTGGATGACAATATAATGCGGGATGGCCCAATCGGCCGTCCCGTTTTATTATTAATGACGATAATGCCAGCAACATAAAAAACGCGAACCAAGAGCGACCAACCTTGCTTCCAGTGGCCTGCAGGGCATCTTGTCCTGCTCTTGAGTTGTATTTTCCGGTCCAGTTTTATGTGGGCATGAAAACAAAAGAATATTGTTATATTTGCGTTAGAACAAATTTGAATGCCGTAGCACTCAGAGTCTACAAAGCGAGTTGGGCTATATCGCACCTGACTCGCTTTGTTGTTTTGCTAGTGAAGAGGAACAATAATCGTCATCTTTAATAACACTGAAAGACTATGGAAGATAACATCCCATTAATCTCTGATTCTCTGATAGAGAATTCAATCTTAACCTTAAGAGGCATACAAGTAGTGATTGATAAAGACATCGCGACTTTATATGGGGTTGAGACTAAATACTTGAACCAGGCCGTAAAAAGGAATGCCGATAGGTTTCCACTATCATTCCGCTTTCAAATCAGCGAGGCGGAATTTGAGGAACTGGTCACAAATTGTGACCGGTTCAAGCCATTGAAACATTCATCTTCAAGGCCATATGCTTTCACTGAGCAAGGTGTCGCAATGCTTTCCGCTGTACTTCATAGCCCATCTGCCATTCAGATAAGCGTTAAAATTATAGATGTTTTTGTGCGATTACGTCATTTTGTCACTGAAAACGCGGATGTGTTCAGACGTCTAGATCGATTGGAGATTAAGCAATTAGAAAGTGACATGAAAATTAACCAGGTTATGTCTCTGATGGAAAAACAGGCCGTGATACCAAACCAAGGCATCTTTTATGATGGGCAGATATTTGATGCTTATCTATTTGTCTCTAAGTTAATTAAGGGAGCGGCTAAAGAGATCGTGCTGATTGACAACTATATTGACGAGACGGTTCTGACTTTGCTCGACAAAAGGAGATCTGAAGTCAGCGCCACAATATACACAAAAGCGACTGACCGGCAGTTGCGGTTAGATCTCCAAAGACATAACGAGCAATATTCGCCAATTGAGATCAGGTTATTTGGGAAGGCGCATGACCGGTTCCTGATAATAGATGACAGCGTCTATCATATCGGCGCTTCCCTGAAAGACCTAGGAAAGAAATGGTTCGCGTTTTCTCTGATGCGTGACCTTGACCCTCAAGAACTTATTCAAAAGATATCCGCTGATCCCCAATGAGGCCTGGGATGACACGATCTTAAATGATCTACGTTCGTTCTCTGATGCACCCATGTCATTCTGAGCCACACTTTTGTCATTCTGAGCGCCAGCGAAGAATCTACAAACCAAGAGCGACCAACCTGACTCCTAGTGGCCTGCAGGGCACATCAACCTGCGCACACCCGCCTCAAACCCTGGATGTTCGCGGCCTAATCACCCTCTGATGGCCCTGTAGGGCATGTTGCCCTGCTTTTGAGTTGTATTTTCCTGTCCCTTTTTTTGTGCGACCCGTGGTGATTTTGTAAAATATGTTTTATAAATTTGTAAAGTTTATTTTACAAAATAATGTTTGAGAGAAAACATCTCGCCATCTTGAAGTCCAGGATGGCTGAACCAAGGAGACGAATACAGATAGTTATGGGTCCTCGTCAGGTGGGGAAATCCACCATGGTCGGTCAGTTTTCCGATCAGACGAATGTCCCATTTGACTTTTTCGCCGCCGATAATGTCAGCCGCTTTGACACATCTTGGATACCTAATCATTGGAGAGAATCCCGCCTGAAAATGGATCTTCGTGGAGAATCGGAGCATATCCTTATTATTGATGAAGTGCAAAAAATCCAGAACTGGAGCGAACAGGTAAAGAAGGAATGGGATGAAGACACTCGCTCCGGCAGGAATCTTAAGGTGATTCTTTTGGGATCTTCTCGCGTGTTGCTTCAGAAAGGTCTTGAGGAATCCCTGCAAGGCCGTTTTGAGACGCTCAAGATGGGATATTGGGATTGGCCGGAGATGAAGGACGCTTTCGGATTCTCGATAGACCAATTCATTTATTTCGGAGGTTTCCCTGGACTCGCTCCTGACATTAAGGATGAGGACCGATGGAGGAGATTGATGGAGGATTCCATTATATCCCCGATACTCGCGCGTGATATCCTCGAGATAGATGAGATAAGGAATCCGGCTCTATTGAGGCAGGTTTTTGAGATCGCTTGCCAGGAGTCTCCCCGGGAATTGTCTTTGACTAAAATGCAAGGTACTATGAATAGCGGGACTGTCCCGACAATCAAAACATATCTTGACATTCTTAACAAGACAATGACAGTTTGCCCTCTTCAGAAGTTTTCACCTTCGGAAATCAAAGAAAAACAATCAGTTCCAAAGATGCAGGTGTATAATAGCGGATTCCGGAACCGTTATGGTCTTTTCTCTTTCGAAGAGGCTCGCTCAAACCCTACGGAGTGGGGACACCAAGTGGAGTCTTCGGTCGGAGCGCATCTGGCGAATCGTTCTGTGCTGGACGGTTTCGAGCTTTTGTATTGGAGAAATGACAAAAAGCAAGAGTGTGACTACGTCCTCAAGAAAGGTCAGGCTCTTGTGGCGATTGAAGTTAAAAGTAGCAGGGCGGAAGATACTTCTGGTTTCGAGAAGTTTAAAGAAATGTATTCAGATAGAGTTACTTCTTCACTGATAGTAGGTCCAGAGGGGCTTCCTTTGGAGGAGTTCTTTTCACTTGACGTGAATGTTCTTTTCAAAAGTTTATAGCGGTAAAGTTTATGGCCATAAAGATTAGACACCTGTTCATACTAGCTTCCGCTCTTTTAGCGGTGTCGTGCATTAATAATACTCCCGCAGGGGAGGTCAACCCTTTCATCGGGACAGCCTTGGACGGCCATACCAGCCCGGCAGCCGCCGCACCCTTTGGTCTGGTTCAGCTGGGACCTGACACTGTTGACGGTGGAGTGGCTGGCTATCACGATAAAGACAGCTTGATTCTTGGATTCTCTCACACCCATCTGAGCGGCACCGGGCAAGGGGATCTCGGGGATTTCCTCTTTGTGCCGATTATCGGGGAAGTTCCTCAGAATGAGGATGGTTTCGATGTAAAGCCGCTTCCTTTCTCCCATAAAGACGAGAAGGCGAGTGCCGGATATTACCTGGTGATATTCCCCTCGCTCGGCATAGTAGCTGAGATGACAGCCTTGTCTCACACAGGCTGTCACCGTTATACTTTTACCGGGAAAGGGGAGAGGAGGATTCTTGTGGATATGGCACACGCTCTTGCCTATGCGAAGGCTCATGGGATGACCTTGCAGACAGTCTCGGACAACCGTATAGTTGGCGGCCGTCACGTCACCGGATGGGCTCCTGACCGCTGGGTGTATTTCTCGGCGCTCTTTTCCGTCCCATTCACGGACTGCGCCACGGATGGGCACGACCGTTATCTGCTTACTTTCCCAGAAGACACAAAACAGCTCTCAATCAGTGTCGGTCTTTCCTCTGTTGATGCGGAAGGCGCTGAGAATAACCGTCTTGCAGAGGCTCCGGAGGCTGACTTTGACAGCGTGCTGAAAGCCTCCCAAGCCGCCTGGAATTCAAGTCTGGGCAGAGTCGCTGTGGAAGGAGGTGGCAAGGAACGCCGTGAGGTGTTTTATACCGCTCTTTACCACAGTCTTGTCGTGCCTAACCAAATGGCCGACCTTGACGGTCGTTACAAGAACCATCTCGGGAACGTCAAGAAGGCTCCTGATGGAATGGGATTCTATTTCCCATTATCCCTATGGGATACTTTCCGTAGTTGGAATCCCCTCATGACTCTGCTGGAACCGGATCTCGTTAACGGGATGGTTTTCAGTATGTTGGATATGTACGACATGAACGGCCAGCTGCCTTTGTGGCCGCTTTGGGGAGACGAGGTGGACTGTATGATAGGATATCACGCCGTCTCGGTGATAGCCGACGCCTGGCTTCGGGGGATAAGGGGTTTTGACGGCGAGAAGGCCCTGAAAGCAATGATCGAGTCTTCCAACTCCTATCCTGCCACGGATTGGTATAATGAATATGGCTATATTCCTTGCGACTTCACCCCTCAGTCGGTCTCAATGACTCTTGAATATGCCTACGATGACTGGTGCATAGCCCGTATGGCGGAGTCGCTCGGACATGCTGATATAGCCGCCGAATATGACGCCAGGGCACTCCGCTACAGGAATATTCTGGACACTTCCACGGGATTCTTCCGGGGAAAGGATTCCGATGGTAACTGGAGGGCTCCGTTCACTCCCGACGGGACTGGCAGGGAATCCTCCCGTGACTACACGGAGGCTACCGCTTGGCAGTACCGCCATTTCATGATACATGATGTGGCTGGTTTCGCGGCTATGATGGGAGGCGAGGAGGCCGCCAAGGCATCCCTGGATTCATTGTTCTCTGAGGGTTACGAGAGTCTTGATGACCACGCCGAGTGGTTCGTGACAGGGCGTATCGGGAAATATGCCCACGGCAATGAGCCAAGCCACGCCACCGCTTGGCTGTACACGGCTCTAGACGATCCATCTTCCACTCAGCGCTATGTCAGGGAAATAGTTGATAATCTGTACTCTACTGGGCCTAACGGGCTTTGCGGCAACGAGGATTGCGGCCAGATGAGCGCCTGGTATGTGTTTGCCGCACTCGGTTTCTATCCACTTTGCCCGGGTACTGGTGAGTTCGTCTTCTCTGCTCCGGTATTTCCGAAAGCCACGGTTTCCTTTGGGAATGGGAACACGTTGACAATCAGCGCTGACCATCCGGAATATTCTTACATCAGGGAAGTGTCGCTGAACGGCGTGCCGATTGATGCGCAGTTCATTACTTACGACCAGCTGGTGGCTGGCGGAGAGCTGTCCTTCAAACTCTGTAAGGAGCCTTGTCACGATCGGGATTATCTGCGGAAGCCGTATTCCCTTTCGGCCGGCAATCTCCTATCGACACCATACATCTCCGGCGACCCGCGCTTCTTCGACAAGTCTTTCACCGTCGAGGCTCACGACAAGACGGAAGGCGCTGTTATCAGGTACACCCTTGACGGTAGCGAGCCCACAGAGTCATCCGCACTCTACGAAAGGCCTTTCCTGATTGATAGGGAGTGCTTGATATCAATGCGGGCGTTCAGGAGCGGCTATGAGTCCAGCCCGATCATGAGGGTACATGCTTTCCCGATTGAATATATTCCAGCGAAGAAAGTCTCTTCCACCAATCCAGGATGCCGCTACACCTACCATCTCGGCGAGTTTAAGAAAGCCGCCGATGTGCTTGCCTCACCAGTCGTGTCCAAAGGAGCCATGCCCACCCCGTCCATCGCCGGCGCCCCTGACGCTGATCATTTCGGCTATGTGTTCACAGGATATATTGACGTTCCTAAGGAGGGGCTTTGGGAGTTCGCGTTAAGGAGTGACGATGGGAGTATCCTGGAGATCGATGGCCGTCTTGCGGTCAATAACGATGGTTCCCATTCTGACTATACCGCAACAGGACAGATCGCTCTTCGAAAAGGTCTGCATCCCTTCCGCTTAGTATACTTGGAAGACTATGAGGGCCAGGTACTTGGTTGGGCTTGGAAGGCCCCATCCTCTGATAAGTTCGAGGATATCCCAGAAGCTAATATTTATTATTGAATCTGATATGAGACATTGTTTGCCGTTTATCCTGATGGTTTGTGTCGCATGTTCGACGTCTCCAAAGCAAAAGGCAGAGGTTGAGCCTTTGGATACTGAGTTTATCCCGGCGGCTTCCCACGACAACGGGTGGCAGAAGCGTGGTGAGGGACCGGTGTTGGGCAACCATGATCTGGGCACCTGCTTCGATGTCAATGTCATCCCTGACGGCTCCGCCAAGTACAACATGTATTTCTCCTGGCGTCCCAAGAAGGCTATAGCATTGTCCAGGAGCGAGGACGGTGTGACTTGGACAGATCCCAAGATAGTCCTTGAATATGACGAGTCAAGTGGTTGGGAAGATAACCTTAACCGTTCATGCACCCTTTTCCTTAATGGAGTCTATCACATGTGGTATACCGGCCAGGCTCGGGGCTACAGCAAAATAGGATACGCCGTCTCGTACGACGGAGAGACTTTCGAGCGTGTCACTACTGATCCTGTTCTGTTGCCGATGTATAATTACGAGGGCTATTCCGTGATGAATCCCTACGTCCTTTATGATGAGGACAGGGGAGTGTTTCGTATGTGGTACGCTTGCGGTGAGACTTATGAGCCGAATATGATTGCTTACGCCGAGTCGAAAGACGGGGTGAGCTGGGAGCGTTCCCCTCTCAATCCCATATTCGTCAAAGGTGAGGGTTGGGAGCAAGACAGGATTGGCGGATGCGAAGTTCACCGGCTACCCGACGGGCGATTCATTATGTTTTACATTGGATATTCCGACATCAACACCGCCCGCATCGGAGCGGCGATTTCCCCAGATGGTATCCGCCAGTGGAAACGATTGGAAACCAATCCTTTGGTTGAGCCCACTGAGGGGTATTTTGATGCTTCGGCCTGTTATAAGCCCAGCGTCTTCCGGGACGAGGAGAACGATCGCTGGCAGCTTTGGTACAATGGCCGGAATGGTGGAGAGGAATATGTCGGCTACGCTGTACACGATGGTTTGGAGCTGGAATAATCACAGACGGAAAACATGAGAAACTTTTTTATACTAAGTGTCGGTGTCATTCTCACCACGATTCTCGTCTCCTGCTCGGAGAGCGGGAAGCCTGCTGAGAAGGTGAATGTTTTTAACGGAACTGACCTCGCTGGGAACACCTATCCTGCCGCGACTGTCCCGTTCGGGGCTGTCCAGTTGGGGCCTGACACGAGTCCGGATCGCACTTCGGGATATCATTACAAAGATACTGTCATAGTCGGTTTCAGCCATAATCACCTCTCTGGGACAGGTTGTCCGGATTTCGGGGATTTCCTTTTCACTCCGACACTCTCCGGCAAGGTGGAGCCTCTCGCTTTCTCACATGATGATGAATATGCCCGTCCAGGCTATTACAGGGTGGATTTCCCGGCAGGAATCACAGCTGAGATGACGGCTGACATCCACACTGGAGCCCACAGGTACACCTTCAAAGGGAAAGGGATTCCTCAGATCCAGGTTGATGCGGAGTATTGCATCGGCTGGTGGAGCAAGGCCTTGAGTGCTGAGATTGAGGCTGACGGACCTAATTCCATAAAAGGTGAGCGTAATACCACCGCCTGGGCTCATGGCAGGGATAGTTATTTCTCTGCTGAGTTCTCGGTTCCTTTCGTCAAAGTTGAGGAAGCGGGGCATGGAAAACTCCTTTTGACCTTTCCTGAGGGTACGAGGGAAGTGACTGTATTCGCAGGCCTATCAGGAGTGAGTGTGGAGAATGCCAAGGCAAACCGCCTTGCGGAGTCCTCAGGGGCAACATTTGATGACATGGTTTCCAGGGCCTCCTCTCAATGGGATGCCGCCCTTGGAAAAATCAATGTTGAGGGAGGTCCGGCAGAGGTGTTCTACACCTGCCTATATCACACCTTCGTCACTCCCAACCGGATTGACGATGCGGATGGAAGCTACAGGGATTTCAAGGGAAATAATAGGAAAGTTGAGCTTGGACGCCACTACTATTCAACTCTTTCCATTTGGGACACCTTCCGCAGCTGGCATCCCCTTCAGACAATCCTTGACCCTAAACTTACCAGCGACATAATCGCTAGCATGCTGGACATGTACGACTGTACCGGGGAACTGCCGGTATGGCCCCTTTCCAGTTTTGAGACAAGTTGTATGATCGGCTATCACAGTGTCTCTGTGATCGCCGATGCCTGGCTTGGCGGCATACGGGATTTCGACGGGGAGAGGGCGCTTGAGGCTATGATCACATCTTCAAACCACAATGAGGTCAACACGGCCTCGTTGTATGCCCATCACGGTTTCGTCCCTGCCGACTTGAAGGGTGAGACTGGCTCAAGGACACTCGAGTACGCTTACGACGATTGGTGTATAGCCCGGATGGCGGAAGACCTGGGACACAAGGATATAGCTGATGAATATTACCGCCGCGCCTTGAGTTATCAGGAACTGTTTGATCCTCAGACTGGTTTCATGCGTGGCAAGAGGCTTGATGGCGGATGGGTCCGGCCTCTGGATCCCCTGGCAAGGTCGAGAGATTTCACTGAGGCCACGCCTTGGCAATACAGGTTCTTTGTCCCGCACGATCTCGCCGGGATGGAATGCCTGATGGGAGGCCGTGAGGCAATGCTTTCCGCCGTGGATTCTCTTTTCAATTACAGGCCTGCCGGGCAATCGTCAGTAGACGGTGACATCGGTGGTGTCCGTGGACAATATGCCCAAGGCAATGAGCCGGGACATACCCTTCCTTGGCTTTACTATTGGCTTGGTGAGCCTTCCAAGAGCCAGGAGGTCGTCCGGTGGCTGCTTAAGAACACTTACACTTCGGCTCCTGATGGGATCTGTGGCAACGAGGATTGCGGGCAGATGAGCGCTTGGTATGTTCTGGCGTCCCTTGGTATTTATCCGGCTTGTCCCGGGAGCGGGCAATACATCTTGACAGCCCCTTTGTTCAAAAAGGCTGAGATACGGCTCGGCAATGGCAAGACAATGACCATCAAAGCGGATCATCCGGATTATCCCTATGTGTCTGCTGTCACGCTCAATGGGGAACCTGTTGACCAGCATTATATTACCTATCGTCAGATTATGGATGGGGGCGAACTTGAGTTCCGCCTTTCCTCCAACCCCGATCACTCTCGGGACGCTCTTCCAACTCCGTATTCAATGACCACCGAGCCTCTGGTTCCCAAACCTGCCATAGCCGGGGACTTGCTCCTCTTCGACAATGAGACGGAGGTGAGGATGAGTTGCCGTAACAATGGCGCTGAGATACATTATACCCTTGACGGGACTGTCCCAACGGTTGATAGCCAAGTTTATACCGGTCCCTTCAAGGTTGACAGGTCGCTCGTCATCAAGGCCAGGGCTTTCAAAGACGGGTTCAAGCCGTCTCCGGTCAACTTCATCACCGCGCATAAGAAATATTACTATCCGATAACGGACAAGGCCGGATTGAAGCCGGGGGTCCTTTACACGTACCACACCGCCAATTTTAAAGCCGTGTCACAAATCGAGGAGGATCCTGAAGAAGGCTGGGGAGTCATGAGGGAGCCGTCCATCAAGGATGCGCAGGCGGAGGATCATTTCGCGTACAATTTCATGGGTTACATAGATGTTCCTGAGGATGGGATATGGTGCTTTGCCTTGACCAGCGACGATGGGAGTGAGTTGGTCGTGGATGGAGTGCAGGTCGTGATTAATGACGGTTCTCACGGCCCCGTGACCGCCACCGGCAATATTCCTCTCCAGAAGGGACTGCACTCATTTAAGCTTCATTATTTTGAGGATACTGGCGCTCAGGAGTTGACGTGGGCTTGGAAGAAAGAGGGAGAGCCCAGATTCCGTCCGATACCAGCTGATAAATTATATTACAGATAGTTATGAAAAGGAGAGAATTCTTAAAAGTGTCCGGGGCGGCCACGGCTGGGTTTGTCCTGACAGGATGCGCACGTAAAGGCGGCGCCGCGAAAGATGCGACTGTCACCGAGATTCCGATTCCTGACTACACAGGAAGGATAACCCGTGAGATTGATAAGCTGAAACCTCTTAATATTAAGGAGATTACAATTGAGGTCGGAGCCACAAAGCCTTTTGACGTGATGCACCTTTCCGACACTCATATAACCTTCGCTGACGACAGGGATGACGAGCGTAAGATGCTCCTTGCTTGCCGACGCTCCCGTTATATGGGTTATGGAGAGCATTACCTTGACGAGGCAATCCATTACGCCAAAGAAAAGGGAATGTATATGATGCACACCGGTGACATGATTGATTTCGTGTCAGAGGCCAATCTGGATGTCACCGCGATGCATATGATGCTGGCCGACTGGTTTGTCAGTGCCGGCAATCACGAGTATTCGAAATATGTCGGAGAAGCCAAGGAGGACGAGGAATACAAGGCCAGCAGCCGTGATGCGGTGCAAGGAGCCTTCCCCAACGACCTTACTTTCGCCAGCAGGGTGATCAATGGGGTGAATTTTGTGGCTGTGGACGATGTTTACTACAACTTCACTGAGGACCAGCTTGAGAAGATGAAAAAGGAGATGGAGAAAGGACTTCCTGTTGTGTTGCTAATACATGTGCCTATTTACACACCCGAGTTCTGCAAGTCGGAGTTGGAGGTGAATAACGGCAATTGCGCCTACCTCACAGGTGTTCCACTTGAGATAACCGAGACATACGATCCCGGAAAAACCCACCCTGCAGGGGAGGAATGGCGCTATCGCAAGGTCCAACAGAGGGCTGACAAGCCCACCCAAGACTTCATTGCCTGGCTCAAGGATCAGAAACAGCTTAAGGCCATATTGGCTGGCCATATGCACCGCTTCTTCGAGGAGCGTTTCTCGCCGACCGCCATTCAGTACACGGTTGGCGCCACCTACAATGGTGATGTCCAGGTAATCCATTTCAGATAATCCCAGGATGCCCGGTTCCTTCAAATATCTGTTATCATCTCTTGTTTGCCTTTCCGTCCTGATTGTCTCCTGCCAGGATGAGATTCCCGTTGAGCCTGTTCATTCTGACCTGACCGTCAAGGTTGTAGATGAGGATTCCAACCCTGTGAACACTGCTGAAGTGCGCCTTGGGGTTACCTACCGGGAATTCACGAATTCTGAAGGGATCTGCATCTTCAAGGATCTGTCAGAAGGACAGTACAAGATGTATGTCAAGGCTCATGATTTCGTGGACTCCGAAAAGGAGGTCATGGTCAGTGGTATGTCTCCTTCATACCTGGTGACTCTCACGGCAGTGCCACCATATGTCGAAACGGATTCCCTTCTGATAAGAACCTACTACCCAAAGGATTCTTTCGAGTTACATTTGCGATCCAATACCGACTGGAAGGTCGTCCCAGGCTCTCCTGAACTCAGCTTCAATCGGACAGAGGGACATGGCGACGGTATTGTCGTCTGTTCCTGGGATTTCAAGGTGGACAGCCTGGTGGATGTCGATAAGCTGGAGGCTTCTTTCTCCATACAAGGTGCCGGAGCAGAGAAACTCGATTTCGGCATCCGCCTTGCCGTTCCTATACGTGTCATCCACACGGAAGGTACCGTTCCGAACCTGGTCAAGGATCCAGATGGATTATGTAAGGCCGTCGTGGTGTTCTCGCGAAAAGTGAAGGATGTGCAGGTGTACCAAGGATATGAATATATGGATGTGGAGCAGCTTGATGATTATACTGTAACTTTCCCGGTCCATGGTAAAGAACATCTGTTGTATACGTATAATGTCGATCTGATCTCCGCCAAGTCAGCTAACGGTGATGGTGTGGTATTTCACGAATATGACATATCGGTTCCATTTGACGACGGGGAGGTTTATATGGATGGCAATATCGTAGGGATAGAGCTTTCCAGGGATGAGAAGACCTTTTGGGCCAGCGTGACCGGAAACAAGCTACGCAAAATAGACGCCAGGACCCTGGAAGTGCTTAAGGAGATAGATGTGCCTTTTGAACCGGGTCCTCTCTCGTTCAATCCATTCAACGGGCTCCTGTATGTAATTGACAGTTTTCAAGGATATGGCAAGAGTGTCAGGGTGATCGACCCAGAAACAGGGGAACAGATCAAGTCAATCGTAATCGAACCAGATGAGGACGACCTGTTCCATCACGATACGGTAATTTCCCCGAGGAGTATAAAATTCGCTGAAAACGGCGTCGGTGCGGTAATTGTTACTCGCCAAAGGCTGCGGATCATAGACAGCAGGGATGGAGACAAGGTCAGGAAACATCCATACCTTGACCTGGATCTCGGCCCGTATTTCGATATCTATGAACATGATATAAGAGGAGACATTATGCTGGATCATACCGGCAATAGGTTCATAACGACAGGTTATATTGTACAAAACAGGGTGGTTATCCTGAATACAGAAGACGAAGGAGGTGAGCACTTCCTTCTTGACGATAACCTGGGAGGCGACTATGGAGGCGGACACATATGGATATTCAAGCCACACCCGCAAAGGCCGATTATATATGTGACAAAGCCTTATTGTGAAGGGATCTATGATGTAGCCACGCATTCTTATTCCAAGCCATTTTCCCCAACTCCCGGATGGAACTCTGTAGGTGACTATTGCTACGGCGAACCTTTTGGAGACGATCTCTGCACTTACTTGTTCTTCAAGGGAGATTTCTTCATAGTCCTGAACCATACCTCAGGAGAGATCGTTTATCACGCCAACATCAGGCTCTACACTAGTCCCGAACAATTGTTCTCATTCCAGGAAGGAGACCGCATACTCTTTTATCTAAACACTGGAGGTAAGACCAAATTCGTGCGACTCAATACCTCCAGATTTATTATGTAGTGGCAGTCTTGAATAGGTTTAAATGTCTTACCAAATAATCCGAAATGGATAATCCGAAATGGATAATCCGATTTGGATAATTAATAAATTCTGGCTATATTAGCGTGGCCAATCAGTCGCGCTATGATCAATCCATTTTATCTGACAGGGATTATTCCCTGGAAATATTTCTGCGACAGGGAGAAAGAGACAAATACCATCACTTCGCTCCTTGAGAATCAAGGGAATGTCCTGCTGACCTCCGCAAGGAAGATGGGCAAGACGCAAATTATCCGTCACGTATTCGACCAAGATGAGATAAAGGATAATTACTACACCTTCTATGTGGATATCTATTCCGCCACATCTTTGCGTGAGATGGTTTTTTTCTTGGGTAAAGAGATCTATCAGAGGCTGGTCCCAAAGGGAAAAAGGGCATTGAGTCGCTTTCTGGGCACTGTCAAATCCATAACAGCAGCCTTCAGTCTTGATCCCGTGTCGGGGAATCCCAGGATCAATCTACAACTTGGCGACATCACGACTCCGGAATTGACCCTGGAAGAAATATTTGACTACCTCGAGGCAGCCGACAAGCCTTGTCTCTTCGCGATTGATGAGTTCCAGCAGATAGCGCGTTTCCCTGAGAAGAATATCGAGGCGCTTTTGAGAACACATATCCAGAAAATGAATAATTGTCATTTCATTTTCTCCGGGAGCGACAGGCATATCCTTGAGCAGATGTTCTCATCTTATTCCAAGCCTTTCTACAACTCCGCGCAGCCTTTGTTCCTTGATAGGATCCCTAAGGAAAAGTACGTTGGTTTCGTCATCGGATGTTTTGCTGAGTCGGGTCGGGAAATAGATCCGGACGCGGTGTCCTATTGTTATGATTTGTTCGATGGCTATACATTCTACATGCATAAGGTCTTCCATGATCTTTTTGCCCGGGACACAGAGGCTCGGTTGATCGGGAAGGATCTGGTGTCTGAGACTGTTGACGCGATTCTCGGGGAAGGCGAGCATGGTTACCGGGAGCAGATGGCATCATTGTCAACGATCCAGAAGCAGGTGCTTGTCGCGATAGCCAAGGAGGGAACCGTAAGTCAGCCCACATCAGGCGGTTTCATTAAACGGAACTCTCTGCCTTCTTCCAGTTCGGTCCAGAAAGCGATGATCAGCTTAATGGAAAGCCAATATGTGACGTATCAAATGATTGACTCAAAGAGGTCTTACCTGATGACGGACAAGTTTCTTGAACTGTGGCTAAGATTGATATATTAATATTAATAATATACTGATTATGAGGAGATTACTATTTATTTTGGCTCTGTTTGCGGCCATTACTCTGGATGCTCAGCCTAAGCGATCCAAAACCCAACCGGCAACCAAGGTGTATGACGTCGCCGCCTATCTTTATCCGGCTTATGCGGCGGGTGAGCCTCGCTTGAAACCATTCTGGCCGATGGATCGGGGAGAATGGGAGACTGTCATGACAATGCAGAAGCGCAATCCTGGCCACTATTGGGATCGTCATCCTCTTTGGGGGTATATCAATGAGGCTGACCCGGCTGTTATGGAGATGGAGATTGAGCAGGCTACCCGTCACGGGGTCAATGTGTTCATCTTTGACTGGTACTGGTTCGACGGACGGCCTTTCATGGAGACAACCCTTACGGAGGGTTTCCTCAAGGCCGCGAATCGTGACAAGATGAAGTTCTACCTGATGTGGGCGAACCATAACGTTGACAACAGCTGGGACACCCGTATAGGTGGAGACAACATCATCTGGCGGGGCGGAGTTGACCGAGAGGAGTTCGAGAAGGTCTGCAAGAGGAATATCGAGATGTTCTTCAAGCAGCCTAACTATTACAAGATTGACGGCAAGCCGGTTTTTATGATTTATGAGGTGACGACTTTCATCGAAGGTATCGGTGGCGTTGACAAGGCCGTGGATGCCCTGAAATGGTTCCGCCAGGAAGTGAAAAAGGCTGGTTTCCCCGACCTTGAGCTTCAATTCACGATGTGGGATAACCAGTTCAATTTCAGCGGTGTGGATGACGCCAAGACGAAATCCGAGCGTCCTCGTGACGAGTTCGCCCGTAAGCTTGGATTCAACAGTATGTCGCATTACCAGTTCTGCCATTTTATCTGGATGGATGATGACTACCAGAACATACTTGAAAAAGCGTATGAGGAGTGGGACAAGCTGGACGCCGAGTTCACCATCCCGTATTATCCTCACGTCAGCATCGGTTGGGACAATAGCCCCCGTTTCGGAGACAGCGCTGTGGTGAAGGAGAACACTCCCGAGCGCTTCGAGGGGGCTCTCCGCAAGGCAAAGGCTTGGGTTGACGCCCGTCCTGACCTCCATCCTCTCATCACAATCAACTCTTGGAACGAATGGACGGAGACTAGCTATCTCCAGCCGGATGATGTGTATGGCTACGGCTACCTTGACGCTGTCAAAAAAGTGTTTGTGGATGAATAGGCTCTTTAGATTCTTGGCTCTGTCGGGACTTGCCATTTTAGTTGTGTCTTGTAAAACCACGACTCCGGTCTCTGATGGTAAGGCATGGGGAGACACTGGTGACGGCCGTTACCTGAATCCGATTCTCGCGGCGGATTATTCCGACCCGGACGCCATCCGTTCCGGGAATAAATACTATATGGTGGCTTCAGACTTCCATTTCATGGGCATGCAGGTTCTCGAGTCGGACGATTTGGTGAACTGGAAACTGATAAGCCAGATTTACGACCGTTTCGACAGACCTGGATGGAACGAGATGGAGCATTACGGCCAGGGATCTTGGGCGCCAAGTATCAGGGAGCATAACGGAAGGTTTTATGTCTATTTCTGTACCCCTGACGAGGGTTTGTTCATGAGTTCCGCTGAGGATCCGGCCGGTCCGTGGGAGCCTCTCCATTGCGTCAAGGCGATATCCGGATGGGAGGATCCGTGCCCGTTCTGGGATGAGGATGGTACGGCTTATCTTGGTCATAGTAAAGTGGGCGCTGGACCGATCATCCTCCACAAAATGTCTGAAGACGGGAAGAAATTGCTCGACGAGGGCGTAACTGTTTACGAAGGACCGGTAGCGGAGGGCACAAAGTTCCTCAAACTCAACGGATATTATTACCTTAGCATTCCCGAAGGCGGAGTAGGAGGCGGATGGCAGACAATTCTCCGTTCCATGAATATCTATGGTCCCTATGAGCGCAAGATAGTCCTGGAGAAAGGTTCGACTAAAATCAATGGCCCTCATCAAGGTGCTATTGTCGACACTCCTTTCGGTGAGTGGTGGTTCCTTCATTTCCAGCAGAGAGATCCTCTCGGCAGGATTGTTCATCTTCAGCCGATGCGGTGGGAGGACGGATGGCCAGTGATGGGCGAGGACTACGACGGCAATGGGGTAGGAGAGCCTGTCCCTGGTTGGACCAAACCCAAGACCAAAAAGACGGTCAAGCCCTTCCTCCCGGCTTCTTCTGACGATTTCTCAGGTAAAAGGCTTTCTCTCCAATGGCAGTTTAACCACAATCCCGTGGATGACGCATGGTCACTTTCTAGCCGTAAAGGCTATCTGGCGATTGACGCCTTGAAGGCCGAGTCCTTCGAAAAGGCGAGAAACACAATATCGCAAAAGATCATGGGTTTTGCCGGGTCGTACACTGTAAACCTCGATTTTTCAGGACTTTCCAATGGACAATTCGCTGGGATGGCATGTATGGGGAGGGACAACTACCTGGCCGGAGTCAAAAAGACAGGGAAAGGTTTGGTCATCTCGTTCGAAAAGGACGGTGAGCGTCTTGCATCAGTGCCTCTGGACGCTCCAAAAGTGTGGTTCAGAATGACTTTTAACATAGAGGACAATGTCTTCGGGTTTTCTTATAGCCTTGATGGAAAGGATTACCTACCCATAGGGAAGACATTCGAGGCGAATTTCGGGAACTGGAAAGGTGCGAGGGTCGCTCTATTCAGCTACAATGAAGACACTGATGCCGGAACGGCATGGTTTGATGATTTCACATATAAAAGGGATATTTGATAATGAGGAGAAAGGTTTTATTCAATTTAGCGCTTTTAATTCTCTTGTCGCCATCTTGCGACAATAACGTGGAGACCGATCCATCAGACCTTATGAGCGACACCTGGGTGGCGACAGATGGCCTTGGGAGGCAGATGCCTCTAGTTGATTCCGTGGGCAGGGTCAAGACGGACCATCAAAGGGTGACGGGTATATTCTATATCACTTGGCATGGTGCCGGAAACCACAATCTTCCAGGACCATACACTGATGTCACCAAGATTCTGGCCGAGGATCCTTCCGCCCGTTTGGATGCGAATCATCCTCTATGGAAGTATGGAGGCTATCATTGGGGTGAGCCTGAGATGGGATATTTCCTGAGTCAGGATGAGTGGGTGATGAGAAAGGATCTATCGATGCTCCAGGATGCCGGGGTCGATGTTCTCATCTTGGATGTCACTAACGGTGTATGTTATTGGGACGAGTGGGAGTTGCTATTCTCTACCATGAGGAAAGTACGCGAGGAAGGCAACCGGACTCCACAGTTCGTGTTCTGGTCGTACAATAACAATCCTGTGAAAGTGGTGAAATCGTTGTATGAGAAGTACTACAAGGAAGGGAAGTATTCCGATCTCTGGTTCTATTGGGATGGGAAACCTTTGCTGCTATACAATGCGGATCCTTCCGTAGACGCCACCGGAAACTTTGAGACCACTGCCGCGGACTACCCTCCAGAGATATTCGATTTTTTCACTTTGAGAAATATGTGGTGGGGCTACTATGAGTGGGGGAAGGATCACGAGCACGGTCCAGGCCGTTTTGTCGGAACTGAGGACAACTGGAGTTTCGGTTATAGCATGGATGATGAGCGTGTGAAGGCTTTGTCACCTGAAGAACTGGCTTCCAAGCATAATGGCAAGGTCGAGGAATGCGCCGTGACTCCGGCTCAGCATTCATTAGGCATGAAGGGAGCGAAGATGGGAGTCGGCAAATCCTGGTCTGTAAAGACAGGAGAACCTCCTCTTAATGAATATGATATGCCTATTGACGGCACTTCCGGGAAAGGAATATATTTCCAGGAGCGTTGGGAAGATGCTTTGGCTGTCGATCCTCCTTTCATTTACCTTAATGACTGGAACGAGTGGACCGCCGGGAAATATCATTTTGGAGACACTTGGTTCATGGGACGCGAGAACAGTCCATATGCTTTTGTGGACCAATACAACGCCGAGTTCAATAGGACTATCCAGCCCATGAAGGATGGCTATACCGATAACTATTACATGCAGATGGCCCAGAACATCCGCCGCTATAAAGGTGTGAGGCCAATACCCGTGAATCGAGGTTATAAGAAGATTGCCATTGACGGTGATTTCTCTGATTGGGGGAAAGTGGATGTGACCTACCGGGACACTCGGGGGGATGTGACTTTCCGCGACGGTGATGGTTATGCCGGGCTGCACTACATTGATTCGACTGGAAGAAATGATATCCAGGATTCAAAAGTCGCTATCGGAAAGGATGGCAATGTGTATTTCCATGTCAGGTGCGGTTCGGACATTTCTTCTTGTACCGATCCTGATTGGATGCTGCTCCTTATTGATACAGATCAGGATTCCGGGACAGGATGGTATGGCTACGACATACTTGTCAACCGTAAGGTCTCTGAAGATGGAACCACTACGGTTATGAGTTATGCGGGTGGAGCTTGGAAAGATGTCTGTGAGGCTCGGTATGCTGTGGCCGGCCCGGAAATGGAGATAGCGATTCCAGTGTCCGCTTTGGGAGTTTCAGGCAAGAAGGTCAGTTTTGATTTCAAATGGGCTGACAACACCGGGGAACTTAAGGATCCGATCTCTCTCTGTCTCCATGGTGACACAGCCCCTAACAGGCGCTTCAATTATAGGTTTATCTGGAATAAATAGATAGAAAAGATATGAGAAACATCAAGGCAATTGTAATAAGCGTTTTATTGGCGGTTCCAGCGGCCATGTTCGCGGACGGAGGGAAGAACACCTCTCTATGGTATAAACAGCCTGCGAAAGATTGGAATGAGGCGCTTCCTGTGGGGAACGGCAGGATTGGGGCAATGGTATTCGGCAACCCTTGGAACGAGACCATACAGATCAACGAGGAAAGTCTCTGGGCAGGTTGTCCGGCTGACGGAAACGCTGATGCCGCCTCAGTCATGCCCAAGATCCAGAAACTGTTGTTGGATGGGAAAGTGGCCGAGGCAAACGATTTGGCTCAGAAGAGTTTGGCGGGAGATCCCATGAGAATCAGGTCCTACCAGACCTTCGGTGAGATATTCATCGATTTCTTTGATAGGGGAACAAATGATTCCAAAGGGTTTTATCCTGATGGGATAACCGGCTATGAGCGATCACTGGACCTTATGAAAGGTGTGGCTTCGACATCTTTCACGGCTGGTGATGTACGCTTCTCCCGTGAGGTTTTCGCCTCGGGACCGGACGATGTCCTTGTGGTCAGGATTGCTGCCTCACGTCCTGGGGCGCTGACTTTCAAGCTGAGCTACTCGAGAGTCGAGAACGCCTCCGCTTTTCCGTCGGGCAAAGGGGAACTCTCTGTCGCCGGCCAGCTTATTGACCTGCCGGACAACGAACAGGGGGCTCCTGGAGCGCATATGAGGTTCGCTGGTAAGATAAAGGCCTTGAACAAAGGAGGTTCCGTGCTCACTGCCGGCAATTCAATGTTCATTGACAAGGCGGACGAGGTAGTGGTTATCGTGGCGATGAACACGGACTACAACTTCGAGAAGATGGACTTCGACCGGGCAATCGATCCCTCTGCCCTGTGCGACGCCCAGATCCGGACCGCCGAGTCTAAGCCGTTCACTGAGCTGAAGAGCCGCCACGAGGCCGCCCACGAGGAGGTTATGGGTAGGGTATCCCTTACTCTCGGAGACCCTTCGATGGCGGATGTCCCCACTGACGAAAGGTTGGCTAAAATGAAGGAAGGAGGGTCTGACCCGGCTCTCGCGGCCCTGTATTTCCAGTTCGGCAGATACTTGCTGGCAGGCTCTTCGAGTCGCCCCGGAAGGCTTCCGGCCAACCTACAGGGTATCTGGAACCAGGATATCGATGCCGCCTGGAACGCTGACTACCATACCAACATCAATATCCAGATGAACTACTGGCCGGCGGAGGTATGCAACCTTTCCGAGACAGTTATGCCATTCTCTGACTGGATCAACGCCATTAGGGTTCCGGGTCGTGTCACTGCTAAGAAGACCTTCGGAGCGGAGGGTTGGACTGTGAATCATGTCGCGGATCCGTTCGGACACACTTCCATCAGCGACGGTGTCGGCTGGGGTACTTTCCCGATCGCCGGGCCTTGGCTGACCCTGCACCTCTGGGATCACTACCAGTTCACCTGCGACAAGGAATATCTCCGTACCCAGGCCTATCCGGCGATGAAGGAGGCCGCTGAGTTCCTTCTCTCGTTCATGATCACAGACAACAACGGTTATCTGGCCACAGCTCCATCCAACTCTCCCGAGAACGCTTACAAGTTGCCTGATGGCCAGATGTTCAACCTCACATATTCAGCCACGATGGACATAGAGATTGCCATGGAGCTTTTCAAAGCATGCATCGAGGCTTCCGATATACTTGGAGTCGACTCTGCTTTCAAAGCCAAGGTAAAGGATGCGATGGCGAAACTGCCTCCTCTTAAGATAGGAAAACGCTACAATACCATCCAAGAGTGGATTGAGGACTATGAAGAGGTTGAGCCCGGCCATCGTCATATGTCCCATCTGTTCGGCCTTTACCCCGGCACGGTCATAACTGACAAGAATCCTGAGTTGTTCGCCGCAGCGAAGCGCACCATCGAGCGCAGACGCAAGTACAATGAGGATCCTGTCACCCGCCTGGGATCATATACTGGATGGAGCAGGGCATGGCTGATTAATTTCTATGCCCGTCTGCGTGACGGTGAGGAGGCTGGTGCCAATGTGGACGCCCTTCTTTCCAAGTCCACCCAGAATAATCTTTTCGACACACATCCGCCGTTCCAGATTGACGGTAATTTCGGTGGTACTTCCGGTATTGCCGAGATGCTTCTCCAGTCCCATGCCGGTGAGATTCACTTGCTTCCGGCGATACCCAAGTCATGGGCTGACGGGCAGGTCAAAGGTCTCCGCGCGAGAGGCGGTTTCACAGTGGATATCACTTGGAAGGACGGTGTCCTTCAGAGCGCTACAATCACCCCTGACAACACTTGCAAATATCCTGTGCGTTACGGGGATAAGATAAAGAAAGTCAGTTTTAAAGCAGGGAAACCGAGTGTCATTAAATTCTGATAAAACAATGAGAGCTTACAGACTTTTCAATTCTCTTACTCTCGCGGCCGCGCTGGCCATGGCGGTTTCATGTGGCGAGGGTGCAGAGCCTCGTTACAAGGACAGTTCCCTTCCCGTGGAGAAACGGGTGGACGACCTTCTGGGCCGAATGAGTGTT
>ONSC01000093.1 GCA_900320365.1 uncultured Bacteroidales bacterium
ATCAGTGTTGTCATTTCCTGGATCGGCGTTGGCGAAACGGTCCGGGTTGATCAGGTAAATGAAATCAGATGTCGTGAAGCTGGTCCTTTCGGCAGAGCCCTTCTCCCTTGCTGAGATCACATAAGGTTTCCTGAATGACTCCCCTCCCTTTGTGAATACAAGGTCGTAAGTGCCAGGTTTCGCGGAAGGACTGACAGCCACATCCACAAAGAGATAGTTCGGGCTATCGGCCTTGTGGACATCAGTGACCTTAAGACCCGCACCGTCAATCGACACGTTCCACGAGGAGATGTCCTCGCCGTTGATCATAAGCTGAAGGTCAGTCTTCATGCCTGTCCACCAGCACGGAGGCTCAACCCTAGAAACCCTCGAATCTGCGGTCTCAATGGACCAGGTCCAAGGAGCCTTCAGAAGCACGTTGACCATAACCTGGTCATCACCGGAAGTCCTTTTGAAACAAAGACTTGTGTCGGTTTTCGAGACAAGCTCGAAAT
This sequence comes from uncultured Bacteroidales bacterium, assembly GCA_900320365.1. Lineage (GTDB taxonomy): Bacteria > Bacteroidota > Bacteroidia > Bacteroidales > UBA932 > Cryptobacteroides. The sequence continues at coordinate 495 of ONSC01000093.1, forward strand.
TAGGGTTATCACTCCAAAGGGCGGGATGAGCATGACGGACAGCGTTCAGGCCGGCATAGAAATCTGTCGCGGCGTTATGGTGCCAATCCGGCATCGGGTCTTTCTCGAAGAACTCAAACCTATGATTATAACCAACTTCCTGGCCAGTATAGATCAGCGGCTGGGATCCGGGCAGTGTCCAGCAAAGGACAGCCATCGCCTTCCAGGCGTCACCCATCCTCTCGAACTCAGTGCCGTTCCAGGAGTTCTCATCGTGGTTAGTTGTGAACATAAGACGGTGAGAATCACCATATTCCTCAGAATTCCACTGGACATATTTGATCAGGCTGTCGGCGTTAGCCTTGCCCTGGGCGACATCATTCAGGAGGTGGTGAAGTTTCCATGCGTAAGTACAATCGAAACCCGCCTCATTGAGCCAGGGTTCCTCCCCTTCAGCAAGGAAGAAAAGTCTCCTTGAATAGTCGTTCCTGAACTTGGCGAAGACATCTGTCCAGAAGTCCTGGGGAACCTGGAAAGCGACATCGCAGCGAAATCCGTCAATGCCTCTATCCAACCAGAAGCGCATGCTCTTCTCCATCTCAGAGCGCATGTCTTTGTTGGCATAGTTCAGCTTGGCGATATCCGTCCAGTCATATTCAACGATGGTTTTTCCCTCCGCGTCACGGACGTACCATGAAGGATCCTTTCCGGTAACCCACGGATGATCGGGAGAAGTATGGTTGGCTACCCAGTCAAGAATAACCCTAAAACCCTGGTTATGAGCGGCTTCCAAGAAGTGATCAAAATCGGCGAGCGTCCCGAACTCAGGGTTCACATCGCAATAGTCCTTGATGGCGTAATATGAGCCAAGTGTTCCCTTGCGTCCCTCGACGCCAATAGGATAGAGCGGCATTATCCAGATGACATCCACCCCAAGTTCTTTGAGCTCAGGAAGTTTCGCCTCTGCCGCAGCCAAGGTGCCTTCAGCCGTCGCCTGACGCACATTGAGCTCATAGATGACCGCATCCTCGGACCAGTCCCCGGATTCTACAACGACCTTCTTATTCTTGTCGCAACCGATCAAAGCGACAGCGACAACCGCCAATATTGATACTATTCTTTTCATTTTGACTATGACTATTCGAGCGGCATGACACTCCGTTCCCAGACCACTGCCACCCTCGGCACGTTAAGAGGGGGGACCGGAGCGGAGCGAAGCTACGCGAACGGTGGGGCCGAGCGAAGCGAGGCGGTCAGGGAATGGAGTGTCATGCCGCTAACAATGTTATTTCAATTGGAATACAACGGAGGAATTGGCCCCAAGGGTGAGGTTGGTGCCTTCGTAGGAAGCTGTGCCGAGAAGTGCGATCGGCTTGGACATATCATCTGAGACCGAGGTGGTCTTCGATGTCCCGGAGACATTGTGGACGACCAGCAGTTTCTGCCCATCTGAAGAAGTCATGTACCATGAAGCGATAGACGTGCCGGAAAGGCCCGCGTTAGTCATAACGCCATCAGCGAGAGCTGGATACGTGTTACGCAGCTTGGAGAATGTCTTGTAGACATTGAGAAGTGAGCCGCTGTCAGCGGTCTGAGCCTCCACCGAGATTGAAGAAGTGAGCATTGAAGAGTTCACCTTATTGTTCACACCCTTCTTGGCGCAATCATTCCCTGCCTTGTCCCACAGAATAGGAGTACGGACATATTCATCCCCACCTTCCTTGGTACCCCAGTAGCCAAGCTCCTCTCCCTGATAGATGAATGGCTTCCCGGGAGTTGTCAGCATCAATGCAGCCGCCTGCTTCTCCTTAGTTATGCTCTTTCCAAGCGACTCAGCCGCCCTGTCCTGATCATGGTTTGTCAGGAATAACGACGTGATGGCATCGCTCCTCTGAGCCTTATGGTCATTGATATAGCCATTTACAGCCGATACATATCCTGTGGCATTGCCCCCAAGTGTGGCCGTTATAAGACCGAAATACTCAAACTCAAAGCAAGAGGTCAGGCTCTTGTAGTAGTTTTTCTCGACATCGTGGCTGTCCCACTCTTCCGCCACCATGAAGATGTTGTCCGTATGTCCCGCAGCCTGGTAAGTGGCATTGCAGTGGTCATACCATTTCTTCAGTAAGATATGGTTGGAAGCATGGCTATAGGAAGCGATACCACCGCAGATGTGCTTTACCGCATCCAAGCGGAATCCGTCCACGCCCATGTTGATCCACTTGTCGGCAGAGCCTGCCACGTCCAGGAATGTCGGATTAGTTTCGACAGCCGAAGGATCGCCGTAGTTCAAGTCCGGCATCCAGTCGCTGAAGCAACCCATGTAGTACAGGGTCTCCGAGTACACGTTTGAGAGTTCGACCTTATAACGTCCGTTACCGGTGAACGTGATGTCCCCACCGTCACCGATCAGGGCCATCGGTGTCCCTTCCGTAAGCTTACCGTTGCCGGAAGCACCAAACTTGGAACCGGCGTTCCAGTTCATATATTTGCGGATCAGAATGCCACGGGTGCCGTTGACTTCCAGGACAAGGTACATCGTGCCGTCGCCGCGGTCAACGAACCGGAGTTCCCGTGTGGACGAACCATCTTGCCAGGTGTAGAGATTCCAGCCCGAGGTGCCGAAGGTCTCCGGCTCGTCGGTTTTGGTAATCGTGATCTTGGGTGAACCGGTAGTCGCCTGTTTCCATTCTCCCTGCTCGTATCTCGTACCCTTCAGCATTGGGAACTTGGAATAGTCCGCCCTCGGGTCGGACGAGAGGAAATAATAGTCGCGGTACTTGGAAGACGGATCGGCCAGGGCCTGTTTGAACCAGTCGTTTCCCTTGCCGGAATGGTTCAGGACATAGTCCATATAGATTTTGATTCCCTTGGCGTGTGCCGCATCTATCAGGTTCTTGAAGTCCTGCTCAGTGCCATACAGCGGGTTCACGGCGTAATAATCGGTCACGTCATAGGCATGATAGCTGTCTGAAGGATGGGCTGGCGACAGCCAAATGCCAGTGACTCCGAGAGCGTCGAGATAATCCAGCTTATTCTGAATACCCTTGAAATCGCCTATCCCGTCCCCGTCGCTATCGGCAAAAGAATATATCAACAGCTGATAAGTGGTTGATGATCTTTTATTTCCATCAAATGAAGCCGGAGCGGGGACAATGTTGACCACATGCTTCCCTCTCTGGCTGACCTGCACCGTGACATCCGAGGCAGCCTTGACATTGGCTGAGCTCATCCCTTTAATCGTGATGGTCCCAGTGCGGTCCTCGCCTGTGTTCGCAGTGACAGTAACTGTGACAGAGCCGTTTCCGTCACCGGAACCCTTGTCAACCTTGATCCAGTCAGCAGATGATGCCACTCCCCAAGTAGAGTTAGAGGAGACATTTAGCAACACGGACCTTGAGTCCTCCGGCTCGAAAGACAGGGATGTTGGGGAAACTGTAAGCGTTTGCTGGACAATCTCCGGTTCCTTTTCCTTGCACGAGAATGCTTGCGACGCCACGAAGAGCAGGCAAGCCAACGGGAATATGGCTCTTCTCATAACAACAAATATAAATGGCAAGCCGGAGTCCGGTCAGGGACTCCGGCCCGTAAAAAGGGTTATTCAACCACGGCGGTGCCGGCATTGAAATCAAGGGTGACGGTCTTGCCAGCCTCAACAGTAACTCTGTCCTGATCTCCACCGTTGCCACGATAGGCGATCTTGCCGTCGAAGAAGACGAACTCGCGAGTCCACCAGTCAGAGGTGGCTGCAGATGAAGCGGCATACATGCGGATCTCCCCAGCCGTCGGGACGGTCACGGTAAGTTTCCCGTCCTTCTCGGCGAACAGAGCGCCCTCCATCTCCTCGTCCCAACCGCCGAAGCAACCACCGATGCCATAAACCTTGGCCTTTTCGATGGTGATCTTCTTCGCGTCGGTATTGACATAGATCATATAGACACCACTTTCCTCAACGAAGCAATTGCCTCCGGAGACAGTGTAACCGGTATCTTCGCCAAGGTTCGTGAAGTCGCCGCTCCATGCCTTCTGGGCGCAGAACTTGAAGCCGTTATGGTCTCCGGAATCATCAGTCTGCTTGGCCTCGATGTACCTGATCGCCCAGAACTGTCCGGCCTTGCCGTTGACAGGGATCATCTCGACAACGCTCTCAGAATCCCAGCTCCAGGAACCGAAGTCCTCACCGATCATGTACATCGCCTCAGGAAGCTCGGAAGCCTCACCCTCACCTTCGGTGCCGGCTGTGCCAGCGTTGAAGTTAAGAGTGATCTCCTGACCCTTAAGGACAGGGGCTCCAGGCCTCTCGTCCCCAGCGCCGCGATAGATGATCTGTCCATCGGCGAAATCGAACTCACGGGTCCACCAAGGTGAAGTGGAGATCGAAGAGGCCGCATAGATACGCATCTTACCTTCTGCAGGGACTGTGAGTTTGGCGGTCTTTCCATCATTGGTGTAGAGCGCGGCTTCCATGCCTTCGTCCCAAGCACCGAAGCAATCACCTATACCATAGATTCTGGCGGGCTCAACATGGACGATCTCACGTTTGAAATCGACATGAACCATGTACAGGCCGCTCTCGGCGACAACGCAGTTACCGCCTTCCTCGGTGAAGCCCTCGTTGGTAGTAAGTCCCCAGAAGTCTCCGCCCCATTCACGTTTTGAATTGAACTTGAAGCCCTGACCAGCAGTGAAATAGCGGACTGTCCAGAACTGTCCCTCAGCATCAGCGCCCCAATCGGGATGATGAAGCACAGGCGTCATCTCGACAACATCGGAAGAATTCCAATCCCAACTGCCGAACTCGGCACCAATCATATAGAGCTGCTCCGGATAAGCGACAGAGATCACAGTCGCCTCCTTGGTATCAGGATTGAACGTTACCTTGTAGTCACCTGCCTCAGGGAGGGTGATATCAGAACCAGGCTGGACAAGAGTGATGGGCTTGCCAACCTCGACAGTCGCTCCTGACTCAATTCCATAAGTGTTCTCATCAGCCCAAGAGAAGTCATATCGGATCTTGAAGCCTCCAGTGATATTCACGACCGGACTGGTCCAAATTCCGTCAGACTCTGTCATGACAACATCCTTGGTCCAGGAGTCGCCATTGATGGTACCAATAAGGGAATATGCGGCGACATGCGCATCAACCTTGATGGTCTTAACAGCATAGTCGAAGGTGATGTCATAGTTGCCAGCCTCAGCAATCCGGATATTCTTGGATCCGGCCTCGAAGGCTGTACCAAGTTCGGGAGCATAGACACCATAGACATCGTCAGGATTGATTGTGCTCTGGGCGTTCTCCTCAGGACCACCCAGATCACCGCCCCAATCGTGGTCGTGGCGGATCTTGAACTCATCACCAGCGGCGAAAGCCTGGTTCCTGAGGACCCAGATGTCACCCTCAGTGTTTGTCATGTCGAAGTCCTTGTCCCAACTCGTTTCTCCGATATGTCCGATAACGGACCAGACTTTGGGTTTATCGTCTCCACCGGGCTCATCACCACCACCTTCGCCCACGAGCGGGCTGAAACCACCAAGGGTCGGAGTGATCTTGAACAGGCCAGCGGTAGGGTTGATGAGGATGTCATACACGCCAGCCTCGGCGACAGCGATGTCCTGTCCCTTCGCGGCGGCACTGATCTCCTCATCTATTGCGGCGACATAAGGCTTGGTGTCACCAGGACCTCCGAAGTCAAGATCATTCCATGATCCGGCCGTACGGAACTTGAAGGTGTCATCAGTGGTTAGCTCGACACCCTCAGCGACGTGCCACTCACCGTCTGTGATCATGGACACATCCTTATCCCAGTTGATTCCGCGGCTTGCGATGGAACCGGTTATTCCAAGAGGACTCTTGTCATCATATCCCGGATAGGTCTGGAAGGCCTCCGTGATGGTGATGGTGCCGTCGTTGGAATCATAGAGGATGTCATAGGAGCCTTCCGCGGGCACAGACATATCCTGACCCTTTTCGGTAGCCTCAAATGAGGAGCCAATCTCAACCACATAAGGTTTGGTGTCACCAGGACCGCCAAGATCAACATCGTTCCAGGAACCAGCAGTACGGATCTTGAACGCGTCATCTTTAGTGAGCTTGATGTTCTTGGCGACATGCCTTGTCCCGTCCTCTGTCATGTACATCGGCTCGTCAGAGTTCCAGCTGTTTCCGGTGCTGGCGATGGATCCGATGAGGCCGAGAGGGCTCTTCTGGGTGAAATCAACCCAAGGATTACCCTGGACGACAGGGATAACGACCTCGAAGCCGCTGATGTTGATGTGCCCCTGGGAATCGACATGGCCGTTACGGCCGTTGTCCTGGCTGGAGGCCTGCATGGAAGCCCTGATGAACATGTCAAGAGAGACTACCGCACCTTCCTGATACCCGAGGGCGACAAGCGCCTTAGCGATATTATTGATGGAAACCGAGAACTCGGTATCCTTAAATGAAGCGCTCAAAGCCTTGTTTACGGTTTTACCGTCAACAGAGGCCAATATGAGTGAATGGTTCACGGGCATCTTGTCATTAAAGCCCATGTTGAAGGCACCCGGAGTATAAGAACCGGTGAGAGCCTTCTCTCCGAGCTCATAGCTTCCGAGTACCGGAGCAGTTGCCTTGGTCTCGTCAAAAGTGGCGAACTCCTCGTTAACGCAGGAGAAGGCCAACAGCGAGAGCAGGCACGCAGAGAATATTGATAAAAACTTTTTCATTGCCATAATCTGTTAATAGCCTTCATTCTGGCTGAGGTTGGAATTAGCCTGGCGCTCACTGGCCGGAATCGGGAACAGCGCCCTGTAGGAATCAACATCCTTTCCATCCTTGGTATCGCCCTTCCACTGCCAATTATAGCCGGAAGTGAATTTACCGAAACGGATAAGGTCGCTGCGTCGCCAGCACTCCTGATAGAGCTCGCGTCCTCTTTCATCAAGGATCTCGTCAAGATTAAGGGAAGACACAGTGGGTATGCCGGCCCTGATCCTGACCAGGTTGAAAGCGGAAAGGCCATCGATTGAAGCTCCACGAGCTTGGCACTCAGCGGCCATAAGGAGGACGTCGGCGTAGCGCATCATCGGGAAGTCAGTGTTGACGAAACTAGGATTGTTCCAAGTATCATTATCCTTGTCATAGACCATATTGGGAATCTCCCCGGCACTAGTGACGTTGCGGAACTTCTGGAAGCCATAGCCATACTTGAAGTTGCCGATATCCTCGATGCTCTTCTCCTGGATATTATCCTTGCGGGCTGTGGCTTTCGCTTCGCGAAGAGCCTTGCACTCGTCGTTGTACTTGTCATCCTTCTTAAGCTTGGCGATCTTTTCCTCGGAGTCTCCCCTCTGCTCGGGAGTCTCGGGCATGGCATCCACATCAGCTGTGGATTTAGCAGTATCGTAGAGGAGGTAGCGGGCATCGCCGGCGGTAAACTTGTCAGCGAACTCCGGAGTGGTGCGGAGACCACCCCAACCAGAGGAAATGCCAAGATCATTGACATTCATAGTACCACCGGTGGAGGCGAACACAAGATAGTTCGTGGCTCCATAACTCTGGGTGTAGAGACCGTCCTGCTGTATAGCGAAAATGATCTCGTCAGTACACTTGTCATTGTCAGCGAGGAACAGCTCCTGATACTTGTCATGGAGGCTGTATCCATCATCCATGAGATCCTTCAGCAGATCGGCGCACTCATTCCACTTGGCAGTGCCGGTATAGACCTGGGCGCCAAGGTAAAGCTTGGCAAGAAGGAACTTGGCGGCACCCATTCCAACATGACCGTAAGCCACGGCATTCTTCTCAGGGAGTTTTCCGTTGGCTATGACATCCTTGAGCTCGGACTCGACATAGTTGAACAAGTCAGTCCTCGAGATTTCCTCAGGGGTGATACCCACCTGCGAGTTCTCGTCAGCGAAAGGCATCTTGCCGAAATTGTCGATTCCGTGGAAGTATGCGATGGCGCGAAGCACGCGGGCCTCGTCGATATAACGGGAGGTGTCGAAACCGTCAAACTTCTTCGCCTCACGGATAAACTCGTTGGCAGCGGACACCTGCATGAGGATACGCGAATAGAAAGCGTAGATAAAGGTATCGTCCGTCGTCCAGTTCATGTAGTGGAAGTTCTTGATTGTCTGGTCATTCCATCCGCACACGCTCTCATCGGTAGTGAGTTCGTTGTGATGGTACAGACCACGGATGTACTGGGAGGCACCTCCGTCGAGACCGGATATGGAAGGATCCCCGTTAGGACCGTAATAACCGGAAGTGGCGAATCCCAGATAGACACCGGCGATGTAGGAATCCATCGCCTTCTGGCTAGTCAATACTCTTTCAGCGGTGTCGGTGCTGGGGTCGATAGGGGTAACGTTGAGGTCACCCACGCAGGAAGACATCACGGCGGCAGCCGCTA
>ONSC01000071.1 GCA_900320365.1 uncultured Bacteroidales bacterium
CGGATTCATCCTCCAAGCCTTTCGCCACCCTTCCGATCATCTCGGCATAGCGTTTAGGATCTGAGAGGTAGAAGTCCACGCTTGCCCTATAATCCTCGATATCGTAGCCATATTTCTCGAAGATCGGGGCGTAGAACCATGAGGTGTCAGCTATCGGTCTCTTTTCAGAATGATCCTCCAACCATTGGTCAGCCAGGAACATTTCCCGGTAGATCTTCTCCATCTGGCGTTTAGGGATCACCTTAGGGCCCTTAGAGCATGAGATGAGAGTCACGACCAAGGCCGTGACCACAAATAACACCGCAAGACCCTTCCTGACCATACTATCTTAAGCTTGCCCCATATTCACCGGTGAAAGTGGAAAGGAGTTTGTCCATAATCCTCTCCACGTCAGCGTCGGTCAGGGTCTTCTCCAAATCCTGAAGCACGAAACCGAGAGCGTACTGCTTCTTGCCGGCAGGGATCTTATCTCCCCTGTAGACATCGAACAGCGTGACGCTCTTGAGGAGCTTCTTGGCGGCCTTGAAGGAACTGCGATAGAGGTCAGCGAAACTCACGCTCTCGTCAAGCAGAAGGGCGAGATCCCTGCGTACCTCAGGGAACTTGGGCAGTTCCTTGAAAGCGACCTTATCTCTCTTGACAAGCTTGAAAAGCGTGTTCCAGTTAATCTCAGCGGCGAAAGCGGGCTGCTTGACATCGAACTTCCTAGCCAAAGACGGCAGGACTGTACCGACTACCGCAAGCGGGAGATGAGTGCCGGGAAGGGCATAGCAAACGCCCTCACTGAATATGTCTGCGGGAGCCGGAGTGGCTTCCATCTGGTAGAGATCCGCCCCGAAGCGTCTGAGGAGAAGGTCTACATAGCCTTTGAGCTCGAAGAAACTGCTCTTTCCAGGCTGGACATTCCATGACTTCTCAGAAGAACCGGTGATGAACATGGAGAATGCCTGATGCTCCTCATAAGAAGCGAGAGTCTTGCCGTCTCCCTGAGGATCACGGCTATACACAGAACCATACTCGAACAGCCTCATGGATGAGATCTGACGGTTGATGTTGTAAGCCATGACCTCCAAACCGTTGAATATGAGAGTCTGTCTCATCACATTGAGGTCTGAGCTCAAGGGATTCACGATGGATGCGCACCTCTCCTCGGGGAATGTCGTAAGACCCTTGTAATACGCGGACTTCGTGAGAGAGTTGTTCATCATCTCGACGAAACCGTTAGCCGCCAGGAAATTGGAGATACCGTTGCGTATGGCCTCAGGCTCGGGAGAAGGAGTCGCGTTGACTGACATCTTCATGTGCTTCGGAAGATCGATGTTATTGTATCCATAGACCCTCAAAATCTCCTCAACCACATCACATTCCCTCTCAACGTCAACCATATAGGAAGGAGCGGCCACCTTGGCTCCGCCAGGCCTCTTCTCAAGGAAATCATAGGCCAGATAGGTGAGAATCTTCTCTATTGTCTCATGGCCGATCTTCTTGCCAATAAACCTCTCGATACGGTCATAATCCAGGTCAATGACCTTCTTCTCAATTTTATTGGGATAGAATTCCTCCATTCCTCCAACAATCTCTCCTCCAGCAAGTTCCTTGATGAGGAGGGCGGCGCGCTTGCAAGCGTATTCAGTGATTCCGGGATCACAACCTCTCTCGAAACGGAAAGACGCGTCCGTCTGGAGAGTATGCCTCTTGGAAGTCTTGCGGATGGAACCGGGATCGAAATAAGCGCTCTCAATGAACACATTGGTCGTGGACTCAGTAACACCAGAGTCAATCCCTCCGAAAACACCGGCGATACACATCGGCCCGTCAGCGTTCGCGATGACAATATCCTCAGCGGATAGCTTGCGCTCCATCTCGTCCAAAGTGACGATCTTCTCACCTTCCCGCGCCCTTCTGACAATAACCTTCCCGCCTGAAATCTTGTCAGCGTCAAAGGTGTGGAGAGGCTGTCCGAGCTCCCAGAGAATGAAATTGGAAACGTCAACAACATTGTCGATGGGACGCAGGCCAATGGCTAAAAGCCTTTTGCGGAGCCACTCTGGAGAAGGACCGACCTTCACACCCTTGACGGTGATGCCGCAATAACGGGGAGCCGCTGAAGAATCCTGCACGTCAATCGGGATAGCGGTTCCCTCACCTTCCTTCCATCCTTCGATCGAAGGATACTTGAAGGAGCAAGGAATATCGTTAAGCTTCATCCAAGCGTACAAGTCGCGGGCAACGCCGATATGAGAGGAGGCATCCACCCTGTTGGCGGTGATCTCATATTCAATGACAGCCTCAGTCTTGAGATGGAGATAGTCCTTGGCAGGTGTGCCGACAACGGCGTCCTCAGGTAGGACCATGATACCGGCATGATCCTCTCCAATCCCGAGCTCATCCTCGGCGCAAATCATTCCGAAGGACTCAACCCCGCGGATCTTCGATTTCTTGATCTTGAAATCACCGGGCAAAACCGTCCCGATGCGGGCGAAGAGGACCTTCTGTCCAGCGGCCACATTAGGGGCGCCACAGACCACGGTCACAGGCTCCGGGGAGCCATCATTCACCTTTGTGACATGGAGATGGTCGGAATCCGGATGCGGCACGCATTCAAGAACCTCAGCCACGACAACCCCGGCGAGCCCGCCAGGGATCTCTTCCTGTTCCTCAACGGAATCAACCTCAATACCTATGTCCGTCATGGCGTCAGCGATGCGGGCCGGTGTCAAGTCAAACTCGAGATAATCTTTCAGCCAATTGTAAGAGAGCTTCATAATTATTTATTTATCAATATCTTCCTTTGAAAACAACGAGTTCACGAACTCTTTCTTGTCAAACACTTTGAGGTCATCGACGCCTTCACCAATTCCGATATACTTCACTGGGACCTTCAGCTGGTCGACTATACCGATCACGACCCCGCCTTTCGCGGTGCCATCCAACTTGGTGACAGCGAGGGAAGTGATGTCAGTTGCCCTGGAGAACTCCTTGGCTTGCTGGAAGGCATTCTGTCCTGTCGAGGCGTCAAGCACAAGCATGACCTCATGCGGAGCGTCCGGGATAACCTTTCTCATGACATTACGGATCTTAGTGAGCTCTCCGCACCCATACCTTGCTTCACGATGTCCACTCCGGCGCGCTCAGCCCATATCACCAGCTGATCCACCGCGGCGGCCCGGAAAGTGTCGGCGGCCCCGACTATGACCTTCTTGCCCATGGCTTTATACCTGGAAGCGAGTTTACCGATCGTGGTGGTCTTTCCCACTCCATTAACCCCGACAATCATGACGACCAGAGGTTTTTTGCCGAGATCAAACGGCTCAGAGGGAGCAGACTCGCCTTCGACATCCAAAAGCTTCCCGATCTCATCACGGAGCAAGTCAACAAGCTCATCCATGGACATATACTTGTCCCTTCCCACTCTTTCCTCAAGACTGTCAACAATCTTCAAGGTCGTGTCAACACCCATGTCGGAAGCCACGAGAGCCTCCTCAATGGCATCCAGCACGTCATCGTCCACCTTGGATTTTCCAACCACGGCTCTGGAGAGCCTTTGGAAGAACCCTTCTTTAGTCTTTTGAACTCCTTTGTCGAACAGTCCCATGACACACAAAATGTAAACTTACAAATATACATAAAAACAGGGTAAATAAAAAGAGCGGACGTCTGATAACGCCCGCTCCAAATATCTTTTCCGCGACGATTATTTCTTGCCGAAGAATTCCTTGGTCTTCTCAGCTTCAACAAGCTGCTCAGTGAAGAAATAAGCGCCCGTCTTGGGAGACTTGTCCATACGGATGCACTTCACCATGCTCTTCGCGCCAGCCTTGGCGGCGAATGTAGCGACTGCTTTCTTTGCCATAACTTAATCTACTTATTTGATTTCGCGGTGGACAGTGACCCTGTGGAGGTAAGGATTGTATTTCTTGCGCTCCAGACGGTCGGGAGTGTTCTTCTTGTTCTTAGTGGTGACGTACCTGGAAATCCCGGGGACTCCGCTCGCCTTCTGCTCAGTGCACTCGAGTATGACCTGCACCCTTGCGTCTTTAGTTTTCTTTGCCATAGTTCAACGATTTTTTAGACAAGGCCGACATATCCTTTTTCCTGAGCCTCCTTGAGGGCGGCGTCAAGACCCTTCTTCTCGATGGTCCTCATGCCCTTGGTGGAAACTTTGAGAGTAACGAACCTCTGCTCCTCCTCTGACCAGAATTTCTTGGTCTTGAGGTTGAGGGAGAAGTCACGCTTAGTGTGAAGTCTCGAATGAGCGACATTGCAGCCGATCATCCTCTTCCGTCCAGTTATTTGACAAACTTTTGCCATGATATCTTACTTTTTTATTGATTCAAAATAATTTGGGGTCGCAAATTTCGGTTAAAAAAATCAGAATCGCAAATACTTAGCTTCTTTTCCTAAACAATTTTAAAAAATCTGCGCCACCTGATACTGTTGGGGAACTTCCTGCCGCTATCCGTAGACAGCCAGACGATGGACGGCTTCCCGACGACATGGTCCTCAGGGACGAATCCCCAATACCGGGAGTCGAGAGAATTGTGCCTGTTGTCCCCCATCATGAAATAATAGTCCTGCCCGAAAGTGTAGCTTGACACCCTCTCCCCGTCAATGAATATGCTCCCGTCTTCAGCGACCTTCAGATCATGTCCCTCATAAGAAGTGATAATCCTCTCATAAAGAGGAAGATTTGAAGCGCTCAACTCCACCGTGGCTCCCTTAGCGGGAATCCATAATGGACCGAAATTGTCCCTCGTCCACTTCGAGTCTTCCGTGAAAGGGAAGATGCTGAGATAGGAGTCCGGGAAATCCGGCGGAAACACATCCAGGTTCGGCTCAACGCTCTCCACGGCGGAATAACCTTTAATCTCCTCAAGCATGGAGGCGGTCAACGGCATCGCCGGGTAACCGGGAAGGTTCGGATCATACAACAACTCAGAGGTATTGAGACCGAGTTTCTCGACAGTCCTGGTGTTGATCTTCTGGCCGTTTGTCACGACCTTGTAAGTCAATTGGACTCCGGGATAAACCTCTTGCTTCTCCCCATCTATCCAGACAAGGCCGTCACGCACTGAGAGAGTGTCGCCGGCGACAGCCACGCACCTCTTGACATAGTGGTCTTCCTTGTCCATAGGACGGACTTTAATGGGTCCCCCATTAGCTATAGTGTAATCTCTTCCGGCATTGCGGACCCAAGCGTAGTAGTCTTCCGACGGGAAACGGGTCAAAACCGTGTCCCCATGAGGGAAGTTGAACACCACATAATCCCCTCTCTTGACATGGCCGAAGCCTTTCAGACGGCGATATTTGTTCTGGATGAGGGTCGAATACGACTCCTTCCCGAATATCACGTTGTGAGTGAAAGGGATCGTGAGCGGTGTCTGCGGCACTTTGGGACCGTATGCGAGCTTGCTGACGAAAAGATGATCCCCTGTGTAAAGGGAGCTTTCCATCGACGATGAAGGAATCTTGAAAGCTTGGAAAAAGAAAATGTTGATGAATGTGACGACAACCGTGGCGAAAATGATGGCGTCAAGCCAATCGAGCCACACATTGCGTTTCTCACCTTCCTTATAATCCTTCTTCCAAAACAACCATTTCACTTTCTTGGTGATATGGAGGTCAAAGATGATTATAAGGCCGAGGATCCACCACCAGTTTCCAAGCCAAGCCACCCACAACGTGTAAAGTATGGCCCAGAAACCCATTCTGAACCATTTGTTGTGGTATAAGGCTTTCAAGCTCACTTCGGACTATAGGATCTATTTGACGGAATTGACGATGGCCTCAAACGCCTGGGGATTATTCATGGCGAGGTCAGCGAGAACTTTGCGGTTGAGACCGACGTTCTGCTTCGCGAGCTTGCCCATGAACTGGGAATAAGTGATCCCATACTGACGCGCGGCGGCATTGATCCTCTGGATCCAGAGGGCGCGGAAGTCGCGCTTCTTGGCCTTGCGGTCACGATAGGCGTAAGTCAAACCTTTCTCGTAAGTGTTCTTAGCTACGGTCCAGACATTTCTTCTGGAGAGGAAATTTCCGCGGGTTCTCTTGAGAATCTTCTTGCGGCGAGCCCTAGAGGCTACTGAATTGACTGATCTTGGCATAATCTGATCTTTTTCTGGAGACAGCGACCGCCGGTGAGCGGTACTTTTCGGCTGCGTTCCAAGTTAAACATTGATAAACTACATGGCCAACATTTCCTTCACCCTCTTGAGGTCGTCCTTCTCGACGAGTGCGAAGTGATCAAGATTTCTCTTGCGTTTCTTGGTCTTCTTGGTGAGGATGTGGCTGTGGTAAGCGTGCTTCCTCTTGATTTTTCCTGTTCCGGTAAGCGCGAAACGCTTTTTGGCACCGGAGACGGTCTTAAGCTTTGCCATTGTTTTAAATAATTAATACTGTTAATATTGTTACCGCTATCACTGCGGCCACTTTTTATTTCTTCTTGACAGGGGCGATCATCATCGTCATCCTCTTTCCCTCCAAGGAAGGCATATTCTCAGCCCTTCCGAACTCCTCAAGCTCCACAGCGAACCTCAAGAGCTGCTTCTCACCCTGGTCGGCGAACATGATGGAGCGTCCGCGGAAGAAGATGGTCGCCTTGACCTTGGAGCCTTCCTCCAGAAACTCCTGCGCATGCTTGAGTTTGAACTGGAAGTCGTGCTCGTCGGTGTTGGGACCGAAGCGGATCTCCTTGATGGTCACCTTGGATGCGTTCTGCTTCATCTCCTTGGCCCTCTTCCTCTGCTGGTAGAGGTACTTCTGGTAGTCAAGGATCTTGCAGACCGGCGGATCGGCTTTGGCGCTGATCTCGACCAAGTCAAGTTCCAACTCATCGGCCATCGCCAGAGCCTTGGAAATAGGATAAATGCCTGGCTCGGCGATATTGTCGCCGACAAGACGGACCTGAGAAGCTGTTATCTCCTCATTGATGTTCAGTTCATCCTCCGCTTTCTGGCGGACAAATGGACGCTGGCCACGAACCCCGGCTGCGGGTTTCGTACCGGACGGTTTGAATCCGGTCGATGGTCTTGAACCTCCGTAACGTTTCTTGTAAGGCATTCCTGTTTTTAATTAAACTCTTAAAAAATCTCCTATATTTTTATCTATCAACTTCACGCGAGCTCCTCGGCCATTTGGGCCTTCAGCCACTCGACAAACTCTTCCACTTTCATGGTACCGGCATCGGCACCCTCTTTCCTGACAGACACCGTGCCTTGCTCAACCTCCTTCTCTCCCACAATCGCCAGTACAGGCACTCTCAGCAACGAGATCTCCCGGATTCTCTTGCCGAGGGTCTCGTTTCTGTCGTCAATAGAGGCGCGAATATCGGAATTATTCAGCAATCCACAAACTTTTTTCGCGAAATCTGAATATTTCTCGCTGATTGGCAGTACTTTAACCTGATCGGGGCTGAGCCACAGCGGAAGGTGTCCGCCAGTGTGCTCTAGAAGCACGGCCGTGAATCTCTCAATGGACCCGAATGGAGCCCTGTGGATCATCACGGGGCGCTGCTTGCTGCCGTCGGCGGCGGTATATTCAAGCTGGAACCTCTCAGGAAGATTGTAGTCCACCTGGATGGTGCCGAGCTGCCACTTCCTGCCGATAGCGTCCTTGACCATGAAGTCGAGCTTAGGGCCATAGAAAGCGGCCTCGCCGTACTCCACAACAGTCTTGAGTCCCATCTCGGCAGCAGCCTCGATGATAGCGTTCTCGGCCTTCTCCCAGTTCTCGTCGGAGCCGATGTACTTGGACTTGTTGTTGGGATCCCTCAGAGAGACCTGGGCGGTGTATTTGTCGAACTTGAAGATCTTGAAGACATAGAGGATCAACTCAATGACCTTCTCGAACTCGCCCTTGAGCTGGTCAGGCGTGACGAACATGTGAGCGTCGTCCTGGGTAAAGGAACGAACCCTGGTGAGACCGTGAAGCTCACCGCTCTGCTCATAACGGTAGACCGTGCCGAACTCAGCCATCCTCAAAGGAAGGTCCCTGTAAGAACGGGGAGAGGAACGGAATATCTCGCAGTGGTGGGGGCAGTTCATGGGTTTGAGCATGTACTCCTCACCTTCCTGGGGGGTGTGTATAGGTTGGAAGGAATCCTTGCCGTACTTGGCATAGTGACCCGAGGTCACGTACAAGTCCTTGCTGCCTATGTGAGGGGTCACGACCGGAAGATAGCCATACTCATTCTGCTTGCGACGAAGGAACTTCTCGAGCTCGAACCTCATCACGGAACCTCTTGGTAACCAAAGAGGAAGACCCATTCCGACACGGCTGGAGAAGGTGAAAAGCTCCATCTCCTTGCCGAGTTTGCGGTGATCCCTCTTCTTGGCCTCCTCGAGAACCACAAGATACTCATCCAGCATCGACTTCTTGGGGAAGGTAATGCCATAGATACGGGTGAGCTGCCCGCGGGTCTCGTCACCACGCCAATAAGCTCCAGCGAGAGCGGTCAGCTTGACAGCCTTGATGACGTCAGTGTTACGAAGGTGAGGGCCGCGGCAAAGGTCCGTGAAGTGGCCGTTCGTGTAATATGTGATCGTACCATCCTCAAGCTCGCTGATGAGCTCGGTCTTGTACTGGTCTCCTTTCTCCTCGAAATGCTTGAGAGCCTCCGCTTTGGACACGTCGATCCTTGTGAAGTCCTGCTTCTCGCGGGCGAGCTCGAGCATTCTCTTCTCAATTTTCGGGAAATCGGCGTCCGTGATCTGGTTGCCTCCCAGATCCACATCATAATAGAACCCGTTCTCGATGGCGGGACCGATACCGAACTTGACCCCGGGATAAAGATCCTCAAGAGCCTCGGCCATAAGATGTGAAGAGGAATGCCAGAAGACCCTCTTAGCCTCATCATCCTCCCATTTGAGAAGCATGATGGAGCTGTCCTCACAGATGGGACGGTTAAGGTCAAGAGTCTGGCCTTTGCCTATAGTGGTGTCTCCCGCAGGCTTGACAGCGATGGCGAGAACCTCCTCCGCAAGACGTGGGCTGATGCTCTTGGCGATCTCATATCCTGTCACCCCTTTCTCGAACGCCCTGACGCTGCCGTCAGGAAATGTGATATTGATCATAATCCTTAATTATTAGACAGTCGACAAAGATAACAATAATTTTGCTATTTTTGCACATCATACTCAGTTAACGGTCATGAAGAAAGAATATACATCCGGTGATTCATGGAACAGCGCGGCCATCGCGGGCCTTGTGCTGGCACTGGTGACAATTGCGGTCGAGTTTGTATCCTCCCTTTGCGGAAAGGTCAACGGGTTTGCCGGCGGCTTCCTGGGCTTCCTGGCCTGGGCAGCCAAGATGGTGATCTGCGCCACAATGTTCAGGTATCTCATGAAAAAGTTCCACTCCTCTTTCTCTGGAGTCGAATACCCCAGCATGCAGAGATACGGGCTTAAACTGGCGCTCTTCTCGTCTTTGGTCGTGGCGGCATATTCACTCCTTAACCTCCTGGTTATCAATCCCGGGGCCCTTGACGAAATCACCGAGGTGTTCCGCACAAACTACGCCTCCATGATGGACTCCAACGCCGAGGCGGCGCTTGATAAGATGCTTCCGAAGATGCCTGCTTACATGGGTATCGGGACATTCATCTATTGTTTCCTCTGGGGATGGTTGTACTCCACGATATTCGCGAAGTCAATCACCCCTAACGATCCTTTCTCCGAGACTGAAGACACAATCGACAACCAATAATCATGGAATACGCGAAAGACCTATCTATAATCATTCCCCTCTACAATGAGGAGGAGTCCCTAGGAGAACTTCTAGCATGGATAAGAAGCGTCACGAACGCCCAGGGATACAACTATGAGGTCATCTTCGTGGATGACGGCAGCACCGACGGGTCATGGGCCAAGATCAAGGAGATGGCTGAAGGGGACGACCGTGTGAAGGGCATATCCTTCCGTCGCAACTACGGCAAATCCGCCGCCCTATATCATGGTTTCGATAAAGCGTGCGGAAGGGTCGTTGTGACGATGGACGCCGACTTGCAGGACTCCCCTGAGGAGATTCCTGAGATGTACAAGATGATCGTGGAGGATGGCTATGATGTGGTCTCGGGCTGGAAACAGCACCGCAAGGACAACAAAGTCACCAAGAACCTGCCCTCAAAGCTGTACAATGCCACGGCAAGGATGATCACTGGTATCAAGCTTCACGACATGAACTGCGGGCTCAAGGCCTACAGGAACGAGGTCGTGAAAAACATCGAGGTCTATGGCGAGATGCACAGGTATATTCCCTATCTCGCCAAAAACGCCGGTTTCGACAAGATCACCGAGAAGCCCGTCCACCACCAGAAGAGGAAGTTCGGCAAGAGCAAGTTCGGAATGGAGAGGTTCGTGAACGGATTCCTCGACCTCCTGTCGTTGTGGTTCCTGAGTGTTTTCGGCAAGAAGCCGATGCACTTCTTCGGGTTCACCGGCCTTTTGATGTTCCTGATAGGATTTGTGATGACAGTCTGGATAATCGTCGCCAAGCTCGTTCACCAGGCCCGCGGGCTTGTCTACAGGGCAGTCACTGACCAGCCTCTCTTCTATCTCGCCCTGTTGGCGGTGATGCTTGGTGTCGTGCTGTTCCTCGCCGGCTTCATCTGCGAGATGATCTCCCGCAACTCACAAGAAAGGAACCTTTATAACGTGAAAGAGACCCTGGACTAGTCCAGAGTCTCCGCTTCCTTTTCTTCAAGATTCTCTTCAACGTCAGATGGCGCTTCCGGATCTTCCGGGACCGCCTCTTGAAGCTCAGTCTGGCTCCTAGGAACATCAGCGGGAGGAACCGGAGTCCCGTAGCATGCCTGGAATATGAACACGGAAGTCGTCAACGACGCTCCCATCAAGAGTTTTAACAGAAACTTCCTCATGATTCATATCGATTTACTATCTGCGAATATACGCGATAAATTCGGAAAAAAGGGAAAAATTGGTTTTCTTTGAGGTTCAAAAAAGAGTTCTACTATGAAAGTCCTCAAATTCGGAGCCAGCCTTTTCTCAAAGGAAAGCGACATAATCAAGATCAAGGAAGTCGTGGAATCCACTGAAGGTGACGCGATAATCGTGGTACCTCAAGAGTTCCAGAAGAAACTTCAAAGTCTTGTGAGGGGCGCCATGTGCGCGACCCCCCAGACATGCCTTGCCGGCCATCCGGATATCCTCATGCCCCATGGCGGGAAGTATATCGTGCCCGGAATAATCCCTGACGGTTTCGCCGCCAGTGAGCTCACCGACCTCCAAGTCGGCGCCTCCGATTATCTGGCCAGCCTTATCGCCGCCTCAAATGACGCTGAGAGACTTGAGATTTGGACAGACAAGGATGGTTTCATGACCGCTGATCCCGCCGCTGTGAAGACCGCTTACCTCATAAAGGAGATGAGTTACCGGGAAGCCATGGAACTCTGCAATTTCGGTGTTGGCCTTATCTATCCACCCGCATTGTTCCCGGTCAACTCAAAGGGGATTCCCACAGTGGTCAAGAATCTCTACAACCCTTCCGGAAGCGGCACCACCATCCTTAAAGCCAGCGTGAGTGGAGAGAAGGCCATCAGAGGCGTCTCTTCCATCGACAATGTCAGTCTCATCACATTGGCGGGAACTTCAATGGCTGGTGTCGTTGGTGTCAACTGCCGTGTTTTCACGGCTTTGGCCCTCGAGAGGATAAGCGCGTTCCTGGTTTGCCAGTCGGCTTCAGAGACCGGAATCTCTATCGGTGTCAGCGCGAATGACGCGGCAAGAGCCAAAAGCGTGTTGGACTGGACTTTCGCGCGGGAGATCGACAACGGCTCCCTATCCCCTGTCAAGGTGAAAGACGGACTCGCGGCGCTGTCCGTGATCGGGGATAACATGAGGAACACTCCAGGAATAGCCGGGCAACTGTTCTCCACCCTGGGACGTAACGGAATCAGCGTCAGCGCCTTCGCGCAGGACGCCTCCGAATCCAACATCTCATTCATAGTGGATCGCAGCCAACTTCGCAAGTCCCTCAATGTGATTCACGACAGTTTCTTCCTGTCTGAATATCAGGAGCTTAACATTTTCCTTTGCGGAGTCGGAACAGTCGGTGGAAGGCTCATCTCGCAGATTCAGAGCCAGAGGCAGAAACTCATGGATGAGCACAACCTGAAAATCAACGTGGTCGGAATCGCCAGAAGTGTCAAAGGCGTATTCAACAGGGACGGCATTGATCTCGAAGAATGGCGGACGCGGCTCGAGGAAGGCATTTCCTTGACCCCGGCGAGACTTAGAGACGAGGTCATAGGCATGAATATATTCAACTCCGTGTTTGTCGACTGCACGGCAAACGCGGAGATAGCCTCCCTCTACGAGGAATTCCTGAGCAGGGGAATCTCTGTGGTGGCCGCCAATAAGATAGCCGCCTCATCTGATTATTCCAACTACAAGAGACTGAAGGACATATCCAGGATGCGCGGCGTTAAGTACCTTTTCGAGACCAATGTCGGGGCCGGGCTTCCTATCATAGGGACCATCAACGACCTCCGCAACAGTGGAGATCGTATCCTGAAAATGGAGGCCGTGGTCAGCGGGACATTGAATTTCATATTCAACACCCTCTCTGAAGACATCCCCTTCAGCCAGACAGTCAGGATGGCGAAAGAGCAGGGCTTTTCCGAGCCGGATCCCAGGATGGATCTCTCAGGCACGGATGTTATCCGTAAGCTTGTCATCCTATCCCGCGAGGCCGGATACCAAGTAGAGATGAGTGATGTAGAAGCTAACCTCTTTATTCCCGAATCTTTCTTCGATTGTTCATTGGAAGAGTTCTGGGAAAAGCTTCCCCAGCTGGATGAGAAGTTCGAGGCCGAAAGGAAGAGGCTAGCGGCAGAGGGCAAACGTTGGCGCTTTGTAGCGACCAATGACCAAGGCAAGTGCTCTGTCTCCCTCAAGGAGATTCCCATGCAGCACTCATTCTATGTCTTGGACGGCTCCAATAACATCATACTCCTCACAACAGAGCGCTACAACAAGCACCCTATGCTGATCCAAGGCTACGGTGCGGGAGCCGAAGTGACCGCCGCCGGCGTATTCGCCGACATTATGAGCATCGCCAACATCAGGTAATATGGGGCAGGACGGTGAGACAGGTACCAGCTTTTGGAAAAGGCTTCTGAGGACTCTCAGGAACCTGATTTTAGCCGCCCTTATCATAATTCCTTGCCTATATTCAATTAAAATCCGGCTGAGGCTGAGCGAGGTGGATAATACCGTGGACAGCCTCCGCTCAGCTCTTTCCGACAGCTACCAGATCATAGACTCCCTTAAGACGATCCAAGATGATGAGATCATGACCAGAGACCGTCTTGATGACATTGTGGACAAGAAACTTGGAGACATGTCCACTGCGGCCATGTTCACGATTGACACAACAGTTGACGCCTCCATCGCCATGATGGCGATACAGGCGTCAATGGATCTGGATAACTGGGTTGACTCTTTGAGAGCCCCCTACCCGGAAAGTGTGTCAGACCATGTCAAACTCCGCTACCTCCAATCAAGATCCCAGAGACTGGAGCGGCTCCAACACCATTATTCCGAGAAATTCGGCGAATAAGATCCTTTAGCGGATAACTTTCATCAAAGCCTCTTCCATGATCTTGTAACCGGCGAGATTCGGGTGTACCGAGTCTCCGGACAAGTCTGAACGGGTCTCTCCGTTGGCATCGGCCAAAACAGTGGCGTAGTCAACCACCTTGTAATGCTTTGCCTTAGCGTATTCCTTGATCATCGCGTTGAGCTTGGCGACTTGCTCCTTGGTGTCCTTGAGCGCGGGACGCCACCTGATGTAGGCCGAGGGGACGAGGGTGCAGAGGACCGGCTTGATCTTGTTTGCTTTGGCGATCTCGCACAT
>ONSC01000169.1:0-2441 GCA_900320365.1 uncultured Bacteroidales bacterium
CACCTCTTCCCATCCCGAACAGAGCCGTTAAGCTCATCCGCGCCGATGGTACTGGCCCACCAGCTGGGAGAGTAGGTCGCCGCCGTTCTTCGGAGCCCCTGACAGACGCATGTCTGCCAGGGACTTCTTCTTTTTATGCCGGGGGCTAAGCCGCCCCCGGACCCCTAGCGGCCTTTCCGGCTCCACGACTTCGCTGTCGCGAAGTCCCGCCCCGGCCGGCCGGCTGATGCCGGCTTGTCCCCCGCCGGACCTGAACTCGCTACGCTCGGAGGATATTTATAATTTTATTTAATTCTGTAGGGCTGGTCGTCGTAGAGGGTGTAGCGTTTAGCTTTTCTGATCCATTTTTGCTCCTCTAGTTTGACATGTTCCCTTACCTCTTGATAAGATATGTCACCATGTATATAGCTCAACATGGTCGGATCTGATAATTTCTCTTCGAATCCAGGCAAGAGTTCGAATTGTGGATACCTCTCAAGGAAGTATCTCATTAATTGGATGGTATGTAGCAATGAGTGGTACTCAGCTCCTGGTTGGAGCATAATCTGATAGCCTTGACAGCGTTGTCCTTGATGTCGTCCAGCTGCTGGTGTGAATGTGCATGGGCGCATCATTACCCCAGCCGGTGCTGGAATCACTTCCAATCTGTCATGTCTGATAAATGGGGCTCCGAAATATTCGTATGGCCTGGCAGTTCCGATCGCGGGAGTGATTGTGGTGTTATTCCATAGTCCTCCTCCAGGATACATCTGGCTCGTGAACATCCCTGGAATGTCAGAAGCGGGAGCGATAGTCCACGGCAGCAGTTGCCTTGTGGAATCATTAGCTATCGCTGAAATCACGTGGAGAGGAAATCCCGCCCCTATCTCGGTGTAGTACAGATTGCAAAGTTCCCCGAGGGTCAGACCGTGCCTGTGAGCGACTCTTGGGGTGTGTGGCTCCACAACCCCGCCAGGCATTGAGCCTTCCACAATTCGCCCTGCGGGATTGATATGATCCACAATGTACAACGAAGGACTATGTTCCATCTTGGAAATGATTTCCATAAGATGGAACACATCCTTGCTGTAATTGAAATATCTGGCTCCGGCGTCTTGTATCTCGACAATTACCGCATCCAGGTCCTTCAATGCCTCTATATCAAAAGAGATATGATTGGTGCCTGGTGTCAGCTCTGTGTCTCTTGGAGAGAATATCGCCTTGAGGTTCCCTCTCTCCCGGAACAAGTCGTGCATGTAACGTCCGCGGGCTGTGTCCCAGCAGTTTTGCGTGCAAAAGCACCCGACATTTCCACTTGTCAGGGCCTTGTCCAGCTGGTCTTCCAGAGCCGTGGTCCTGAACGAGAACATCAGGCTCCCTCTTTAATGATAGACTCAGCTACTGAGATAACCTCGCTGGCGAGAGCCTCGGCTTCCTCAAGTGTGGGAGCCTCAGAGTATATCCTGATTATTGGCTCAGTGTTTGAGCGGCGTAGGTGTACCCATTTCCGTTCAGCCTCAAAACTGATTTTCACGCCATCAAGGCAATTCACATCTTCGGAGGCATAAACAGTCTTGAGCTTATCAAGAATCTTGTCGATCAGTCCCTTGTCTGAGAGCTCAATCTTGTTCTTCGCTATGAAATAATCCGGATACGTTTTCCTTAACTCGCTGACTTTCATCTTCTTCCGTGCGAGATTGGAGAGGAAAAGCGCTACTCCGACCATGGCGTCGCGACCATAATGGATGGCAGGATAAATCACACCTCCATTGCCCTCGCCTCCTATCAAGGCGTTCATTTCCCTCATTTTTGTCGTCACGTTGACTTCACCGACAGCGGCAGCATGGTATGTGCCGCCAAACTTCTCTGTGACATCCCGGAGTGCTCTGCTGCTTGAGAGATTTGAGCAGGAGACAGGGTTGTAGGGATATGTTACTTCCTCTAGGGAGATGTTCTCCGCCTCGGCTATCTTAGCCGCCCTCTCAAAAAGGTATGAGGCGATGCTGACCAATGTGTATTCCTCACCAAATGGCTCGCCATTCTCGCAGATGAAAGCTAGCCTGTCCACATCAGGATCGACGGAGATGCCCAGATCGGCATTCTCCTTCACGACAGCGTAGCTAAGATCTGTCAAGTTGGAGGGAAGTGGCTCCGGATTGTGGGCGAAATCTCCGGTGGGTTCGCAATTGAGTTTGACACACTCCACGCCGAGCCTTTCCAGAAGCCTTGGCATTATGATGCCACCAACTGAGTTAATTGCATCCAGGACCACTTTGAAGCCTGCGTCCGCTATGGCGTCGACATCCACATCCGGCAAGGCAAGCACAGCATCCAGGTGCTCGTCAGTGTAGTCATGCTCAGTGACATGACCGAGCTCATCCACCCCGGCGAAATCATATTCACCCTTGGCCGCTACTTCGAGAATAGCTTCGCCCTCAGAGGCTGTCAGGAACTCGCCCTTG
>ONSC01000169.1:2449-7162 GCA_900320365.1 uncultured Bacteroidales bacterium
TTGAGAGCGTTCCATTGGCGGGGATTGTGGGAAGCGGTGAGAATTATTCCTCCATCAGCTTCAGCGAAAGTGACCGCCATCTCAGTTGTGGGAGTGGAAGCGAGTCCGATTTTGATGACATCCACGCCGCAGGAGACCAAGGTTCCCACGACAAGATTCTCAACCATCTCTCCGGACAGTCGCGCATCCCTTCCGATGACAATCTTATACTTCTCTCCGGGTTGCTTGGGTTTCCTTGAAGGAAGCGTGGCGCAGTAGGCGTATGTGAAGCCCACAATGTCAACAGGGGATAGACCTTCCCCGGGTTTTCCTCCGATGGTTCCCCTGATACCGGATATTGATTTGATAAGACTCATTATACGGCGAGTGTGAGCATTAGGGCACCGACCAGCCCAAGAATAGCGTAGAACTCGGGGAGAGCGGCGTAAATCAAGGTATTTGTCTGGACATCATGTCCTTGGGATATACCGACTATACCGTTGGCGCAAACTTGGCCCTGGCGGATAGCGGAGATCATGCAGACAATTCCGACACCGATACCTACACCGAAAAGGAGAGGTCCGTTAGCGGCGAAGTCAAACTTGTAGACAAGCAGCCACATGAAGAAAGCCACGAAGCCATAGATGCCCTGAGTGGCCGGCAGAGCAGACAAGATCATGTAACTGCTGGACTTCTCAGGGGCGTTCTTGAGCGCTCCCTCCGCGGCGTTTCCCGCGATCGTGGTACCGATGGCGCTTCCGACACCAGCAAGGCTGAGCATGAGCCCTAGCCCCAGATAACCGAGAATCTCATTCATATTCTTATAAGTTTTGTTTGTTTGTTATTGGTCTGTACACTCTGCCTTTGCCCTCATATCCGCTGTTCTTGAAAAACTCCAGGAAGTTGAGTCGCAGCGGGTGGACGAAGGCTCCAAGGCAACACATAGCGAGATTGAGGGCGTGCCCGACAAGGAATATCAATGCGAAGGCGATCCACCCGAAACCGATGCCACCGTCACCTACTGTCATGGCGGCGATGTCATTAAAAGCTTTACCGAGCATTCCTCCCGCCAAGCCCAAAGCGTAGAGACGCAGGTAGCTCAGCACGTCTCCCAGCAGTCCTGTGGCTGTGTTGTATGTCTCCCACAGGCCGGGGGCGATGTTCTTGAGAGGGTTGCGGTGTATGTCACTAAGTAGGAATATACCTATGGCTGAGATGATTCCGATGGCGATTATGATCCATTTCGTGACTGTGGAGCTCAAAACACCAGTCAGGGAGATGCCTCCGACAATCACTCCTCCGACAATCAGAAGGGTCCATCCCCATGTCCCGAGAGAATTGAGGAACCCGTGTTTCTTGGTCGCGTAAATCGCCTTCAAGATGAAGGCCAGCGAGAGGTGAAGTATTCCTATCAAAACGGATAGGACCATGTTGGCGTCGAATCCGGCGATATTCCCGGTCACCATGCATTTCTTGAGCCATGAAGGCACCCATGAGGCGCTCGAGATGTCATACCCGAAGAATGTGTGCATCACGATCCCGATCACGAAAGTGCCGGCACCGAGAGTCATGACCAGCGGAGCGATGTCCTTAAGCCCGTTGGAGCGACGCAGGAGCAATCCTATGACGATAAGGGCTAATCCGTATCCCGCGTCTCCCATGCACATGGCGAAGAACAGCAGGAAGAAGATCGAGAGATAGGGGGTGGGGTCAAACTCGTTGTATTCCGGCCTTCCATACATGTCAGTAAGGACCGTGAACATGCGAGTGAACCAATTGCCTTTGAGTTTGATGGGAGGATTATCCTCTTTCACGGCAACTTCCTTCAAGTATATAACCCCTTCCATAGCGTCGAACGCCTCACAAAGACGTTTATCCTCTTCTATGGGAGCGAATCCCTCGAAAGTGGTGATATGGTTTTCAGCCGCTTTTCCTGCACCCGCATCCGCCAGATACCTTTGAAGCTTGGACATGGCCTTGTCTCTCCTCTCCTTTATCTGGGGGATATAGTCTTTCAGGGAATACATCAATCCCTTACAAGCGATGAGGCTCCCTTCCTTATCCGCAAGGATACCTTCCAATGTGGAAGGGTCCTTTTCAGGGGCCGGAATCTCCTCCGCGGGGAATGAATATTCAGGATTATCAGAGACAGTCACGAACCAGACATGTCTCCCGTCATCGGCTATTTCCTGAATGGCGTACTCTGAAGCCCATGAAGGGTCATAGGACTTTTTCGGAAGCTTATAGAAGCGTAGTTTAAGTCCGAGCTTCTCCAGATCCTGTATCTTTCCTTTATCGAAATTTCCCCATACACTGGCTTCATCAAGGTTATTCCGGAGTTCCTCGATTTCTGTTTTAAGCAGGCGCTCCTTAGGGAGAATCTCCTGGAACAGGGCTAAAGGATCGCTTATATTCCCATCCGGTGACAGGGTGAATTTTCCGTTATCAGCCTCTTCCGCAGGATTGAGGCTCTCAAGATAGCTGATGGCCTTTCGGCAATTCTCCACCTCGCTGGATAACTTGGCCGAAGTATCGTCCACAGGCTTTTCGGAACGTGTGATATCAACAACCCCGAGCTCCTCGAGATCCTTGAGGAACTTGTCCGCCTCGCCGCTGAGAAGAGCGAAGGAGTATCTCATCATTTTCTCAATCATGGCTTTCCTCCTCCATGGCCTCCTCGGCCGCATGACGTTCCTTAACTATTTTTGATGAGGCCTTGCTGAGGTTCTCCTCATCTTCCATATATCGCTTGATTTTGCGAATAGCCTCTTGATAACCAGGTATCTGGACCTTCTCGTAGAGATTGACCTTCTGAGTGGTCTTCTTCCTTTGATAGTCCAGTATCCGTTTCTTCTCCTTATAAACCTCGGATTCGATGCCGAGACGGGAAAGCTCCTTCAATATCGCAACCCCGTCCATGTACCAGGCAGGTTTGGCGAAAGTGTTGAAAGGCTTTATCTCGTATTTGATCTCTCCAAGCTCGGGGCATTTAACGCCGGCCACCTTGACAGTCTTCAAATCCACTTCCGTGATGGACACGATACCATGGTCAAACTCATTCCAAAGTGGAGCGAGATAATCATACTTCTTTTCGGCCAAGTCAAGCTCCCGGATAAGGCTCTCGCTTTTCTCCTTGGCCTTGCGCACCTCAAGGCGGAGGGCGCTCTCCTTGTTTTGTAAAGTCGGGAGGGCTCCGAGGCGCATCTTGAGCTGCTTTTGCAGGTTATTCAGCGATGTCTTGTTGTATTGAAACTTGATAGCCATTCTTTAGCGGCCTTTCCAGTATTTGTCGATCAGTGATTGCTTGATGCCGGTCTCGGCTTTGCTGAAATACTTCCCGAACAGATCCCAAGCTGTGTCAAGCATCTCGGTAATAGAGATATTGACATCAATTGAGAGTAGTCTGGTGGCGTATTCTTTGGCGTAGTCGAGGCAGCGATGGTCGTAGTCGGACAGGTCGAAACCATTCTCCAGTTTCGTCTTAGCGTTCTGGGCGTCGGCGTAGAGCCTGACTCCAGCGTTCATCACCTGGCTGTGATCTTCTCGTGTTTTGATGTTCTGGACCCTTTGTTTGAGTCGGGAAAGTGAACGGAAAGGATCTATGATAACCTTTCCGGAATCAGAATCGGCACGGAGAAATAGCTGACCTTCAGTGATATAACCAGTGTTGTCTGGGATAGCGTGTGTGATGTCTCCGTCATTTAGCGTGGTGACAGCGATGATGGTGATTGATCCTTCGGTAGGGAGCTGGACCGCCTTCTCATAGATCTTGGCGAGATCCGAGTAGAGGGAGCCCGGCATGGAATCCTTGGATGGAATCTGGTCCATACGGTTGGAGACAATCGACAGGGCGTCGGCGTATAGGGTCATGTCGGTCAAGAGCACGAGCACTTTCTCGTTCTTGTCCACGGCGAAATACTCGGCGGCAGTCAATGCCATATCCGGAACAAGGAGCCTCTCGACAGGTGGATCCTCAGTCGTATTGACGAAACAGATTATCCTGTCAAGCGCTCCGGCGTCCTCGAACGCATGGCGGAAGAAAAGATAGTCATCATTGGAAAGACCCATTCCTCCAAGGATGATCTTATCCACATCCGCCCTCAAGGCCACGTCTGCCATAACCTGGTTGTAAGGCTGGTCAGGGTCCGCGAAAAATGGGATCTTCTGCCCGGACACGATGGTGTTGTTGAGATCTATTCCGGCGATACCGGTGGGAATAAGCTCAGAAGGCTGGCGTCTCTTGTACGGGTTGACAGAGGGACCTCCAATCTCCCTTTCCTCTCCCTCAACCTCGGGTCCGCCATCAATGGGACGGCCGTAAGCGTTGAAGAAACGGCCTGCCAACTGGTCTGAGACTCTCAGGGTAGGTGGTTCCCCTAGGAAGGTGATCTCGGCGTCAGTGGGTATGCCTTCAGTTCCTGAGAACACCTGCAAAGTCACCAGGTCTCCCTTAGTCTTCACTACTTGGGCAAGCCTGCCATGCACAACAGCCAACTCGTCATTTGTGACACCCTTGGCTTTCAGTGAGACAGTCGCCTTAGTGATGGCGTCCAGCCGTGTGTATATCCGTTGATATGCCTTAATTGCCATATTCTTGCGTTATTTTACGGGTCTTGTTGGCGTAGTTCTCGAAGGCCTCACTGTGGAACTCTGTGTAGTTCATCTGGCGGAGGTCATTGATAAGCTCCTTGAAGAAGTCGCGGCATTTCTCGAAATCATCGAACTGGTAGTCCT
>ONSC01000016.1 GCA_900320365.1 uncultured Bacteroidales bacterium
CATCGCCCGTGACCATGACATGCCGGGCGTGATGAAGTTTGACGACAACCGCATCGTCGCTGTTTGTGACCTGGATGCTCACAGACTGAGGGAAGCCAAGCAGTTTGTCGAGGAAGGATACCTGAAACGCTTCGGGAAGTGCGATGTCGATGTGGCGATGTACGAGCATTATGAGGAACTGCTTGCCCGTCCCGATATCGACGCCGTCATCATCTGCACCCCCGACCACTGGCACGCCAAGCCTGCGGTGGACGCCGCTCGGGCTGGAAAGGATATATATCTCGAGAAACCAACCTCGCTTACAATCCAGGAGGGTCGTATCATGAGCAACGCCGTAAACGCAACGGGAGTAATCTTCCAGTTGGGTACTCAGCAGCGCTCGTCCGAGCAATTCCGCTATGCCTGCGAGTTGGTACGCAACGGAAGAATAGGCGAATTGAAAACCATTGACGTCCGCCTGCCTGGCGACCCGTCTGGCGGGAATCCGGAACCGATGCCTGTTCCAGAAGGCTTCAATTACGAGAAATGGCTAGGCTCCACACCGTATGTTCCCTATACCGTCGACCGTGTCCATCCTCAGGAAGGATATGGCCGTCCGGGATGGCTCCGCTGCCAACAGTTCGGCGCCGGGATGATCACCGGCTGGGGCAACCACCATTTCGACATCGCGCAATGGGCGATGGGAACGGAGTATTCCGGCCCTATTGAAATTTACGGTGAGGCGAAGTTCGCCGACAATGGTCTCTGGGACGTGCACGGCGCATACGCCACGGAGATGAAATACGCCAATGGCGTCATCGTCACGGGCACCACAGACTCGCCGGAAAAGCCTAACGGACTGCTATTCACCGGCACTGAAGGCTGGATTTTCGTCAGTCGAGGGAATTACCAGGCTTCGGCCAACGACCCAGTGACAAATTCATCTTCTCCGCTCAACGCCTCCAATCCGAAGATCATCACCTCGGGTCTGAAAGATGACGAAATCCATCTTTATGAAAGCTACGACCACCATCGCAACTGGTTGGACAGCATCCGATCCCGAAAGCCGACCATCTCGCCGGCGGAGATCGGACATCGTTCCTGCTCGGTCTGCCTGCTTCAGCACATTGCGATGATCTTGAACCGTCGCCTGTATTGGGACCCCGTCATGGAGAGGTTCAAAAACGACGACGAAGCCAACGCCATGCTCAGCCGCCCGATGCGATTCCCATATTCAATCGACCGTGGACTATAGACTTATGAATAAGAGACCGCTTGCCATACTGTTGTTGGCCACCGTCCTGGCGACAGCCTGCGGCCATTCCCGTCAAACGGAGAGTAGCCGTGGAATGTCGGTGCGAGATGACGGGAGCGCCGTGACCCTTCTGAGCTCCGGGAAGCCGGTGCTGTCTTATAACTATGCCGTGACCCCAGCTCCGGAGGGTGTCAGCGAAGCCTATTCCCGAAGTGGCTACATCCATCCAGCCTGGACTCCGTCCGGGTTCGTCCTGACTGAGATCCAGCCTCGAGACCATTATCACCACTATGGAATCTGGAACCCATGGACCCGGGTCGAGTACGACGGAAAGGTATACGACCTTTGGAACCTGGGTGACCAGCAGGGAACAGTCCGCTCTCGGCAGGTCGACGCCATCTACTCGAAAAGGAAGAAGTGCGGCTTCGACGCCACTTTGGACCATATTGCCTTCACGCCAGACGGGGAGATAGCCATCATGGAAGAGCAATGGCGAGTCAGGGCAAAGGAAGTACCGGAAGGCTTTCTATGGGATTTCGAGTCGCATCTGACACCGTCCACGGACAAGCCGGTCACAATCAAAGCGTACCGCTACCAGGGGTTCAGTATCCGCGCCAACTCCTTCTGGACCAAAGAAAACTGCACCATGGTGACTTCCGAGGGACTTGACCGTCCACAGATAGACGGGTCACGCGCCCGTTGGATTCTCGTGGACGGGGAGACTGGTCCCGGTACCCGGGGCGGTTTCCTTTTCCTTTCCGCTAAAGAGAATTACGACGCTCCTGAACCGCTCCGCATCTGGAATGAAGAGGCCAACAATGGACGGGGCGACGTATTCGTCAACTTCTGCCCGGCGAAGATGAAAGACTGGGCCCTTGAACCGGGGCGCACCTATGTGCTCCGATACCGAGTCCTTACCTTTGACGGCACAATCACTCCCGAGACGGCGGAACGCCTGTGGGAAGAATACACCGACGCTGAATAATAATCAACCTCTTTGAAATGAAGCATTTCCTTTTATTCCTTTCCATCGCCCTTTCATTTGCTGCGGGTTCAGCACTCGCACAACCGAAGATAGTCAATGCCGTCCGTATCGGCAATCGCATCGACGTAACCATTGGCGACCAGTTCTTCACAAGCTACAGGTTCGAGGAGGACGAGAAGTATCCTTTCTTCTTCCCGGTCAACGGCCCGAAGTCTGGCGGCAGCGTCACCTCGATGCGCAACGGGACCTACCCGCACCACTCCTCCCTTTTCTTCGGATGTGACCGTGTGAACGACGGAAACTATTGGCAGGAAGGCCTGGAGCGGGGAAGAATCGTCTCCATCGGTGCCTCTGTCACGCAAACAGGTGGCGAGAAGGCAGTCATCGTGGATGAATGCATCTGGAAACGGCCCGATGCCGACGCCCCCATCAAAGACAAGCGCACCATTACGATTTCAGCGCCCATTCCAGGGCTTTACATCCTCGATTTCGACATAGAAATGGAGATGCTGATCGATGTGACCATACAGAAAACCAACCACTCCCTGTTCAGCGCTCGTATCGCTGAGGACCTCACGGTCCGCCAAGGCGGCACGATGGTGAATAGCAATGGTGACAAGGGAGAGAAAGAAACCTTCGGGACACCCTCGCCATGGATGGACTACTATGGCGTCCGCAAGACCGGCACCGAAGGCATCGCCATCCTCCAGCATCCTTCGAGCCGCTGGTATCCGTCCCGGTGGTTCACGCGCGATTATGGGTTCATGTCCCCGACACCGATGTATTGGCCGGGAAATGACCAAGAAATCCACATGAATAAGGGAGAGATAGTCAAACTGCGCTATCGTGTGCTGGTTCATGAGGGTGACACCAAGCAGGCCGGTATAGCGAAGCTCTTCGATGCATATTGCAAAGAATAAGACGATGAAAAGACCGCTTACCTTCCTGTTCCTCATAATGGCTTTATCCGCCTGCTCCTCCAGTCCGGAGATTGTCCTGCTTACCTTGGACCCTGGCCATTTCCATGCGGCTCTCGTCCAAAAAGTCCAGTATCCCGGGGTTTCCCGCGATGTCTATGTATATGCCCCGGAAGGAGAGGATCTGGAGCAGCATCTCGCGAAGATAGAGGCCTACAACACTCGCCCCGAAGAGCCGACCGCCTGGAATGAGATTGTCTACCGTGGGGATGATTTCCTGGACCGGATGATCGCCGAGAAGAAAGGAAACGTGATGGTGACCGCCGGCAATAACGCCAAGAAGACTGAATACATCGAGCGGACTCTGGAGGCCGGTATCAACGTGCTGGCTGACAAGCCGATGGCCATAGACGAGGCGCATTTCGCCCTGTTGGAGAAATGCTTCGATACAGCCCGCGAGAAGGGTGTGCTGCTGTACGACATCATGACCGAGCGATTCGAAATCTCCACAATCCTGCAACGCGAGCTTTCGATGGTTCCGGCCATCTACGGCGAGCAGCGTAAGGGAAGCCTGGAGGAGCCAGCCATCACCAAGGAGAGCGTCCATCACTTCTATAAGAACGTGTCCGGCAATGCCTTGATCCGCCCAGGGTGGTTCTATGATGTCCGCCAACAGGGAGAAGGCATCGCCGACGTCATGGTGCACCTTGTGGATCTAGTCCAGTGGGAGTGTTTCCCGGAGCAGGTGTTGGACTATCACAAGGATATCGAACTCCTGGCCGCCCGGCACTGGACAACTCCGGTGAGCCGGAGCCAATTCAAGGCTTCTACCGGCCTGGACGATTTCCCTCCATTCCTGCGGAGCGACGTGAAGGAGGATACCTTGCAGGTGTATGCCAACGGTCAGATTGACTACGCCCTAAGGGGTGTGCATGCGAAGGTGACCGTCACCTGGGCCTTCGAGCCGCCCGCCGGGGGTGGCGATACTCATTACTCCACGATGTGCGGGACAAAGTCCGACCTGGTGATACGCCAAGGACCTGAGCAGGGATTCATACCGGAACTCTACATCGAGCCCTGCACCCCTCTAGAGAATGTGGAGACCGCATTTGCCTCGATTGCCGCAAAGTACCCCGGCGTGTGCCTGGAACCATGCGAATCAGGCTGGCACGTTTCCATCCCCGATTCCTACCGGGTGGGACATGAGGCACATTTCGGCCAGGTGACCAGCAATTTCCTGGAATACCTCTCTGAAGGCACCTTACCGGAATGGGAGGTTCCTAACATGCTTGCGAAATATTATACGACAACCCAGGCCTGGAAGATGGCTCAAGAATAAACCGCACCAATGGATAATCCTTTTTCAATTGCAGACAAGGTCGCTGTCGTCACTGGCGCGGCCGGAGTCCTCGGAGGATCTATTGCCCGTCATTTCGCCTCGCAAGGAGCGAAAGTCGTCGCATTGGTACATCGGGAGGAGCAAGTCGCTCCGACCTTTGAGTGCCTTGCCTCTTATGGGGGAGACCCTTCCTGTTACGCTTGTGACGTTATGGACATCGCCGCCTTGCGAGGCATCGCTGATGCCGTCTGCCGCCGTTACGGCCATATAGACATCCTCGTCAACGTGGCGGGCGGGCAGGTGGCCGGATCAAACGTCATGCCCGACCAGCATTTCTGGGAAATGGACCTTGAGAAATGGGATAAGGTCTTGGAATTGAACCTGGATGGCACGGTTTATCCATGCCATGTCTTCAGCGAATTCTTCGCCCGCCAGAAGAGCGGTTGCATCCTGAATATTTCTTCCATGGCTGCCTATGCGTCAATGACCCGGGTCCCCGGATATGGCGCGGCCAAGGAAGGTGTATCCAACTTCACCCGCTGGCTCGCGTCCGAGCTCGCCCTTAAGTACGGGGACAAAATCCGTGTCAACGCTCTCGCCCCCGGTTTCTTCATCGGCAAGCAGAACCGTGCGGCCCTCCTAAATGAAGATGGCTCCCTGACAGAACGCTCTCACAAAGTGATCGCCAAGACCCCGATGGGGCGTTTCGGTGATATTACCGAACTCAATGGCGCCGCCCAATTCCTTTGCAGCGACGCCGCAAGTTTCATCACAGGTGTCGTCCTGCCCGTTGACGGCGGTTTCAGTTCCTTTAGCGGCGTTTAATCGGTCCTTCCAGACATCATTCCTTCCACCTGTCCAAGCGCAAGCAACCGGCCGTGAAAACTGTAGCCAGGCGGGTATCCTTGCTCCCGGTCAATGGACAGTAATTTACCGTGATCCACGCGCATAGGCAGCCTCCTTTGGTCTGCTTCGAAGATGCGGACAAGCTCGGGCAGATTCGCCCGACCGCCGGTGTGCGGCGCTTCCATGAAGTCGCCTCCCGGAAGCAACTGGCAACTCCGCAGATGGACGAAGTGTGTCCTACTCCGGAATCGGCGGGCCATCCGCACGACATCGTTGCGCTCCGAGCAAGAGAGCGTCCCGGCACAGAAAGTGAGCCCATTGTGCGGATTGTCCACGCAGGAGAGTATCCAGTCAATGTCCTCCTCATCCGTGACGATGCGAGGCAACCCGAAGACACGATGCATAGGCGGGTCGTCTGGATGGATGCAAAGGTCAATTCCATACCGGTCACAAACCGGCATGACAGCCTCAAGGAAGGTCTGCAGATTCTTCCGGAGATCCTTAGCAGAGATCCCGTCATACCGGGCGAGCAACTCCCGGAACTTGCGGACGGGCTCCGTATCGTTCTTGTCGAAGTTCCCGCTGATGAATCCCTGCGTCTTTGTGATTATCGTGTCGATAAGGGATAAGCGCTCTTCGGGAGTGATGACCCGTGAGAGCGCCTCCACCTTTTCCAGGGTCTCCGGCGAATAATCGGTGGCCGCACCGCTCCTTTCCAGGATGTGGATGTCGAAATAGGCGAAACGGACGAAATCGAAATACAAGGTGGTCGACCCGTCCGGGAGTGGATAGTCCAGATCAGTACGAATCCAATCGATAACCGGCATGAAGTTGTAGCAGACGGTCCGGATGCCGCAACGCCCCAGGTTCTCCAGGCTCTGCCGGTAATGGTCTAGCATGACGTCCCTTTCCGGTCCTCCATATTTAATCTGCTCGCTCACCGGCAGGCTCTCGACGACAGACCAACGCAGCCCAGCCGCCTCAATCTCCCGCTTCAGGGACAGAATGTCCTCCTCCGGCCAAACCGTTCCGTTCGGAAGGTTGTACAGGGACGTGACAATTCCTTCAACGCCGATTTGGCGTAGAGTCTCCAAGCGGACCGGATCACCCGGGCCAAACCATCTCCATGTTTTCTCCAGCATGATTCAATCTCTCCCGCTATGTAAATATAATGAAAAACACGCGGAAAAAGGGCTTATCTAATATACTTTTCTGACAAAAAGTCCCGGCCCGGCCGTTCGGCTGGGGATACCGACTGGCCTGGAGACAGTTTGGCATTGTATGTCAACTACTTCCGCATTCTCCCCTGTTCCAAATCAAGCATGGTACATTGCGCAAAGTATTGATTATCAAAACGGTATCGTCTCCGCCCATTAATATTACCTGCCCCTTCTCCGCAGGCGCTCCTCAGGAAGACAGTAGCATCTGAATGCGTCTAGAAGACTATGTCTTTAGGCTTCTTGAGATAACCTCCGGTGTTAAAGTTCTGGTTATCCGGAAGCTCGATATCGGTCCTGGCGGCACCCTTTGTCATCAAGGCTTTCAACTCAGGAAGGTAGTGCTGGTACACTCCCCTCGGAGTCGTGCCCTTGTCCTTGCAGATGCTGGCGGCCATACCGACGACCTCACCCATCATCGCTCCTGTACGCATGAGCCTGGTCGAGCCGAGGGTCACATGGGTGGTGGAGATGTCACGACCCGCCATGAACAGGTTGTCAACATTCCTGGAATACAGGCAGCGGTAAGGCACCGAGTAGGGATAAATCGGATTGCTCTTCGTCGCAGCCTTGAACTCTGTTCCGGGGAAGTTCGCGGTGTTCTCCGGATCCGGGAAGTGGAGGTCGAAATGCCAGTTGATCGTGAATGAGGCGTCCTCATGGAACACCTGCTTGTCAACATCGTCCTGTTTAAGAATATAATCCCCGACCAGACGGCGGGACTCTCTCTTGCCAGCCACATAGGCGACCCAGCCAAGAGAACGGTTGGCATATTCAGCCTTCCCGGAAAAATGGTTCTTGAGGAAGCTCCAGTTGGAATACACCACAAGAAGGCCATAGTCCCTGATCCTCTCGAAATCGTAGATCTGGTCGAGGTTCATTCCGGTCTCCCATGTCCATTCACCCATCTTCACCTTCTCGCAGTTGTTCTCATTGAACACGACCCCGTACTGGAACTCGGGGAAGGCGGATTTCTTCGCGTCCTCAACGCTGTACCACTGCACAGAGGAGCCCATGGTGAGTTTGTCTCCTTTCTCAGGGGCAAGCGCCTCACCGAACTCATCCTTGCCCTCGCGGCCCATCATCCAGTCAGCTCCAGCCATGAAACCGAGATTGGCGTCACCGGTGCAGTCGGAGAATACGGGAGCCTTGAGGAGCAACTCCTGGCCGCTCTCGATATTCCGGATAACCACGGAAGCGATCTTGGAACCATCCATGTTGACCTTGACAGCCCTGAAGCAAGGGAAATAAGTAAGACCTTCCTGTGAGCGGATGAAAGCCTCTTTCTTGTCATCCTCATAATTGGACGCCGGCTGAGCGTTACCGCCCTTGGAGTGTCCGAACTCACGCAACATCCTGCCGAGGGCCGGATACTTTCCAAGCTCGATATCTCCGCCCAAGTGGACACGTATTTCCGAAGAGTTGTTACCTCCAGCGATAGGACGGTCATTCACAAGTGCGACCTTGCAGCCGAACCTGGCGGCGGAGACTGCCGCGCACATTCCGGCAATACCGCCTCCGATCACCACGAAATCGAAACTCCCACCATCAGAAGGCTGGGCGGGCAGGGCACCGACCTTGCGGCGGAAGGCCTCGAGAGCAACGGGATCCTCGGGAGGAACCATATCCTTGTCGGGACAAATCCACACCGCATCGCAGCGACCGTCAAACCCAGTCATATCAGAGAGGGCGAGATCGCAAGATCCAGCTTTCAACTTAACATTCCCCGCATACTGCCAGCCCCACTTGTTTCCTGAGTTGCCGAGGATGCCCTTGGTCGGTTTGCCCTGAACCTTGACCCTGAACGCCCCGGGACCATTCGCGTTGGTCCAGGGGGACGTCCAATTGTAGGTGCGCACCCACACATGGTATACCCCAGGCTCGGGAATATCGACAGTGGTCTGCGCATCTGAGACAGGTTTCCCCATGCCATGGGCAATAAGATAGGGCGAGCCCATAAGGTCCATGAACTGCTGGTCCACCGACCAGCCTCCCTTGTCAGAGAAACTCTCCGCCTCCACGAATATGCCCTGGGCATGAACTTGAGCGGCAAAGAACAGGACCGGAAGAATCAACAATAACTTTTTCATTGTCTTTGATATTATCTATACTCAAACAAAGCAGTCGCCTTGGTGTCATGATCAACCTTCAGGCGGATCCACCTGGCTTGGAAAGCATCCGGGAAGTGATGCTCTAAGGTATCGCCGGGCTTGATATTAAAGTCGGCGTAATGGAACCACTGGCCGTCACCGGTAGGATCAACCTCAACAGTGAAAGTAACCTCACCTGTGAAACGGTGCGACAGACTCATCTCCCTCTTGTCGTAGAAACCAATCAGGAAAGGATCTGAATATTCACCGGCCTTCACCTCGGTCTCCACCCAAGGACCACCGTGGCCAGTAGGCTTGCCGAGTTTCCAGAGATCATCGACGGCACCTGCCCAAACGGCGGCCTTTCCATCCTCGGAGAAAACAACACGGGGATTACCTTTAGCGGCGGCATGGTCTATTCCGGTCATCACGAGCATTCCCCTGTAGGAAGCGTAATCATTGATCCCGAACTTGTGGGAAGCGACAGGACGCACCTTGGCATAGCCATCGGCGTTCTCGGCAGGCAACTCATAGAAAGTTCCGGCAAGGGAAAGAAGGTCGCGCTCGGTGGCTACCTCGCGGCAGATCCTCAACGCTCCCTCCTGGATCTTCCCGGAATATTTGTCATCCCCCAAAGGCAGCCTCCAACGACGGTTCTTAGCGTCCACAATCAGGATTGAGCCTTCCTCAACATCTACAACGTCGACAGGAATCTCGAACTTATCCCGAATATAGTCAGCCATCTCAGCGTCGTCCTTCGGGACAAAGTTCATCTCGCCGTCAATCTCGTAATACTTCTCACCATCCACAGTCTGCGCCAATACTCCAAGAGCCCTGCGCTGATCGGGCAATCCATAAAGGAATCCTTGGGAATCATTGTCCTTCTTAACAGACGCGAGACCAGTGAATATAGGATCCGGCTCTGTGCCACGAGTCTCTTTCTGGCCGAGAACGAAGGTCAAATCCGCCTTGATGTCAGCGCTGCTGACAGCCCTGATCCATACACCCTGGGCAGAGTTTTCGAAGGGAGCGAACACCGAGTTTTCTCCAGCCACATCAACCTTGCAAAGCTCTGTCCATGAGCCATTTCCGACTTTATCAACCTCAAAAGTGATAGTCGCTGGAGTTTTGGACCTGTTAGCTATCCATGCGCATCGGTTATCCCATCCGTTGAAGAGGAACGGATCAGAAGGCACACCTGCCTTGACATCGTCCTTAAGCCAGACGGAGCCACCAGCCGTGGTGGGTCCCACATGGTCGGGCCTGTCGTAAGACGTGAACCAGAGATTGGAGTTTGACTGCCCAGGCCCTCCGATATGTCCTTTCTGCTTGCGCTTGTTAAGGAACTCGCTTTGCGCGGAATCGTCGCATCCGAAAACGAGGCGGCCGTTCCATTCGGCGAAGTCCCCGATCACCTTCAAATAAGCTCCCCTCGGACGGATTCCCGCCGAGTTAGCCGTGGTGAAAGTCCCCGGGAAATGCCAGAACATTCCGTGCATGGTCATAAGATAATCAGGATCAGCGCCTTCCGGAGCAACATTCCGTATTCTTGGCCATTCGGTGTTCCAGCCATGGGCTCCATCATAGGCGTGGCTGGCTTTAGGTAGACGATAATAGCTCCAACCCTTGTCAGGTTCCCTGACCGCAAGGATCACTGAACGGTAGTCCCAGCCGACTGACCAGATGGGGTCTGTCGCTGGCGAAGGATTGCCGTGGATTCCTCCAGGGCCGGTGATCTCGGTGAACTGGTTGCGGCGAACCAAAGTCCAGTCCTTTCCGTCCCATTCCACGAGAGCTCCGGAAGGGATATCGAACTGTTTCTGAGCGAGTTCGCCTTCCTCTCCGTTGTTGGAGTAGACTGCCACTCCCTGACCGGAATAGAAACCTTTGCCATGATAGCCGGGGAAAAGCTCGCAAAGATCTCCTGTGAAGCCTTCCTTGCGCTTCTGGTTGCCGTCCTTGTAGAGCTCGATTCCATCTAACGTATGGACATCGATATCATAGAATCCGGCTTCCATTGAAGCGTAAAGAATACGGTTATCAGGATCCGTCAGGTGCGGGGCAAGTCCAGTCGGACGACCAGGGAATTTATCATATGGAAGAACCCTGACATTCTTATCAGCATCTATGGCGTAAGGGCCGATAAACAACTGATTAGAAGCGTCATGGATCATCCTGTCCGCAGGAGTGCCGCCAATGCTCTCAGGACGGACTATCTCATCCAATCCAGGAGTGATCTGGTAAAGCTTATCGTCGGAGCCGTAAGGCTCATGAGGCCCGTAAGTTACGACCCAAAGGTCTCCCTGCCAAGGCACCACGGCCCCAGTGCCACACTCGCGCTGGGAATTGTAATACGCGAGATGCGGATAGATGCCGCCAAAATTCTTATGGCCGGTCTCATCAACCGCCGACGGAGC
This sequence comes from uncultured Bacteroidales bacterium, assembly GCA_900320365.1. Taxonomy (GTDB): domain Bacteria; phylum Bacteroidota; class Bacteroidia; order Bacteroidales; family UBA932; genus Cryptobacteroides. The sequence goes on from ONSC01000016.1 coordinate 11,046, forward strand.
TTTAGGCGAGCAAGCGGCGGCGGCCACAAGAGCCGCCGCTACTAAACATATCCTCAGAACGCTACGCATGACACTAGTATCCAGGATTCTGGGTCAGGTTCTCATTGATGAGACGGTCAGCGGCAGGGATAGGCCAGAGGTAATCACGAGCGGGATTGAACTGACGCTCCGTAGCTTTCACAACATAACCGGCAGCCTCCATATACCGTACATCCGCAATACCGTTCTCATCAATCTCAGGTACTCCTCCTATCGGATAGTTGCCTTCTTCCCAATTCTTACATAGCTTGACATATGTGTCACTTATGGCAGCGGGATCCAAGGGCGTGATGGAGCCTCCATTAATCCAGTTGGACGTTCCTGACCATACACGCTCCAGATAGTAAACTGGACGGTTGAATACAACTTCCGCAATCTTCCAACGAATCAGATCCTCATAGCGGTGACCCTCAGCGGCAAGTTCAACGAACCGCTCTGTTCGTATGATTGTACGAAGTTCTGACTGGCTTCCCGCAGTGACTTTGGGGTATTCGATACCAGTGCCACGATAAGCGCGCTCGCGGAGCTTGTTGATAGTAGCGTCGAGAACGGCCTGATCGCACTTACCCTGCTCGTTCATGGCCTCTGCATACATCAACAAGACATCGCCATAACGAAGGAACGGATAGGCGTTGACTCCAACATAATTATTGGCAGCTGTCCACGTCTCAGGATCAGCATATTTCTTAAGTACGAAGCCATTGTAAGCGGCATGGAGAGCACAGGCCTTAGAGTCGACATTATTAGCATACGAGCCGTCAGAAATTTTTACGACCACGTTCTTCAAAGGAGAAGGTGAATGCTCATACCCGAAAAGCTCATAATCCGCAGGATCGTATGTGCCATTGACAACACACTCGGATGCCGGCTGGGCGAAAGGAGCGATAGTCATAGCCATACGGGGATCCCTATGATCGAAAATGGCTTTAGGGTTGTAGAGCGGGGACTCATCGATAGGAAGGCCATCGGTACAAGTATATGCGCAAACTAGCTCGTGGCTGGGGTTATTAGCAGCCCATCCTCCTGGAGCCAGACGAGGCATATAGTTCCTGGTGTCTCCTGCTATCCAGTAGTATTTCTTTAAGGCGTAATCGCCCTTGAAGACGAATATCCATTCAGGTGAGGTAGTCGCAGTGAAAAGATCTTGATAGTTTTCATGTAAGGAATAAACCCCTAGATCCATACAAGCCTTAGCTGCTGTCGCGGCGTTAACATAATCACCATTGTATATAGCGATCCTTGCCTTGAACGCATAGGCGGCGCCTTTGGTGAACCTCTGAACCCCACCACATTCGGTAGGGAGTAACTGGGCGGCCTTATCAAGACACTCAAGGGCAAAAGCCACAACTTCGGATTTAGGTGAACGGCTAGCCGAATATGCCTCCTCAAGAGTCATTCCTGTCTTGTCAAGGATTACATCTCCCCAACGGAAAGCGAGCATTCCATATGCATAGCCAATGTAGAGCAGGGCTTCACCTTTGTATTGGTTGATAGTGGCCTCGGGAATTCCAAGCTCACCGCCCTTCTCTTCAAGGTTTTTGAGAATACGGAGCCCTCTGGCGATACCTTTATAGTAGTTCTGCCAATGAGAAGCCACAGTCCCATTCTCAGCCGTCATAGTGCCGTTGAATGTGAATTGAGTATCGCTTCTACGAACCACATCATCGGCCCAGAGTACACCGTCCAAGATAAAGAAATCTGTACGGTAGAAGTCATTTAGACTCATCTCTATCTCAGCGGCTGAAGAATACCAGTTCTCACTGGATCCCTCAGATAGAGGATTGAGGTTCAAATCGACGCATGAGGAAAATATGAGCGCCGAGATCATTGAAAGTGCGAGTGTATATATCTTTTTCATGATAGCGCCTCCTTTAGAATTTAACATTTACACCGAAAATAAATGAGGTCGAAAGGAACTCACTTGAGGTCGAGATCTCAGGATCCCAGCCTTTAGGGTAATTACTGATTGCGGGAAGGTCCGTTACGCTGGCATACGCCCTGAGATTCTTGATGAAAGTCCTCTCTATCAAATGCTTCGGGACAGTATATCCAAGGGTTATATTCTTGACGCGGAAATAACCTCCATTAAACAACCAATAATCAGAGCCCACGCTCTGGCTTCCTGTATTAGTGTAGGTCACACGGGGATACTTAGCCTTCTTGTTGGCCTCGTCATCTCCGATCCTCCAATAATCACCGACAACCAACTCAGGTACAGCTCCCCACTGCTCACGGAAGGGCTGAATCCAGAAATAGTTAAACAAGACATTTTGATGCCCGACTCCCTGGAAAGAAAGGTTGAAATCAAAATTCTTGTAACCGAGATTGATGTTGCCACCATAAAGGTATTCAGGGAGCGAGTTCCCCATCTTTACTTTGTCATCAGAATTGATCTTACCGTCATTGTTGACGTCCACGTACTTGATATCTCCTGCCTTATCATTACCAGAATAAGTCGGGATCCTCTTGCCATCTGAACCGACAAGATCAGCATCCGTCATAATCAGGCCATCGGTCTTATAAATGAACAACTCATTGTAATATGAGCCTTCCTCGATAATGTGGTTACCGCTGATAGTTCTCTTGTCACCAACATAACCCATCTTCGAACGATAGTCAGAAAGATTGGCAGAGATAGAATAGGAGAAGTCACCGACTTTGTCAGACCATCCAAGCTCGAGATCCCAACCATTGGTGTACATGTCACCAGCGTTCTGGGAAGGAGCGGAATAACCGGCGTATGAAGGGAATCCGAGAGTAAGGAGCATGTTCTCGGTCTTCTTGTGGTAGTAATCAGCACTCATACGGAAACGTCCGTCAAACATGGTAGCATCAAGTCCGACTCCTGTGGAAGTAGTTGTTTCCCAGGTGATATCACGGAAAGCGTAGTACACCTGAGCCGCATTCTGCATGGCGGTCACGCTACCATCCTTGTTCATCATGTAGCTATTGCCGAAGCTGATAGCGGCCTGGTAAGGGAACTCAGATCCGATACGCTCGTTACCAAGCTGACCCCAAGAGCCGCGGAGCTTCAAGTAAGAGACGAAATTCTTACCGAACCAAGGTTCCTCCGAGATAACCCATCCGGCGGAAACCGAAGGGAAATAACCCCAACGGCTCTCCTTAGCGAAACGGGAAGAACCGTCAGCGCGGAAGTTTGCTTGAAGCATGTAACGATCCTTGAAGGAGTACATCAGACGACCGAAACCTGATTGATAAGCATTGTGCCCTGCGGATCCATTGTTATACTGATAGTCCTCAGGTCCTATGTTCAGATAAGGGAAGTTGGTGAGGGCGAAATGTGTACGGCTCGCGCTCAGGTTCTCCCACTGGTAAGTGTAACCCTCATAACCAACCATGGCATTGAAGGAATGATTTCCAAACCTTTTGCTATAATTAGCATAAGCCTGGTAGGTATATGAATGTGTGTCGTTACGGGTTTCCGACAGGTCTGTTGAATACAGGCTGACGTCACGGCCATCCTCGTAAGAAATAATTGTAGGCTTGGTGAAGTTCTTGCCCTTAGTGAAAGTGAACCTTGGAGCAAATACAGTCGTTATTGTCAAGTCCTTGAATGGTTTGATATCGAACTGAACCTTACCTCCTAATTTATAATAATTGGTCTTCCTTGTTCCAGCATTCTCAAGATGAGCTACCATGTTTCCTCCATCTTTCACATCCTGATACCTGCCATCACCCCAATAAACACCATAGATTGGAGGAATAACGAACACCTTATAAACGACATTGTCAACCGCGGGACTGTGGGCGTCACTAAGAGAGAAGTCCAAATCAACATTGGCTTTCAGCCACTTGGAAATCTGCCAATCATTATTCAGACGACCGGCATAACGATCGTATCCTCTCTTCTGGTAGTAACCCTCACGATTCTGATAAGTAAAGTTAAACTTGGTTCTCAGGTTATCTCTTCCTCCACTGATGCTCATGGAATGGCGCTGGTGGGAAGTAGTCTCCCTGAACACCTCTTTAAACCAATCGGTGTCTGGATAGTGGACAGGATCCTTGGCGTGATTGGCTGGATAGTTATTGATAAAATCCTCAGTATATTCTGAATAAGGGGATGATGCGCCGTCATTGTACTTTAAGTCGTCGATAACTTTCATGTAATCAACAGAACCTGCCATTTTAGGAAGTACCGTAGGCTTATCTATCGCATAGAAATAGTTGTAATCCACAGAGAACTTGTTCTCTTGAGCACGCTTCGTGGTGATTAGGATCACACCGGCAGCAGCCCTGGATCCGTAAATAGAAGCGGAAGCGGCATCTTTGAGCACCGCGATATCCTGAACATCTTCAGCGATGACATCGTTGATAGACCCAGGGACACCGTCAACAATAACAAGAGGATCATTTGTCGACATTGTAGTCACACCATGAATACGGATCGAAGATGACGCATCGGGGCCTCCACCGGAACGGGTGACCTGTAAACCTGCGATCTGTCCTTGAAGAGCAGTTGAAAGCATAGTTTCAGAACGCTCGGAAACATTCTCGCCACGCACACTTGAGATAGATCCTGTCAAATCTCCCTTCCTAGCGGTACCGTAACCGATAGCGACAGCGTTTTCCAACAGGTTGATATCCGTTTCCAATACAATGTTGAGAACTGAAGCGGATCCAACCTTCACATCTTTGGTCTTAAAACCAATAGATGATATACGAAGTGTATTGCCAGGTACGACAGCGATGGAGAAATCTCCGTTTTCGTCGGCGATAGCTCCCTTTGTCGCATCCTCGACGAGCATGATGCTGGCTCCTATGACCGGCTCACCATTCTCGTCCTTAACGGTTCCCCGAACTGAATTCTGGGCAGAAGCCAAGCAGGCTAAGCTCAAAAACAGTCCGGTGAACAGCACCTTAAGTGCTGAAATAGATGATTTTCGCATAAAGGTTAATATTAAATGATAAATGAAAGTTTATTCTCAATTCGAGACAACAATTCTGTATAATTCGATAAATATAACTAATAAAACCAAGAATACCCTATTTGATAAGATTATTTCCCTAGAATATACAATTATAGGGTTTTTAGAATGCCGATATCCTGATGACCTTCAAAGATATTCAAATATGCCAGACTAACATTCCAGGCCGCATTGAAAGCCGTCCAACCCTCCGGCCATCTGTTTTTACCTTTGGGATTGAACGGGTACATTTCCGTCCCGGGTAGTGAACTCAAGGAACCCCTCGTGATCTCCAGGCGAGCGCATATGTCGTCCCGATATCTGTAGGGGAAGCCTCTCTCCACTCCCTCAAAGCCATTATCGGGATGGCTTGCCGTATGTGCGTTTAACGGATTCCTTCCATAAAGATTGTCAAAATGAGCATAGGCCAATTCCACCAATCTATCCTTTAAATCCGGACGATTATCCAGGCACATGGCAAGACTTAAGGCACAAGCTGGAAAGCCAGCGACATTTCCACATTCGTTGAATCCCGGTATCGTCCAATTGTCAGTCAAGTCGAACCGCCTGAAATCCCACATATTATCTGACAAGGACACATAGTTCTCGGCCAATTCCACAAGTTTTTCATATAGTCCGTCAGGGGCATATTCAAGATAATTCAAATAATAATGAGTCAAGCCTGTAACTAATTTATGTTCACTCATTCGTTGTCCTTTTGTAAATATCGGGTCGCTCCAATCGGCCTGCTCTATAATCCAAGCGGTCTGATTTCTCGCCGCATCTAAAAAGCGCTCGGGATTATCCAGATGTTCCCTTTTCGCGACTTCATACATGAAAAGATTAGGCATGATGGAATGGCCTGGACATTCTCTCCCTTTTCCTGTCCCGACAGTAGTTATCACATCGAATAATCCGGCCCTGTTCCACCATCTCATGGTCGCGTCAAGCACCTTTTTATAAAAGTCATGCGAAATATATTCTTTCATGGCTGGATATGCGTAGAGGAAATATGCGAACTGCTCGATTGTCTGAGCATGCATTTTTTCGCCAGCCGGATCGTTTTCCGCTTCTAGATTGATGGGGTCGAGAAGATACCAACCAACGGCAAATCTGATATCCTGTACCAAATCCGGGACATCCATGCTTTTCGGTTTCTCCAACAAGGTATAGTAATTCTCTAAGGTTGTCTGCGCATCCCTGTCATTCGGATCCGTTGTCTTTTTAAAATCTGGGGACAAGACTTTGGCACTGTCACGTTCCCAGTTGAGTGTAACAGGCACATTGTCGATAAAAGCCTTATCAGTTAAATACAGCAGGATCATGGACGGCATCTCGTAAGAATAATAAGTTCCGTCTCTCCACGGGGTTCCACCCCAGCAAGAAGGATGAGTGCCCACAAGGCTTCGCACGTCATTCATAAATGCCAAAGCCGGCTTATACGACATTTTCTGTATCGCCCGATCCCCAATTACAAACGGGAAAGAAACGGCATCGCCCATTTTGGCGTCATGGACTTCAATATAGTACTCTTTCCCGTCTCGCTCTGGCCGCAATTTTGAAAAATCGCCTTTCCCATTTTTCAGTTTTCCGCTGAAACACTTTTTACCGGTTTCCTTTTCAACGACATAGAACCTCATGTTATCTTTGGCCGTAGGTACCGTAAACCCTTTTGGAGCATTAGTATTATAAGCCACCTGATTGACACAAACCCAATGATTATCGGCGATATAAGGTTTCGGGGCCTCCTCTTCAACGCCATACGGCATTTTGGGAATATCATTTCCCCACAATTGAATTTCGGAGATACCGAAATCCATCGTGTTCTTTGTGATCAGCCTCACCTTCTCGGTCTCTACGGGCTCCGTAAAACGCTGTTCTACTCTAGCGCTATAATTCCTGTTGTTTTCAGTCCCGGGAATATCCAGCCATTTCCCATCCTTATGGTATTGAAGCTTCCAATTATGAAGGGGTGTGTAATTCCCGGCATAGAAATAAATATGTGCCCCGAATATCTTGGATAAAGCTCCCAAATCTATTTCGACCCACTGCTCGGCTCCTATTGGAAAACACATCCACACACTACCGGATAATAATCCGTCAGTTATTTTGGATGCGTTATTATCTCCCAACGAGGTTGTAACATGTTTACCACTGGCATAGTTTAAATAATCCTGTCCCGATGCGGATAATAATAAGCCGAAAACGAATACCGAGAGTAAAAGTATCTTTTTCATGAAATGTTGTTTTAGTTTATCTGATTGAGACCTCAAACAATGAGATAGGGACTGTATCTAAGCAACGTTCCAATTCAATAATCACACAAGAAGATCTCAAAGGTGCCGGGAATGTCACCCGGGCGATAGTCTCGTGGTTTTCTGTCCTCTCCGCCAGCGTCTCACCGTCTTTGTTGAGGATCTTGAAATGCCTGACACAGAATGGAACCACATCTTCCGGATGTCCCCATTGCACCGACTCCATGGCGTGATCAAAGTCCGTGTCGAAATATAGCGTGATCTCTTTTATCTCAACTTCTTGATCCCACTCATATCTGACAGTAGCCACCTTATCTTCGAGACGGGCTGCCCAAACGTTAGTTGTGATTCCGGGGCGGAGGAATCCGTTTGACAAGTTTCCTACAGAGAAATCCTGTATCGCAGGTGTAATACCAAGCGCGAGATTTTTCCCGTCAGGTCTTCTGTCCGGGCACCAGAAATCGAACTCCTCAAAGCCACTGCCCTCCGGAGGGATCTGGCGTCCATGATTGCCGACTTCAAGATTACCGCTATTGAATACGGAAAGAACTCCGGAACAACGGAAAGAACTCATGCCGATCTCAACAGAAGCATCCGCGGTGAAGATTACAAAACCGTACTGGTCCCTCTCCAGACATTTATCAAAACCGATCTCAACATCTTGGACTCCCCCTTTCAAGGCGATGGTTTTCGAGGAAAGGCAAACGTCTGGAGTATAATTGAACGCTTTTGAACTCACCCAAAGGGAAACATTCACTTTGGATTCTTTTTCACTCCTCAATTTCGCCGAGAACTTGTAGTCCACTCCTTCGCGTAAAGGTAGCATCTGCGCCGCACCAGACTTCAAAGACTTCCAAGTGCCATCAAACTCCATCTCCGACAGAGACAATGATGAACTGGCTTCCACTGTGGCGACAGTGGAAATATCCTCATCGTCTTTAATTGGAATAAACGGTATGCTTTGCCCGTTTATCTGCAAACGCCTTTGAAGGACGGTCATCTTATCTTGATCCAAAAGATCCGTCGGAGAGCACCCATAATCATGGCAGACAGCGGCGGCTTCTCCCACCGCCTGCCCACCTAAAGCGCACGTGGCTATGACCCTGGTTGAACCAAACGCCACATGGGTGACACTTATGATTCTCCCGGCAAGAAACAGGTTATCAACCCCTTGAGGAATATAGCATCTTAAAGGAATCTCATAAATACCTTTTGAATGGTATTGCCTGCAACTCGGCAAGGAAGAATATACCCCTTTGGCAGGATGGAGATCCACGGCCCAACCGCCGTAAGCGACGGAATCATTGAAGTGTGTTTGCCCTATCAAATCATTCTGATTCAGGGTATATTGGCCGAGGAATCTACGGCTTTCCCGCTTCCCGGGAATATTGCCGACCCATTCCAGAGATAGATTAGAGGCCTCGGGAAAGCGCCCGGAGTTCTTTATGTAGTCCCATGCGCAATAGATGACTTTAAGGAGTTCCATCTTAATCTCTTCGGTGTCATGCACCGTGTCCAACTCTCCTCCATATTCGAACCACCAATAACTACAACCCCACATGTCCGGATGGATCGTCTCATATTTTGGAATGAGTTTTATGTCTTTGAGAGCGAAAGAAGGAGCCACATACTTCACCTCATGGTCATGTCTCTTCGTGTAAAACATGATTGAATGGCCCAACAATTCCCCGAAGGTCTCTGATGGACTGTATTTCTCTGAATAATCCGAGGCATCTTCGGCGCCCATCCTATAAGGCACCCCTGCCTGATAAGCCACGACACCGTCTCCTGAGGCGTCACAGTATAATGGCGCCGTGAGGATGTACCGGGTGTCATTCTGAGGATTAAAAGCGATGACCCTGGAAATCTGGTGACCGTCCTTCTTCTCAACCTTATAAACGACGGTGTTCAACAAGAGCCTGATGTTCTTTTCCGCGAGAACCTTATCCAACAAGAGAGCATCAAAATACACTGGATTGCCATCCTTGTTCCTGAATAAGTTCTCGACCAGAATCTCTCCTATGACTCCTCCTTCCCTCGCCCAGCGATTATTGTTTCCCATGTGGGAAGTTGCCCCCAGAATCCAAAGCCTAACTTCGCTGGAAGCGTTTCCTCCCAGAACCGGACGGTCTTGCACAAGGGTCACTGAAAGGCCCGCTCTTGCGGCTTCTATCGCCGCGCAGATACCTGCCATACCACCTCCCACAACCACAAAGTCGCAGGAAATGGATTCCTCAAAAGGCTCGCGGCCTGATATGTTAAACTCTTCAAATAACATTTCGAGCTAGTTTTTTCCCTTTTAGATAAAGAAATGTCCCCAACACAAATAATAGTCCCCCAATCGGGCATACAACGGAAGCGCTTCCCCGTGACAAAGCGCCGATTAGACAAATCAACGCACCGGATATGGAAATCCCAAGACCTATAATCTTTACACTAAAGGCGTTGTCTTTGCCATTATCCGGCTCCTCAGGAGCTTTATCCCTCACATTAACGCCTTTTCGAGTCGCCACATAATCGTCATATTGTGTACAAGAAACCACACCCCTGAATTTGGCCATAAGCTCATAAACAGCCAACAAGACAATCGGCAGACTCACTCCAAGAACGGTCTCCCCTGTCCTGTCTAAAGACAGGCCGAAGAGACTCGGTGTGACAAATTTGAAAAAGAGATTGACAAAAAGGCTTATCAGGGTAACCGCAAGTACGCTTTTTCCTGTCTGACGCTTCGAGAATAATGACCAAATGACGGGAAGATACAGCGGCACGCCGGTAAGGGCCCCGACGCTAATCACCACATTGACAACACCTCCCATACTTGGTATCAACAATGCGACGACAATAGCCGCGATCCCAAAACCAATCGTTGAAAGCCTCGCCACCCTCATCAAGGTTTTCTCCCCGGCAGATGGACGGAGCCGCTTGAAGATGTCATTTGTGAACACAGCCGAGGATATATTCAAGGTCGCGTTCAATGAACTCGCTGTCGCGAACACCATGCCACCCAACATCAGACCGAGGAGACCAGAAGGCAGAACCTCCTTACACATAAGCAGATAAGCGCCTTCGTCGCCAAAATCCACAAGCCCGGGACTCAGAACCCTATAGATCATTGGAGGCAGCATCCAGAGAATGGGGCAGAAAGAATAGAGCGCGGCGAACAAGAGTCCGACCTTTCTAGCGCTTTTGCCGTCTTTCACGCTAGTGTACCTTTGGACATATGCCCAATTACCAGCCAGGAAGGCGGTATTATACAAAGAGAACGCTATGACGAATAACGGGGTGTACTGCCCTGCGGTCAAATCAAAGAAACCCTCTGGAGTCGCCTCCAACCAGGAAGAGACGCCTCCGACTTGCCGGAATGAGAGAGGGATGACAATCAGGACGGCCGCGAATAGAATGACGAACTGCAAGACATCCGTCACGACAACCGCTCTCAAACCTCCCAATGAGACATATAAAATGCTGACCAGACCTATCAGGGCTATACTTGCCGTCAGAGATAAGCCTGTGGATATGGCTATGATTTTCCCTACAGGATATAGAAAAGACCCGGTTGTGAAAAGAGACACAAAAAGGAAGAGTATAGTGTACGTCTTCTGAGTCTGGACTCCCAACCGGGAGGTGATATACTCGGCTGCCGTGAGAACTCCTGTCTTATTCCATTTTTGGGCGATGAACAGACCCGTGATGATGCCCGCGAGGCACATCCCCCATTGAATTGTGACAGAGACCCAACCATAGGAATAAGCGATCGAGCCCCACACCACAAACGTCCCCGCTGAGAAGAATCCCATGAAAAGGGACAGTCCGGCCATTGGCCAAGGGACAGAGCCGCCTGCGTTGAAAAAGGACCTTACAGACCTTCCGCTCCTGGACAAGAGCAAGCCGGAAAGCAATACTCCCGTGGCGAAAAGGAGTAATGTGACGTAATCTAGAACCTGCATTTATTAGCGACGGGAATATACCCGGACATAATCAACCTCCATGAATGTGCCGTCTATGGCATCATTGACCTCGCCGGCCCATGAAGCGAGGATGGCCATGCTTAATCTTATCGGAGCCGCGGAATGGCAGTATTCATTCTTCACACGACGGGTCTCTTTCCGGTCCATATAGAAGATAATCTCATCTTCTTCCCAATCAACGCCGAACAGGTGGTATTCTTTTGAGAAATCCACATCAGGATAATTGATCTTATCTCCATCACTTGAGATAAGCTTCAACACCGTCATTGTTCCCAGCCATTCATGAACATTATTCGTGTATTCAGAAGGATAGTGGCCCTCATTTATGTCAATCTCGAATGGTTTGCCTCCTTCCAATTTCCTTCTTGGATCCCTTGTCCAAAGCCAGAATGAATTATTGGTTCCGGTTGCGGCGGCATATTTATACCTGCTCTCGAAATATCCATATTTGAAATCCTTGAGAGTGCCCATGTCGGCGGAGGTCCAATCCTGACCGCCTCTGCTCTCTTTATGATTGACCAGGCGGACTGTACCGCCGCCAACCTCAAGGTTTTCCTCCCACCTGCTGCATATAGTATGCGAGGTAGGAGCATTGGATGATTCCCAGACTTGCAACAACTGATCCCTGGTCTGATAGTCGAATTCATCATTCCAGATCATCTTCCATTCTTTTTTGTTATCCGGATTGACATATCCTTCAGGTGTAGGAGCGACTTTGCCCGCACACGACACGAGAAGTAAGGTGATGATAGTGAAAAAAGCGATTCGTCTCATGGTTTCCAGTATTTAGCACTTACCAACAAAAATAAAGAATCTCAATCAGTTAAAAAATGCATTATCGCATTAATATGATGGATAATCTTACTATGAATCATCTCGATTTTGCCGTTTGATAAATCTTGAGTAACTTCGGCTTCCTGAATACACGAACACGACAAATGGCTAAAGAGACAAGGACTCCCGGCATCGGCACTTTATGCGTGCAGGCCGGTTACAAGCCCGGAAAGGGCGACCCTAGGCAGATTCCCATCGTGCAGAGCACGACTTTCAAATACGAGACTTCCGACCAGATGGGCCGGCTATTCGACCTTGAGGATAGTGGATATTTCTACACTCGCTTGCAGAATCCCACGAATGACATGGTCGCCGCTCAGATAGCTGCGCTGGAAGGCGGTGTCGCGGCGATGCTGACCTCATCTGGCCAGGCCGCGAACCTTTTCGCCTGCCTGAATATTTGCTCCGCGGGAGACCATATTGTCAGCGCCGGAAACATCTACGGCGGGACTTTCAACTTACTTGGGACATCGTTGGCCAAGATGGGGATAGAGGTCACCTTTATCTCCCCTGACGCCACGGAAGAGGAAATCGATGCCGCATTCAGGCCGGAGACCAAGCTCCTTTTCGGGGAGACTCTCTCCAATCCGGGAGTGGAAATGCTTGATATCGAGAAATTCGCGAGAATAGCCCATCGCCATGGTACGCCGCTCGTGGTGGACAACACTTTCGCCACTCCGGTACTTTGCAGGCCATTTGAATATGGTGCCGACATCGTCACCCACTCCACCACGAAATATATGGATGGTCATGGAGTCGCGGTGGGCGGAGCGCTAGTGGACAGCGGCAATTTCGATTGGGACGCACATGCTGACAAGTATCCGGGACTTTGCTCCCCCGACCCTTCGTATCACGGCCTCATCTACACCAAGGCATTCGGCAAGGCAGCCTTCATCACCAAGGCCACAAGCCAGCTGATGAGAGATCTCGGCTCCATCCAGAGCCCTCAGAACGCCTTCTATCTCCACCTCGGACTGCAAAGCCTCCATGTGAGGATAGCTCGCCATAGTGAGAGCGCCATGAAGGTGGCGGAATATCTCGTCAACCACCCGGATGTGGCCTGGGTCCGTTATCCGGGTCTCAAGGACGATCCCCACCACGAGCTCACGAAAAAGTACATGTCAGCTTTCAGCGGGGTCATGTGTGTAGGGCTCAAGGGCGGCCGTGAGTTCGACAACCGCTTCATGGACGCTCTGAAACTGATCACCATAGAGACCCATGTCGCCGACTGTCACACTTGTATCCTCCACCCGGCATCACACACCCATCGCCAACTCACTGATGAGCAGCTCCGGGCAGCCGGAATCGCCCCTGACCTGATTCGTCTCAGCATAGGCCTGGAAGATCCAGAGGACATCATCTACGACATCGAGCAAGCCCTTGCCGCCGCCCACGCATGATACGCCATAGTCTCATAATTGACAAGCTTGAGCTTGAGGCCGGAGGTTCTTTGGAGCCTCTGGAGATAGTGTACCACACTTCCGGAGCCAGAGACGGCAAGGTGGTTTGGATCTGCCACGCCTTGACAGCGAACAGCGACCCCGAAGAATGGTGGCCAGGAATGGTAGGTCCCGGGAAAGCCATCGACACTGATAAGCATTATGTCGTCTGCGTCAATATTCCTGGATCACCTTACGGCAGCACCGGACCGGCTTCCATAGATCCGGAGACCGGAAAACCTTATATGTTCGATTTTCCGGCGCTGACTATGAGGGATATGACAAGGGCCTCTCAGATAGTTCGGAAGCATCTGGGAATCATGAGTATAGACCTTTTGATAGGCAGCTCGATCGGAGGGTTCCAGGCCATAGAGTGGGCCGTTGATGAGCCAGATCTGTTCAAGAATGCCCTTTTCATAGCCACAGCGCCGAGAATATCACCGTGGATGACCGCCTGGATGGAAGCTCAGCGGATGGCTCTTGAGGCCGACCAGACATTCAGGGAGGCGAAAGACCTCTCAGGCGGTGCCAACGGGCTCCGTTGCGCGAGGGCTCAGGCACTCATTTCCTACCGTTGTTTCGAAGGCTTTGAGATCCGTCAAAGCGAGCCTGATCCGGACTGTCTATTCGCCGGAAGGGCAGCCTCTTACGAACGCCACCAAGGAGATAAATTAGTCAACAGGAATTTTGACGCTTATTCTTATTGGTATATCGCCAACGCCATGGACAGCCACAATGTCGGCCGTGGACGTGGAGGCGTGGAAGCGGCGCTTGGAAGGATAACCGCCAATACCACAGTCATTTCCATAGATACCGATGGAATATTCCCTCCTTCTGAGATCTCAGTTTGGGCCCCGATGATTCCAGGATCCCGTCACATCGGAATCACCTCGAAATTCGGTCACGATGGATTCCTTCTCGAGAATGACCTTCTCACCGGAATCATCTCCCCGATTCTAGGTTAATTCAGTGCCCCGGGCTGGAGCACTTTAAATCCAAGCTAAAACGCAAGCTGTATTAGAGTGTCACAATATCCGGATGATTGCTCCTAATAAAGGGAGCAAAATAAATGGGAAGATAGGTGATGAACCTATCTTTTTTTATGATCCGTTCATTGGACAACACGTAAGCATCGTGAACGTGGTAGTCATGATTTGCCAGGAATGCATTGAGCGCCCTATGGATCGTATAGTCTTTCCCTGATTTCACTTCCACCGGCAGGATGGCGGCATGGTCGTAGTCATCCAGAAGGAACTCCACTTCGCCATGAGCCTTGTTGTCGTAGTAGAAGAGCGGTCCTGAGCAGTGAGCCCGCAGCTCGGAGGCGACAACGCTTTCATAAACGCTTCCCAGATTCACACTGAGGCGGTCGTTCATGACTGCGTCGATGTTGTACTTATACAGCTCATTGGTAAGAAGCCCGACGTCGTTCATGTAGAACTTCAGCAGGTTCTTGCTCTCGGACTCCTTAAGCGGAAAGGCTGGAGAGGAAACCGCTTTTACCTCGATGGCAATCCCTGCCCCGGCGATATAGTCAAATTCATCTTGATAATCCTCATTCCGCTTGCTCTTCTTTTCCTCGATGTCACGATACACCACCCGTTTCTTCTTGTTGCCCATCAAGGAAGGAATCATATTGTAGATCCTCGTAATCTTGAGTTTGTGCTCTTCATCGTACTGGGAGGCGTCAATCCCGTAAAGGGTATGGATAGCCTCATGGATGTCGCGGACAGCCACGATGTTCCTGGAACTCAGGTACTCGTTCACGGCATCGGGCAGACCGCCCACAAGAAGGTATTTCTTGAAGAGATCCATCATCCTCCCGTGCATGGGCTCGTCCAAAGACTCCCTCTGTAAAAACTTCTGCTCCAAGACAGATACAGCCTCTTCGGTAAATCCATTCGCCCAGAGGAATTCTTCAAAATCAAGCTGGTACATATGCTTGATGATGACGCTTCCGGCAGGCACAGATGTCGTCTGCCTAAGCGTTACACCGAGTAGGGAGCCGCTGGCAATAAACGTATATCGTCCGTCTTCCTTCAAGAACTTCAGCAGCGTCAGGAGATGGGGATAAGCCTGAATCTCGTCCAGGAAGATGATCGTATCATCCTTCGTTCCCCTTAATTTCTCTCCGGCAACCGTGCTCAGCCGGAAATAAAATTCCTCTTTGGTCGTTGCCGCCTCGAAGAGTCTGGGGCCGTTCTTATCCTCTGCGAAGTTGATCTCCACATAATTCTGGAAGAGAGACGTGGCTACGTCGCGTATGATGTATGACTTCCCGATCTGACGGGCCCCGTCGATGACCAGGATCTTGCTGTTCCTACTGGCAAGATGCTCATGGATATAGGAGCGAATCTTTCTTTTTAGCATAGAATCACATCGTTTACATGGCAAAGGTACGCTTTTCCATGAAAAATCAAACACAAAAAGAACGCTTTTCCAAAGAATTTGAGGCCCAAAAAGGACGCTTTTCTAAGTCTTGGATGCTGGCGTTTGGTTGTTTGGCTGGATTTCGTTTGGTTATTTGGCGATATAAAATGCCTTGCGGCACTGCCGGGTTGTCGAGTTTCTCCTTGGAGAAGTATTCCGCTGCGCTGGAAGCCAAAGGATATACCGTCAAACTGAAGATGGATGCCTCAGTGACTGTTCGAGGGTACACGATCCAGAGCGGGAACTCTGTCTATAAGTCATCCGTCATTGGTCGTGACTTGACGCCATCCCGGATCCAGGAGACCTGGAAGAAGATGCGTCCGGAGAATAGATATGGACAGATGACTCCATCGGAGCGCGTCGCATTTGCGCTATCCGAAGAAGCCACATCTTTCGGACCGCCTTTCTTCGAACTGGGGCCATGACAAGAACGAAGACGACATCCTCTGGGCCCGCCGCTGCTTCCGCAAGGCACGGGAGATGGTTAATATACCGGGGATAAGGTGGGGTAGAAGGAGATAATTCGCTATTTAATTCTAGTTTGAATCTCTGTTAACAAAGACGTGACGTGTTCCTTATGTATTCTTCTTTCCTGCAAATAAGAAGCCCGTGCTATTTTTCGGTTAGACTGAATAGATTGATAGATTTCTCCATTCTTCCGTATTTCAGATGCCACCGCTTCAACGGTTTCTGGCAGTCTGGCTGTATTGAGTTGGCATTCCCATACTATGATTACAAACCATCCCTTTGCTTCCAGTTGTCGCCAGACCTCCTGGTCGCGCTGCTGATTGCGAGTGATTTTGGCCGTCCAGTAGTCAGTGTTGGTCTTGGGAATTGAGGCGTTCTTGCAGTCTTTGTGACCGTGCCAGAAACAACCGTGGACGAAGATGGCGGTATGATACTTGGACAGGACGATATCTGGGGATCCGGGAAGACGCTTGACGTTCACCCCGTAGCGAAACCCCAGACGCCAGAGGGCGCGACGCAGCTTCAGTTCTGGTGTCGTAGAGGCAGAATGAACTGCCGCTATATTGCGGTGGCGCTGTTCTGGTGTGCGATTATCTGACATCGTCCTAGTATTGTTCAGGTTACAAAGATACGTATTTATGGGCACTATCATTAAAGTGTATCATATTAGGTTTCTTCAATTTTTATATATAAATTTGTATATATTTTAATATTAAAATATGAGGATATGGACAACAGGAAAAAGTCCCAAAAGGAGACCACCACTACTGTTTCTCTGGATAATGCGTTGTTCAAGGCCGTTAAGCATTATGCCGTGGATGAAAATAAGAGAATAAAAGATATAGTGGCGGAGTCTTTAAAAGCATACCTTAACTCCAAAGGTGTGATTATTTCTTCTGAGTAGTTATTATCATGGGTAAAAAGAGAGTACAAGATATTGTAAGAATCCCCCTGGAAAACATCGAGTCTGGAAACTCAATTAAACAGTTGATGTCTGATACCATTCAGAGGGAGCATAAAAAAAAGCGGGATACTATCTTCCAAGAGGACATGGCTTTAATATCCCAGTATATTGAAGCCTCTGACTTTATGACCGACGAAGATATGGGACGTGCCGAGAATTTGATTGAACGTTATTATGCGGCCGCACACCCTTCTCTTGATAATCCAGATGCGATTCCTTTTGCTGACAAGGTGATGTTGTTTGATTCGCTGTTTAGGCCTCAGTTTGGGCCTGCAGAGAATCCCTCATTCACTTTTATAGATTTGTTTGCGGGAATCGGTGGTTTCCGCCAGGCCATGCAGTCATTAGGGGGGCAGTGTGTATTTGCATCGGAAATTGACAGCATGGCTCGAGCCACTTACACGCATAATTATTGCGCAGTTCCTTATGGTGACATAACGCTAAATTCTACAAAATCGCATATTCCTGAGCAGTTTAATATTCTTTGTGCCGGTTTCCCTTGTCAAGCCTTCTCTCAAGCAGGTTTGCGGCAGGGTTTCTTGGATGAAACACGGGGAACACTCTTTTTTCATGTCGCAGATATCATTGAGAACTTTGAACCGGATGCTTTCTTTTTGGAGAACGTCAAAGGCTTGCTTTCGCACGACGGTGGTCATACAATTGAAGTTATCATGGGGCGGCTTCGTGAGTTAAATTACTTCGTCCCAGATCCTCAGGTCGTAAATGCTATGAATTTCGGTGTGCCGCAAAACAGAGAAAGAGTGTTCATAGTAGGTTTCCATAATCGTACTGGTGTACAAGAGTTCCAATATCCTGCTCCAACTGATACATCTAAGCGCTTCCGTGATGTCAAAGAAGAGGAAGTCGTTGATGTAAAATACTATTTATCACAACGTTATTGGCAGACTCTCGTAAACCACAAGAAACGCCATCGTTCTGCCGGTAATGGTTTTGGTTATGAGATTATTGGGGACGATGATATCGCCAACACATTCCTGGCAGGAGCAATGGGCCGCGAGCATAATCTTGTGATTGATCCTCGTCAGACGCAGATACTTCCTGCCACGAAATTGAAAGGGGAAACGAACGAAGATTTTGTAAGGAATCTTACGCCAAGAGAGGCCGCTGGCCTGCAGGGTTTCCCTCGGAATTTTGTTTTCCCGGTCTCAGATTATGCTGCATATAAGCAAATCGGTAATTCGGTTGCTGTTCCGGCAGTTAAAGAAACTGGGCGGTGTGTTTTGGAAAAGCTCGGGATACCTATAATTGAATAATATATTATCATAATACTACATATCTAAAATATAGTTAATTCTGTGTAAATTTTTAAAAAATATTTGCACAGAATTGTTTTATTTGTACCTTTGTCGCAGAGGCAAATATAATCACATATGGAAACTAAAAATTCTAAGAGGGAGCGCTTTGAGAAAGTCGCATCTAATCGTGTTCAGAGAATTCTTGACACCCTTGCACTTTTGCAGAATTGTGCAAACCGCAACAATTATGATTATTCCCAGGAGGACGTAGACCAAATGTTCTCTGTAATTAACAAAGCCCTTAAGGATACAAAGTCGGCTTTTGTCAATGAAATGAACAAAGCGACAAAACAGGGGTTCAAGTTTAATAAGTAATTAAACCGTGATGTCAGTTCCAGGGTATAGGTGGCATTTTGGTGTCCGTCAAGGGAGCGCCAATTATGGGGATAATCCAGTTCACCATCTCTTCACAGACCAATTCCGTTCTTTGGTCCGTGAGGTTATTCAAAATTCCCTTGACGTGCCAAATGGCAAAGGACCGGTTACAGTCAAGTTTAGTTTTGATAAGATTGACGCTTCTTTGCTGGACAACTTTTTTGAACTCGGCAAATACATTGAGGGCGGAAAAGTCATTTATTCTGATCCGAGCACAAAGGCCTACAAGAAACTGGACCAGATGGGCGCCGAATTAAGGGCGTGCCAGGATGCCGGAGAAATCTCTTTCTTGAAGATTTCAGATACGAATACCCTTGGCATGGACTATCAGCGGGATGTCCTGAAGAAGCGTCTTTGCGCATTTGCATATAACCTTGGCGGCGGAAGTAAACCTAATCTCGGCGCTGGAGGTTCCTTTGGATATGGAAAGGCCACCTATTTCAACGCCTCTCCTTTTAGAACGGTGCTCGTGTCTACCCTTGATGAGAACAATAATTCCAATTTCGTTGGAGTATCCTGGCTAAGCACAAGTAACATAGAAGACAAGAAGTATGAGCAGGCTGGCTATTACACTTTGCCGACAGAGAGTGACATGCACAACGAAGACCCTGTAAGTGACGTTGATAAAATACCAGAGGTATTCCGCCGCAACGAGCAGGGTTCTTCTTTCTTCATTATGGGAGCCAAACCATCTCCAAGCGTCATTTCGGATATTTATGAAGCCGCGATTTTTAACTTTTGGTATCCAATTCTACGTAATGAGCTGATTGTGGAGGTTGAAGGGAAAGATACATTGAAACAAAGCACTATCCGTGAGGCAATGCTTAAGATACCTGCTTTCTCGGATAGTAAGGATGCAAAGAAAGGGCATAACAATCCTTTTCCCTACCTTGAGTCTGTATGTAACAAAGGCAAGGAGGCGCAGGGCTTCTACTATTGGTCAACCGAATCTGAACGCCTGGGGCTGATTCATCTTTATGTTGTTAAGATTTACATCGAGCGGCTCATTGGCAATAGATATAATATA
>ONSC01000028.1 GCA_900320365.1 uncultured Bacteroidales bacterium
GTACAGCATTCAGAATGCTGAGAGAGAAGATATATACCCGAAGGGCTCATCAAACGCAAAGATTCTTATCGTCGATGACGAGAAAGCGATCCGGGATCTCGTGTCTGACATTCTCGGGGATAGATATGAGGTGCTCCAGGCAAGTGACGGGAAGGATGCCGTGGAGATTATCAGCCACGGACTTCCCGACTTGGTCATCACAGATATAGCCATGCCTGGAATGAACGGAATTGAGCTGTGCCGATACCTCAAGGAGAATGAGATCACCCGTAACATCCCGATAATCTTCCTGTCATTCCTTTCTGACATCCAGAACGAAATCAGCACATTCGAGACAGGTGGAGAGGCTTTTATCCCGAAGCCATTCTATCCCAGGCACTTGAATGCGGTTGTTAATAAGATTCTCTCTGGCAGGGAATCCCTTAAATCGTACTATAGCTCAGCTATTTCCAACTCCGATCTACTCAATGAGAAAGTCGTCAGCAAGACAGACAAAGACTTCATCATGAAGGTGACCGGATTGATAGAGGCCGATCTTTCCAACGAGGAAATATCTCCGGCATTCCTCGCAGAGGAGATGAATATCAGCAAATCTCAGCTTTACCGCAAGCTTAAGGAACTCGTTGATTTATCTCCTGTGGAGTTTGTCCGCTCCATCAGGCTTGAGAAGGCCGCACACTCGCTGAAGACCACAAACTTGACTGTCCAGGAGATAATGTACTCCGTGGGATTCAATAATAAATCATACTTTTACAGGGAATTCGGGAAGAAGTACGGAATGTCTCCGAAGGAATTCAGGACAATGGACAAGTCCAAATAAAAATGCTCTCCGGATATCCGGAGAGCACAAACCAAACCCATTTATTATAGTTTTAACAAAGGTTATTCTGAGGCTTGGGATACCTCGAAACCCTCTGTTCCATCAGTCACCACTTTTGATCCGTCCGCGTTAGTGAACCAAACGTGCATGTCGACTATCTCAGCATTCTGACCGACGCCAAAGAATGACTTCGGATATATATACTTGAAATAGGTCTCGTCACCACTGCGGGTCATCAGGGTCTTCGGACCTTCCTTGACGGTTCCGTCAGCCAAAGTGCAGGTAGCGTTTAGGTAAACCTGACTTTCACCATAAAGAGCTGTGTCATTGCCGTCAATGGAAGACACGAACTCGATGGAGACATAGTCACCATAACGGAACGTCTGCGGAGTCGTGGAGACATAATGAAGGACAGTGAAATCATCGTTGCCGCTACCGCCAGTCACCTTTATCATCTGCGTGTCGGAGATGATGAACTCGCCATCGTGATCAGTGTTGAAACCGTTGTCAGAAAGGCAGGTGACGAAGGCGCTGAAGAACTTGATGTTATTAGGCCCGGTCTTGAACTTGACCTTGACATCAGCGGTGG
This sequence comes from uncultured Bacteroidales bacterium, assembly GCA_900320365.1. Taxonomy (GTDB): domain Bacteria; phylum Bacteroidota; class Bacteroidia; order Bacteroidales; family UBA932; genus Cryptobacteroides. The sequence continues at coordinate 1,410 of ONSC01000028.1, forward strand.
TAGTCGGATGAGTTCCACTACCGTCGAGGTTGAGATATGTCGTTCCCCTAAGGACAATCCACTCCACAGGACCGGTGTTGCCAAGCACGCCATACTGCGAAAGCATAGCTGAGCTGTAAGGCATCGTGGTCGTGGGCTCGGTGTAATCGTTTGCGAGAACCATAGCCTCGTCGGTGATGGTGATCAGTTGACCACCAACCTGGGCATTTGTCGCTGAATATGTAGCCTGAACTGTCTCTGAGACCTTCCAGCTCTTAGGAGCCACGAAAGCCAGCAAGAAATGTCCATTATGCTCCGTCTCAGGGACGAGCTGGACTTGGATAGTAACCTCCATCTCGGAATTGGCCTTAGGATCTGACGGCCATATCACCGACTTGAACTCAATACAGGAGAATACCATGGCGGCGACAGCCGCGAGAGCCAGGAAGATTGTTATGAATCTATTCTTTCTCATTTTATCCCCTCCTTAGTTGTTTTTACCACTAAACATAAACCTGTAGCTGACAGTCTTGCAGTCCATATTGAACTCCATGCAGACGACTCCCTTGCGGAAGACGGCCACAATCTGGTCATCGGACTTGCGCCTGATAGCGTTAGGCTGAACAGAGTTGTCGAAGTAGCATTCGACCTCCTCAGTGGGAAGATTGAATCCATACATATCGTGAGGAATATTACCGTTGTTCATCTTGATCCCGGTAATCTTCCCGTCGGTACGACGGATCTCGAGCTGGAAGGAATCGAACCAGTCGAAATACGGCTTGATGTCGATACCATTCACGTTCACATCATCGATCTGGAGAGCCTTCCACAGGTAAAAAGTGGAGACCTTGTCGGGCTCATATTCCGAATCCATCGTGGTGTCGTGGAGGTTGAGCGTCTTGACGCAACCGCAGGCCAATGCCGCGGCAGCCATAAGGCTCAGGAATACTCGTATTTTGTTTCTCATTTCTTGCATCTTTTATAAAGCCAATCTCTGGGCCACCGTGATGGAGGCGATATTCTCATTCAACCGTTTCTCAGCCACGGGATAAGGGAAGAGAAGGCATTCCTCCGTGAACGGGACACCGGGGTGCTCCTGAGGAGTGAATCCTATCATATCCACGACTCGTTTGTTTGAGACGTTGAATACCTTACGGGTACGAAGCATGTCGAACCAGTTCTGGCCCTCGAAGCAAAGCTCCCATACACGCTCTTTGTACACATCCTCAAAGCTGATGGAAGAAGGCTTGACAATCGGGCACCAGCGGTTCCTAACTTGATAATAAGCATCGATAGCGGCGGCGTCCGTGGTGCTTCCACCGGCGCAAGCGGCCTCAGCCAATGTCAGAAGGACATCCGAGTACCTAAGCATCGGGAACTGGACATCGCTGGTATTGCTAGTCACAGCATCGGTATCGAAATACTTGTAGATGAAAGGCTGGGGGAAGTCAACACCCTTGTAGGAATTATAGAACCAACCCTTCTCCCTGGCGCGCTTGTCACCATCCTCATAAGAGTCAATGAACGTCTGGCTGGGTACTATCGCACCACCGAAAGCCTGATTCTCCGCGAATTGCTCAGCATCCCAACCGGCATAGTAAGGAAGGAATATGTTGTGCATCGGAGAGCCACCGTCTTTCTTGTTATACTGGGCAGTATAAATGGCCTCCTCCTTGTTTCTCTTGTCAGGGTTCACAAGGTCAGCGACATCAGTGTAAAGCGAGAAAGCTCCACTCCCGATGACTTCCTTTGCCTTGGTGACAGCCTGGGCATAATGGTCAGACTGCCTCAGAGGGTAACCCGCCATAGCTAGATGGACCTTGGCTAGCAATGCCTTGACGGCGCCGAGGCCGACGTGGCCGTCACCAGGATTCCAGACAGTCAAAAGACTCTCAGCCTGAGTGAGATCATCAAGGATCTGCTGATAAACTCCGCTAATGGAAGTCAACTCGGTCACAATGTCAGACTTACCCTTGACAGGGGTCGTGGTCACAGGCACGGGGCCATAACACTGGACAAGGAAGAAATATGCGTAAGCCCTGATGAAGTGGGCCTCACCAAGGAACTTTTTCTTGGTGGCGTCAGGAACAGGGGCCTCAGAGTTCTCAATTCCTTCCAATGCGTAGTTGGCGCGGCTGATGGCCTGGTACATGTCGTTCCAGTTATTGTCCAGCAAACCGTTATCATCAGCGAGAGGAAGGTTGTAACCCAAGGTACGGGAATCATATGCATGGTTGCGCTTGTGGTATCCAGTCAGGGTCTCAAGCATAATGAAAGTCGTGTGGTTCGGAGCCACGAGACCGTCCATATAAGCAGCCACTATCCTGGGATACAAGCCATTCACGGCATCCTGCATCTGCGCCTCTGAGACATAGTAGTTCTCTGGCGTTAGGAAGGTCTTGGTCTCCTCGGTCAGGAACTTCGTGCAACCAGTGGAAAGCAGTATGACTGCCACTCCAAGTATATTGATTATCTTTTTCATAGCGCCTAGAATGAGATTTTGATGTTACCGGTGATCGTGGTCGGTTTAGGGTAAGCGAGCCAGTCGTAGCTGATCTGGCCGTTACCTGTGCCCCAACCAACCTCAGGATCGAAGCCTGTGTACTTGGTCCAGAGGAAAGGATTCTCGATGCTGACACCGAGGAGCATTCCCTTTATGGACTTCATATTCTTGAGCAGGTCGCGCTTGAGATCGTAGGACAAGACGATATTCCTCACTCGGATGAAATCGCCGTCCTCAAGGAAGAAGGTTCCCATACTGCCGTTTCCGAAATACGCGTCGGTAGGGAGACGGAGCTGGGCGAGGGTCGTGTTCTGGTTGTCCGGAGTCCATGAAGAGGTGAGCAGGTCACTGAGACTGTTGGTGTAGATAGCCTGACCGACATAAAGGCTCTGGGCCACATTGGACACCTTGAATCCCCATGCGGAACCGATATCAACCATGAGGTTGAATCCGCCCCAGGTGAAGTTGTTGACGATCGAGATCTCACCCTTTGGCGTGGCCATTCCCACATACTGGGTGTCGCCGTCGTCATATTCACCGTTCTGGTTGACATCCTCAAGCTTGTAGTCTCCCGGGGAGCGTCCGTAGACAGCGGCCTCGGCGGCCTCCTCCGTGCCCCAAGTACCAAGGAGTTTCTTCATTCCCCAACGCATGTAGGGCTGTCCCTCCTCGACCTGTCCGCCATGAGTGGACAGCGAGCCGTACAGCTTGTCGATGATACACTGGTTAGTGGAATAAATGAAGTCAAGATCCCAAGCGAATTTGCGGGTGGCGATAGGATGAGTGTTCAATGTTACCTCGAAACCGGTGTTGTGCAGAACTCCGAGATTGGAGGTGATGCTGCCGTAACCGGAGGAATGGGGTATCGCTTCAGCGAACAAGAGGTCAAGCGACTTCTTGTAGTACCAGTCAGCGATGAGCTGTATCCTATCCTTGAAGAAAGCGATGTCCAGTCCGGCGTCAACCTGCCTTGTGGTCTCCCATGAGAGATCGGTATTACCGAGCGTGCTCACGGATGACTGGGACACGATCTGATCGTTCATGATCATGGTGCCAGCGGAGATCTGAGACATTGTAGCGTAGTTTCCGATGGAAGCGTTACCGACCTCTCCGAAGCTGGCGCGCAGTTTCAGATGGTTGATGAAGTTCTTGTCGGTCCCGAACCAAGGCTCCTCAGACACTGTCCAACCAGCTGATACTGAAGGGAAGAAACCATACTTGCGCTTTGCTCCGAAGTTGGATGCGCCATCCACACGGACAGTGACTCCAAGCATGTAGCGTCCATCCCATATCTGGTTGGTACGGAAGTAATAAGAGTTCATCGTGTTCTTGCTCCACCCTGATGAAGGCTGGACTTTCTTCGTGCCAGAGCCAAGGTCGTGATATTCGAACACGTCATCAGGCAGCAACTGCGAACCGGCATAGCTGTTCTCGGCCTGGGAATAATACCAGGAAGCACCGAGAGTGAAATTGGACTTGAGCCTCTCATTGAAGAACAACTTATCGTAAGTGAAGTAGTCTTCATTTGACCAACGGTTCGACAAGTTATTGGAGATGTAGGCCTGGGTTCCGGAATCAGACTTTGACCAGTCAGCCATACCTGCGATACGGAAGTCCGTGTCCTTGCTATTGGTTGTCTGGTAGTTGCCCTTAACGGTGAAGGTCAGCCCCTCGAGCAGATGGAAGTCAAGGCCAATATTTCCGAGGAAATAGTTTCTGCGGTTGATCTGCTTCCAAGCATTGAGCTGATGGACAGGATTGGAAGCGGTTTCTGAGAGAGGATAGTCCTGCTTCGCTCCCCAAGTCCCGTCAGGATACTTCACAGGAACCACAGGGGGCATCTCATAAGTGTTACGCACAGCGCCCTGCTGCATCGTGCCTTCCTGGTCAGCCGAGTTGCTCTCAGTCTTGGAATATGAAACCATGGCGTTGAGATCCAACCACTTGTTGATCTGAGTGGTAGCGTTGATGGTAGCACTGAGACGCTTTCCATAAGTTGTCTTGACAAGACCCTGGACATCCTGCCAACCAAGGTTGGCGTATACAGATGACTTGCCACCCCTCTGGGCGAAGGATACGTTATGGTCCTGGGTGATAGCCTTCCTGGTGACCTCACTCCACCAGTCCGTGTTGTATTTCGGAGTCGCAATAAGAAGCCCCTTCTCATCACGGGCGTATTCGGAGCCGTTCATCTGGTAGTTGAACAGGCTTTCGATAGGAGTCACAAGATGAGGCATATTCTGGCCGCTATAGCCGTAAGCCAGCTGCTGCATCTGGATGTACTCGTCAGAATTCATGAGGCGGAGCTTACGGGAGAGGTATCCCACACCATACTTACCGTCGTAAGTGATAGTGCCTTGACCTGAACCCTGACCGCTCTTGGTGGTGATGAGAACGACACCGTTAGCACCCTTGGCTCCGTACATGGCCGCTGAGGCGGCATCCTTCAGGACAGAGACAGACTCAATGTCGTTGGAATTGATCATATCAGGATTGACATCCACAGCGCCATCCACGACATAGAGAGGTGTGGTACTGGCATTGATGGAGCCGATTCCTCGAATAAGGATAGCGGTGTTACCACCAGGACGTCCGGAAGTGGACTTGATCTGGACTCCAGCCATCTTACCAGCCATATTCTGGAGGACGTTGAGACCTGTGGCGCGCTCAGTGAGAGCCTCACCACCAACCTGAGAGATTGATGCGGTCAATTCCCGCTTGATCATTGTACCATATCCAACCACGACAGTTTCCTCAAGCATCGTGGTGTCTTCCTTCATTATCACATTGTACAAGGACTGTCCGCTGATTGGAATCTCCTGCTCAGCCATACCCATCATGGAGAACACCAGGATTCCTGAGTTGGCGTTTGTCCTTAGTGTGAAATTACCGTCGGCATCGGTGCTGGTGGCGTTCTGTGTCCCCTTGACAGCGACATAGACGCCTGGCATTGGATCACCATTCTCATCTGTCACACGGCCCGAAAGCGTATTCTGGGCAAATGCCTGGAACACGAACGCGAGCATCATGACGACAGCCACGGCAAGCTTTGTAATTATATATTTTATATTCATACGTATAAACTCTTGAGGTTAGGAATTAGAATGTGAGTTTCAACGTACCCGATATGGTCCTGGGGCGAGGATAGGCACCTCCAGCGACGCCAATCTTGCCGTCCCAGATGAAATCTTCGGGGTCAATGGAAGGAACTCCAGTGGAAGTGAACAGGTTCTCTGCCTGGACACCCAGATTCATACCACGGAAGAAACCGTCTTTCTTCAAGACATCGCGTCCAAAGTCGTAAGTCAAGGAGATATTCCTCAATCTCAAGTAATTGCCTTTGAAAGCGAACCTGTCATCAAAAGGTCCCTTTGTGTTCCATGCGTCACAGTAGGTCCAGAATCCGGCCTTGGCCATGAGGTCAACCATGAGGGTAAGTCCCTTCAATGAGAAACTGTTCACGAAGTTGATCTCATGATGAGGAGTAGTGCCTCCGGCATTGAGAAGAGTATTCAGTTCCTCCCCTTCCACAGATGAAATAGGACTCATCGAATAATCTACCTTGCCGCCGATCTCAACGGCCTTGGATGTGTTCAGGGAATACAACAAAGTGGCATCCCACTGGAAGTCGCGGTTAGCGACCGGACGGGCATTAAGAGTGACATCAAGTCCGCTGTTGCGGATAAGCCCCAAATTCGAATATTGAGGAACAGCTGAGGTGAGATTAGACTTCAGGAAAGGATCATGGGTGTCAATCATGTAGAAGTCAGTGGAGAGATTGAGCCTGCTTCCCCAGAAGGAAAGATCGAGACCAAGGTCTAGCTGACGGGCTTCCTCCCACTTCAGATCACTGTTTTGTCCAGCGCTCACACTTCTCATGGGGACAGCTGAATTGCCAGCGAATGCATAGCTCGCGCGAACCTTGAACAGATTCACAGCGCTCTTGGCGGAATCGAACCAAGGCTCCTCAGAGATAACCCAACCGGCGGACAGGGCGGGATAGATTCCGCTCATGTCGTCATAACCATAAATAGAGGCAGAGTCATAACGAAGAGTGACTCCGAACAGGTATCTGTTGGAAACAGCCCAATTCGATCTGAAGAATACCGAACGGGTTGAATTATTGTAATATCCCGAAGTTGACTGATCATAAACGGTTCCGGCCTGCATCCTGTAAAACTCATACTGGTTGTCAGAGAAATCCGTTGAACCGCTGTATGAGTTCTCAAGACGGAGGTTAGAGAATGAGACACCGAGGACGGACGAGCTCTTGACATCGCCAAAATCCTTGTCGTATGTCAGGTAATCCTCGTTTGACCAACGGTGTGTATCGGCATTGGCGATATTAGCGAAACCATTGCCTGTGACAGTGGCACCCTCGATTCCGCCGGGAGCGGACTGACCGAAAGTATAGTTATTCGTGCGATAATCTCCTCTAACGGTGAGTATCAAGCCCTTTGCCAGATGGATATCTCCGGCACCATTTAAGAGCATCTGCTGATCCTTCTGGCGATAAACCGCCTTATCCAACATGGTGGTGTAGTCGTACCCGTTCAGCATAGCGAGATGGTCCGCACTGCCGGAAGTGCCTGCTGACGTGTTGTTTACGATGGTCTTGTAAGCCAGATCGTCGAAAACAAGATCGCCACGCATCTCAGTGCGAGTGCTGAAATCAGCGCCGAATCTGACATCAAGCCAATCATTGATCTTGGACTTGAAATTGAGGGCGGTGTTCAGACGATCAGCGTCAGTCTTGGGAACAATACCTCCGAAATCCTTGTAGCCCAAGGAAGCGTAGACAGAGTTCCTTTCGTTCGCCTTCGAGAAGGAAAGGTTGTGCCCGTGGGAGATGGCGTTCTCATAAACGGGCTCTAATTCCTTGTAACCATGAGTGAGCTGGCTGAGGCCAACAGAACCCGAATAAGTGAAAGCTCCGTTTTTATCCTTCCCGGACTTTGTCGTGACAAGGACAACACCATTGGCTCCGTTAGCTCCATAGATAGCGGTGGAGGCGGCATCCTTCAGAACCACGACAGACTCGATGTCTGAAGAATTAATCATGTCAATGTCAACACCGGCGACACCGTCCACAACATAAAGGGGTGTGACGTCAACACCGTTGTTCCCTCTGCCACGAATATACACCGTGTTAGTGCCTCCAGGACGGCCGGAAGTGTTATGCACCGAATAGCCGGCGACCTTTCCTGCCAGAGCCTGAGTCACATTGAAGGCGGACGCGCGGTCATTGAGCGCCTCACCACAGACTGTGGAGATGGAAGTGGACAACTCCCGCCTGTCCAGTGTACCATAGCCGATAGCGACAGACTCAAACAGGGTCTTCGGATCTTCGGCCATAGTGACATCGTACCAGGTCGTTTCCTCAACCAGCGGAATCTCAATGTCCCGAAGGCCAAGCATTGAAACAAATAGCGCCTTAGTTCCGGACGGCACATCCAGCCGGAATCCACCGTCAGCGTCAGTGACAGTGGTTGCCGTTGTGCCTTGCACGGAAACAGAAGCGCCAACTAGAGGATTCCCTTCCGCATCGAGCACTCGGCCCGAGACACTGGAAGGAAGCGCGTGAAGCGTCGCCATCGACACCAGGGTCGACAGCAGCGCGAGCGCGATTCGCGATAGTTTCTTGCTTCTCATTAAAAAATATGTTTGAAAATAAAATGATCACATTTTACAACGTGCAAAAATACTCACACCTGTCAAGGCGTGAGTACACAATTAAATCAATTAAGTATGTTATAAGTATACTACCGTGGCCAGCTTAACGCGCGGCTGCGACTCACCATTATCACACCTCCTACTATAAGGATTGTGGCTAATAGTTTCTGCCATGTGAGTACATCCATGCCGGACAAGATGCTGACGACCGCGGCGATGACCGGTTGAAGATAGGTGTACATGCTCACAAGAGTCGGTCTCAGACGCTTCTGTCCCAGAGGAATCAGAAAATACGCCACAAAAGTAGCGAAAACGATCAGATAACCAATCTCCCACTTGACATTCGCGGGAATAGACGCATAATCCGTGGCAATCAATCCTTTGATGGAGAAAGGCAGTGACAGGATAAGGGAGAACAGGAACATCCATTTCATGAAAGTCACCACACTGTACTTCGAGATCAGAGGACGGAACGCTCCTAAATACAACGCGAAACTGAGGCTGTTGAGAAGGAGGAGAAGTATTCCAAAAGGAGATGTGCTGGCGGCTCCTCCCTGATGGACGGAATTAAATATCAGGAATATGACTCCGGCGAAACTGAGAGCGACGCCACCCGCCTTCTTGCCAGTGATTGGCTCCCCAAGAAAGAAGAAAGCGAAGAACATGGTGAAAATCGGCCCCAATGTGCTCAATATGGCGGTGTCTATGGAGGTGGACATCGTGATCGCCAAAAGAAATGTGAACTGAGGGATGAAAAGGCCAACACATGAGGCGAGGAGAATCTTCGGGAAGTCTCCTCTGTCCACCTTCTCTTTGGGAGTGAAAAGGGATAGTAGCCATAAAAGTGAAGAGGCGCCTATAGCCCTAAGTGTGAAGAGAACTATCGGAGAGACGGCCTGGGCATTGGCTATATCCTTGCAGAAGACAATGTTAAGCCCGAAAATGGTATAGGCGCCAGCGATGGCCAAATGACCCCCTAATTGATCGGGATAGCTCCGTTTCATTTTGATTCCAGTTTATGCAACACGCCAACCAACTCAGGGAAAATATCGATAATCATATCAGCTCCGGCGGCGGCAAGGTCCTCCCGGCAGGAATTACCATAAGTCACGCCGCAGGTTTTCGCCCCGGCACCCTTTCCCATAATGATATCGACTGGCATATCTCCAACAACTATAGTATCTTCCGGAGCGAATCCAAGATCGGACAGAGTCTTCAGCACAGGTTCCGGATCGGGTTTAGCCTTAGAGACATTATCCGCCCCGAGCACATAGGAAATGTATCCGTCAATATCCATGTCCGATAGGAATCCTTTCAAGGAACGGGAAGACCTGGACGATGCGACAGTAAGGACATATCCTTCACTCGCCAAGGATGCGAGGGTCTCCGCCACACCGGGGAAAAGCTTGGGAACCAACAACTTCCGGTTAGCCTCGAATATATCCCTGTATGTCAAGGCGCATGAGATCACCTCATCCTCCGGAATCCCGGGGATGAGTTGGCGGAATCCCTCCTCGAGAGGGAGACCGATAGTAGAGGCAATCTCTTCCTCGGAAGCCACCGGATAGCCTTTCCTCTCCAATGTCTGGCTCATCGTGAGGACAATGTTAGCCCTTGTGTCACCGAGAGTGCCGTCAAAATCCAAGATCACAAGTCTCATATCCGCGATAAAAAACATCGCGAATATACACTATTTCATCCATTCAATAAACTTGTGGATAAGGCTATGGGATAGGATCCCCGGGGACGGGGTTCGCGGGGTCGCATATGGCGACACCCACGAGGGAGTCCGCACAACCGTAGTACAAGTACCACTTCCCATCATGAAGGGTCAAACCTTCGATGAAAACAGTTCCGGCGGCATATTGCCCGCTCTTCTCGAAATCATCCATAGGCCTGAAGAATGGCACATCCAACCGCTCCAAAATGATTTCAGGATTATCGGAGTCAAAGAGAGCCTGACCAGCTGAATATGTCCCGGCCGGATATCGGGAATCCCTTTTCTCATCCGTACTGTTCTTTCCATTGTATAGAAGGAGAATACCATCCTTAGTCAACAATGCCGGAGGACCGCATTCAGTGAGCGCGCTGTCGAAGAACCCCTCTCGCGGGAACATCACACCTAAAAGCTCGCCATCTACCCCGAGCCGAGGAGTCCAATTAACCAAATCGTCAGATTCGGCGATATTAACCATGTTCTCCCCCCAATACATCAAATACCTGCCATCCACTTTCGCTATCACTTGATGCCCATCCTTCACAGTTGTCACGACAGATCCGGACTTGCAGGCCATGTCTTTGAAACGACCTTCATAGGCCTTGGCGAAAGCCGGACCGTGCTTTGTCCAATGGCGAAGATCACGTGATGTCGCGACACATAGTCTCGGAACCTTCCGGTTCCAAGATGTGTACATCATCAAATAAGTGCCATCTTCCGTCACGGCGACACGAGGATCCTCACAACCGCCTGGCCACTCATATTCCTTCATGGAATCCTCGCCCGGGAACATGACAGGCTCTCGCGATATGTCCATTTTCATACCGTCCTCAGATATGGCGAGGCCTAATCTGGATGTGCGGGTTCCGATTCCTTGGGCGGAATTGTCTTCCGCGCGGAAAATCACGGCTATCTTACCGTCAATCTCCACGGAGGCCGGATTGAACGTGTCGCTTTCCATCCACCCCACAGTTGAGGAACGCATTGGACATGAAAAAGTTATCCCCGGATCAGGACTGATCACAGGATTGACACCTTCAGGACGTTGAAAACCTCCCAAAGCCCACTCAGGAAGACCTTCCCCGTTAGAGGAGGATTTTATAGCACATCCTTGAAAGGCGAATGAAGTTGCCAGAAACGTCAGACTCAGGATTTGTAATAAGCGGGAACTCATTTCGTTTTGTATTTGTGATATTCGTGAACCAAACTATGGTAGCCCAAGGCTTTCAAATCTTCGTAACGGACACGATAATTGCTCTTGTTATGACGCCCCGTGGACAGGTAGCGGATGTTATCTTGCAGATAATGATCTATTTCCGCCAGTCCCTCAGTCCGGTTGATGACCGGGAAGAACCACCTTGACCATGACAAGGAATCGGGGTCTCCCTCCTCAAAGAACTTCCTGTTGAAACAATTGACCATGGCTTTCATCGCGAAAACGGGATTCTTTCCTGTCTTAGACACCCATCGATGAAGAGAAAGCGCCTTCCGGCGGATTTTTCCTTTCATCTTTTGCCGGGTAGCCATAGAGACATCAATACTGTTCCCGTCCACGCTGAAACCCAAGAACTCTATAGGCTCTCCTGGAGCGTAGACATGTTCCTTCGAGGGATTGACTTCGAGATGATATCTCCGGAAAAAGTCCAGCAACTCATTCTTCCTCCTGGATAACTCTTCCTGATCCTCAGCGAGAATGATTATATCATCGGAGTATCTCGCATATATGACGCCCTCTCCCGCGAAATGATGATCCACCTCCATCAGATAGACGTTTGCGAGGAATGGCGCGGTAGGTGTACCGGCCATAACTCCCCTTTCCTCCCTTATCACATCTTCCCCGGACAACGCCCTGTCATCCGACAAAAGGTTCTCAAAGAAGGAATAAAGCTCCGGATCATCCCCAAGAATCCTGGAAAGAACAGGCATGAGATCCGGTATGGGTATAGAGTTGAAGTAGTTGTGTATGTCCACTTTATATGCCCACATCCTCTTCCCTCCAATCTCCTTCTTTAGACGGAATACAGCATCTGAGGCTCTCTTACCCCGACGGAACGCATAGCAGTTTGGAGCGAAGAGGCCATCGTACCTGTAAAGTAAATGGGAAATGAGTTTGAGGACAGCCATCTCAGGATCCCTGAAATGGTAGACCACCCTCTTTTTCCCGGATCCCATCTTGTTGATTGCGGTTTTAAAGGGGATTCCAAGCCCCTCTCCTTGGGCAATTCGGGAGACAACTGGCATATACGACTCCGAGTCCACGAAGTCATCCGCCTCCTCGAAAGAATGCCAAGTGAAGCGTCCCTTCCGCAAACGATGCGCCAGGAAGTCATCCCAGACTTCCTGACGCATAATCTGCCTCATTATACTTTCCATCCGGAAAAAAGAAAAAGGGGAATGATTTTGAATCAGCAAAATTGCTGATCACGAGACCGTACAACGCCCGGCAGCCCGTAATGCCTTCAATGGGCGAAGCTGGATCCTTCACGGGCGCGGCTAAAGCCGCATCCCCTTTTTCCTGGATCAGATATTAGCCATGAATTTGTTGATACGCCCGACAACGTAGTCCTCTTTGTTGGGCATCTGCGTGTAGAAGTTGATGTAAGGAAGGCCGAGTTTCTTGGCGTACATCCTGGAAATCAAGTACTTCACTTTGGCGTCATGACTATGGCCGGAGCCAAGCATGACAATTCCCTTAGGTGCTCCACCCTCAGAAAGGACGAAGGTGTAAGGCTGGCCCCACTCCGCTTTGTAGGCCTGCGTGGGACGTGTCTCGTAGAGCTTGAACGAATCCGAAGCGTTTCCGGCAAGTTCTGTGACAGGCACATTACGCTGGACAGTGTACTGAGGGAAACGGGTCGCGAGAATCCCTGCGAAATAGGTAAGGCTCTCCGCCTCGCTTCTGACAGGAGCGTCATCATCACCGTAATCCACAGAATTGCCTCTTCCTCCCGAATGGGGCTGGGATGAGTTGGATGTGTTCACCGCACCGGACATGGCGGCATTGGCGGCCTGCTGAACCTTCGATACCAGGTCTCCGGCAACGCCTTTTAAGAGGTCTTTGAAAAGTCCCATGGTAGTAATTGTGTATCAAGTGTTTCCCCAAATATAGACAATAATTTGGAAAAACCTATTTCAGGAATACGAAAAACACAGCAAGGACAAGGCAGACGAAGGCGACCAAGTGATTCCACTGGATTGTCTGTCCTTTGAAGACAAACATCACGATGATGGTGAATATAGTCAGCGAGATGACTTCCTGGATGACTTTCAGCTGAAGAAGGTTAAAAGGACCCCCGTTAGCCTGGAAGCCAATCCTGTTGGCGGGAACTGTCAGGCAATACTCGAAAAAAGCGATCCCCCATGAGAACAAGATAACCAAGATCAAAGGCCAACTCGTTGAGATCTTCATCTCACTTAGCTTCAGGTGGCCATACCATGCGAATGTCATGAAGACATTTGAGAAGACAAGCATCAGGACAGTCCAAAACCCACGCATTTCTATCTGATTGATTGTATTTTAAGTAGACGCCACGACAACACCGGGATCATGAAAGACAGCAAGCAGGCCGCCATCCAAAACACGGAGACAGGAAGGAAATTGAAATCGCCCGCTCCGATCATGAAACCACTCACGACATTTTGAATACCGGCGGCTCCATAGCTAGCCAGGCCCACCATCCCGAGAGCGGATCCTGTTGCCTTGCGTGGAACTATGTCCAAAGCCATAAGTCCGGCGACAGTGCAATAAACGACACCTATGGACAGGCTGAAAGCGGACACATAAACGATATTCATCGCATAGCTTCCTTTAGTCAGCAGGAACCCCGCGAGTGAAAGGAAGCAGATAATTCCAGACAAAAGCACTGGTATAAGACGGTTGCCTCTGAAGACCCTGTCTGAGAGCCAACCCGCCAGGACAGTACCGGCTATTCCGAAAGCCTCCGAGAATGCGATTATCTCTGTGGCAGAGACCAGGGAATAATCCTTCCCCTTTTGCAGGAAAAGAACACCCCACTCACTGACAGCATGCTGGGTGATGTAGACGAAGGCGCTTGAGAGGGCGATAATCCATATGCCAGGATGCCTCACAACCATTTTCTGAATTTCTTTAGTAGGCAGAGTGTCAGTCTTAAGCACCTCTTCACCTGACAGCTCCTGGACAGATGGAAGTCCTTTGCTCTCAGGAGTATCTGAAACGAAAACCAGAATGATAGCTGATCCGATCACTCCCGCGATCGCTGAGAATATGAATCCATATTCCCATCCGATGACAGCCACGACCAAGCCGAGGGCATAGACAGAAATGGATTTGCCAAGGTATGGAGTCGCGCTCAGGATGCTGTAAAATGTTCCCCTGCGATTGAGTGGGAACCACCTGGAGAGACTGATCACGCCCGGAGGCGCACCCATAGACTGGCAGTAGCCATTGACTCCCCAGACGACTGCGAACACGAAAAACAAGATAGCCGACGAGAAGCCCCAAGCTCCATGAGCGAGGCCGAGAACACCCATGATGAGGTTCACGACTGTCGAGATGAGAAGCCCAGTCGCCATGAAGCGGCGGATGTTGCAATAGTCAGCTATAAAACCGTTGGCGAACTTGCCGGCGGCATACACAAAATAGAAGGCGGAGCCTATGATTCCAAGTTGGGCGGCATTAAGGATATCTCCGTCTATGAGAGGCTGTTTAACAACGGCCATCGCCATCCGGCAGACATAATAGAGTGCATAAGCAGCCGTCACTCCCCAGAAAGTACGGTTCCGCAGGCGGCGATACTCTCCTGGCGCCTCCTCCGGCGGCACTTTCACAGACGCCGGTTTAGAAATCCTGTAAAATGAATATAGGCTCATTAGGGCACAAAAATAGCTAATTCCGGGGTTTTTGACTAACTTTACGCGAAATAACGGGGCTTTTATACCATTTCCACAATATGATAAGGCAAAAAACCATCGACGAGGCCATAGAGTCTTTATTCGAGAATATTTCTTTCACTAATGAACCTTCCGGTCTTTACGATCCCCTGAGATACATGATTGAGATAGGTGGCAAGCGCTTGAGGCCAAGGCTTTGCCTGACCACTTATTCCCTCTACAAAGACAGGATTGGAACAGGTATCCTTGAGCCTGCCGCGGGACTGGAGGTCTTTCATAGCTTCACTCTCATCCACGATGACATCATGGACCGTTCCCCTCTGCGCAGAGGAGTCGACACTGTCTGGAAGAAATGGTCTCCGGACACCGCCATCCTCTCAGGAGACGTGATGTGCATAGACAGCTATTCAAGGATAATGAAGGCACCCAGGAAGGTTC
This sequence comes from uncultured Bacteroidales bacterium, assembly GCA_900320365.1. Taxonomy (GTDB): domain Bacteria; phylum Bacteroidota; class Bacteroidia; order Bacteroidales; family UBA932; genus Cryptobacteroides. Next base: position 16,592 of record ONSC01000028.1, read on the forward strand.
AGGGAGAGGTCCTGTCCCTTTTCTCGCGGACTGCCGCGCAGGTCTGCGAGGGCCAGCAGTACGACATGGAGTTCGAGTCAAGGAATGACGTGACCATGGAGGAGTACATGAATATGATCGGCCTCAAGACCGGTGTATTGATAGCTTGCGCCTCAAAAATGGGAGCGATCATCGGAGGTGCCTCGAAACGGGATTGTGACTTGTTGTACGGCTATGGTTTCAATCTTGGACTCGCTTTTCAGGTCGCTGACGACTATCTCGACGCTTTCGGGGACGAGAAGGTCTTCGGTAAGCCTATCGGTGGGGATATAGTCAACTCGAAGAAGAGCTGGCTGACTATCCGGGCGTATGAGAAGGCGTCCCCGGAGCAAGCCGAGGAACTTATAAACGCCATGTCCATGCCTTCTGGCACTGACAGTGAGAAAGCAGCCAAAATAGCGAAGGTCAAGGAGTTGTACTCCGCTCTCGGTGTGGCTGAAGATGCCCAGAGCACCATCTTGGAACTCAATTCCAAGGCTCTTGAGGCGGCCGCCAAGGTATGCAAAGGCGTCCGCTACGAGCGTCTCCGCCGCTTCGCCGACAAACTCATCGGCAGAACGAAATAATGTCTTCGCTGAAGGAGCCTGTCACCACCGATAACCGCCGCTTCGCGGCCCCACCGCTCGCTTCGCTCCGGTCCCCCCTCTTAACGTGCCGAGGGTGGCAGTGGTTCCTGGTGGTGACAGGCTCCTTCAGCCAGTGATGTCAGTATTCCACAACAATCGCGGTGCAGGGCGGGACGACGGTGGAGTCGGAGATGGTGACTTTCTCGCCGGTCAGGACGTTGGTGCCGGCTCCGAGACCAGAGGTGATCTCGGCGTAATGGGACCAAGGAATCGCTTTCTCCTCCGGAGAGTTATTGATATAGACGAAGACCTTGTCAGTGTCGTTATACCTGAAATAGGCGTAGGTGTTGTCCCTGGACATGAAGTGAAGGGTCTTACCGTTGTGAATCACTTCCTTACCCTTGCGCCACTGGAAGAGAGTCTTGACATAGTCATGAAGCTCCGCCTCTACTCCGGTACGGCCTGCCTCTGAGAATAAGTCCTTTGAGTCTCCAGCCCATCCGCCCGGGAAATCCATGCGTAATTCTCCATCGCTCTTGTAGTTCTTTCCGGTGGCGAACATCATCTCGTCGCCGTAGAACAGCTGAGGGATGCCACGGACGGTCGCCAAGAGTGTATACCCAATCTTCATCTTGTCAGGATCCTGATGCCAAGCGTCAGCGACACGGTAATGGTCGTGGTTGGAAAGGAATATCATCATCTTCGAGAGGTCATGATATGTCGCGTCGTGAGCCAGGGCGTGATAGACCCTGAACATTCCCTGGTTCCAACCAGGATTATTCTCAGCCAGAGCGGCGTTAATGGCCTCCTGGAGCGGGAAATCCATGATTGAAGGCAGATGCGAGTCAAAGCCGTCAGCATTGTTGTTTCCGCCTTGCCAATAGGCCAGCTGGTCGAAATTGGAGTCCCAGCACTCGCCTACTATATTCAAGTTCGGGTATTCATTAATCACAGCCTCGCACCACTTGCTCATCGGAACTTTCTCATTATAGGGATAGGTGTCGACCCTGAGGCCGTCTTGGCCGGAATACTCTGTCCACCAGATCGCCCACTGCTGGAAATACTTCAGCAGGAACGGGTTGTCGAGGTTCATGTCCGGCATCATCGGCACGAACCATCCGCTCACGAGAAGGTTCTTGTCATACTCGGAGGCGTTGGGATCCATCGCCGAAGGGAAGATGTAGTTCGTGTTGGTATATTCCGGGAACTGATGAACCCAATCCTTGAAAGGAAGGTCGCTCATCCACCAATGGTCGGTGCCACAGTGGTTGGTGACGATGTCCATTATCACCTTCATGCCCTTCTCGTGGGCCTTTTGGACATATTCCTTGTATTGGGCGTTGCTGCCGAATCTGGGGTCAATCCTATAGTAATCACCGCAGGCGTAGCCGTGATAAGACTCCCAAGTCTGATTGTCCATCAGAAGAGGGGTACACCAGATAGCTGTCGCACCCAAATCAGCGATATAGTCAAGATGGTCAATTATGCCCTGAAGATCACCCCCGTGACGGCCGAAAGGCTCCTCTCTCTTGGCCTTCTCAAAGGTATCGTCAGTGTTATCGTTTCCCGGATCGGCGTTCGCAAAACGGTCAGGATTAATCAGGTATATGAAATCCGATGTGGTGAAGCTGGTCCTCTCAGCAGAGCCTGGTTCTCTGGAGAGTATCTCATAAGGCTTTCTG
>ONSC01000007.1 GCA_900320365.1 uncultured Bacteroidales bacterium
CCCTCTATCAGCAGGAGTGCATTTCTCAATGGAAGGAGCGGCGGCATCCAGATTTATCTCGGGGTAAATAAGGGCATTGACCGGATAGTGGCGTCTGAAACTGTCCCTATATCTTGATATATCCAGGACATACTTCCCTTTCCATGGGCTGACACCGAGGAACCTGGCCTGGTCGAGATCGTCATACATCTTGTCATACATCTCTGGAGACAATGTGATGAAAGAATAAATCGGAGAAGCGGTCACCCCCTTATCATCTTCATGAAGGATCAGATAGTCATCCGAGACGTAATCAAAGCCCTTGAGCATTGCCTGGACCGAGAGCGTGGACTTGCCCCCCCCACCCCTGGCGCACATCAACACTCCCGTGTCCTCCACACCGACACAAGCCCCATGCACAAGAGACGTTGACGGCAAATTAAGGATACGGAAAAAGGACTGGACCATGATATGACCTTCCTTGAACCAGCTAGATGGCCCGAGCCCGTCCAAGCCATAAAAGTATTCATCATTGAACGAGTAATGTACCCCCCACTCTCCAGTGGGGTCAACTGACGCCATGCAACCCATGGAACCGTCTTGTTCAAGATGAAACAACTCCAGCCAATGGGATTCCTCTTGATCTTCCCCAAGATCAACACCAAGGACTCTTCTGACGAAATCGGCGAAACCGGTCTCCCTCCATAGCCAAACCGTCGCATCCGGCATAGCCACGGGAGAAGTAAGGCTCAAGGCAAGCTCCCTGTCGATAATGCTTTCTGTTCCGGGGTAGAAAGACAAGATGCGTACTGTTTTGACATCGCCAAGATTGACATATAACTCCTTAACCAAGGGATTGTTCCTTGTAATATAATCTTTCAAGATTTCTGTGACGCGGCACGCCACAGGTGTCCCTAAAGTTAAGAACATAAGTCAATAATAATGCGCTCAAAAACGCCGCTAATATAGCAAATAAGAAGATAATTAGCAATCGACATCACCGGGGGTAAAAGGTGCCTTATTTACCGATCAGTCTGAGAAACATATTTATAAATAGCCTAAGACAATCTGTCAACCTATTCCTGATCTCCCATATCCGGGGAGGTCTGAACCCGGAATCTATCATCCTCTCAAGATTCCGCACCTCGCGCCGATACATATCACCTCTTGTCTGGGCCGTGCTCCAATGAAGGAAATAACGCCCCAACGAGGTCCGCTTCTTAGAGGAATACCGATAAGATAACCATCCCCGGGATATATCAGCCTCCACGCGATCGCATATCGGATAGTAGCAGAAGACACGTTTATAATTGCAGGCGGGCGGATAGTCGTGAACCGCGCATGCCAATGCCAAGACAGGCTCATCCACAGGATCTGTGGAGGGATAAGTGGGGAAACGGAAAGACTCATAATTGTCAAGAATAAACCGGCAGGTGGCAGAGAAAGAGTCAAGTTTCCCTTTCCTCATGAAATACACTCCACCCTGACAAATCATCGAGAATTTAACCCGATCTCTAAAAATACCGGCGTCTTCCCGTTGGAACCAACCATGAGTCCCAAAGGGAAAACTCTTTCCCATCGTGGCGAAATCACCGCAATGAGAGAAAAACCTCCACAATCCGTTCAGATCCCTATAAGCCAAACAATCCGCATCAATGAAGATAGTCTCATCATAAGGTGCTAGCTCAGGGAGGCGCAATTTGTCCAGGAAGGACTTGAAAGGGTTATCAATCAGAATTATGTCATCGAACTCAGAGGTGATGTCATTCTTCTGGTCGCAAATTATCGCGAAAGGCATAGGCTGCCTGGAGAACAGATGATAAGATCTCAAGAGATTCCTGGCGATCTCGTAATAGTGACGATCCCCTGTCGCGATTGTCACGAATCCCCTCGCATGAGATAATGCCGGCTTGTGAAACGTATGCTCCATAACCCTACACCGTATCCATGAAATTCCGCTCGACCCGGTTGAAGACTATGATTGAGATGAACAGCATCACGACCATAAACACGAAACTATACAGGAGTCCTCCCCAGGAAAGCGACCCGCTCCCCAAGACACCATATTTGAAAGCCTCAAAAATAGGAGTCAATGGATTGAGTTCCAGCGCCCAACGATACTTGTCTCCAGCCGCGCTCAAAGGGTAAATGATTGGGGTCGCGTACATGAGAAGCTGGAGTCCGAAACTGACCAGATGCTTCAGGTCACGGTACTTTGATGTCAAAGATGAGACGATCAGCCCCCACGACATGGCATGGAACGCCAGCATAAGCACAAGGACCGGTAAAAGGAAAGCAGCGGCGTTCAAAGACAAGTTAACCCCGGCTGATGCGTAGTAGATGTAGACAGCCACGAATAATAGCAGCTGAATAATCATTTTAATCAGATTCGAAGTCAGCGATGCGAGCGGCACCACAAGTCTTGGGAAATAAACCTTTCCGAATACTCCGGCATTATCACTGAACGTATTTGACGAGCCGTTGAAACAGGCGCTGAAATAGTTCCACAACGTTATTCCAGAAAGATAGAACAGGGGCTGGGGCATTCCATCAGTTGAGATCCCCGCCAATCCTCCGAACACGAACATGTACATCACCGTCGTGAAAATCGGCTGGATGATGAACCAAAGCGGGCCGAGGATAGTCTGCTTGTAAACAGTGATGATATCGCGTTTGACATACATATACCAAAGATCACGATACCGCCAGATGCCTTTCAAGTCGACATCCAGAAGCTTTTTCTCAGGCTTTATGACAAGTGTCCATTCTTTATCCATACATACAAAATAACTTCCTGGTGTTCAAGCATTTCTTGAAATCACCCGGTAACCAATGGAGACGGAGGGGGTCAAAGTCTCCATCAGGCGTTCTCCAATCCAAGAGTGAAGCCTGCTCCCATAAAACAAATATAATAAAAAACCTGAAGAGTTAACTTATCAGATGATATCCCGGAGAGCATGCACATTATCCTCAGTTGTCGCCCAACTTGTCACAAAACGCACCGCTATCCTTTCCTCATCAACTGGGCACCAATCCTCAAACCGCACCTTGCCATGTAACTCAGACGCCCGTTCCCGTGTCATCACAAAGAACTGCTGGTTGGTCGGCGAGTCTATGAAAGTCTCATAGCCCTTCTCCAGGAATATTCCCTTCAGGATCGAGGCCATCTCGTCCGCATGGCGGGCGATCCTGAAATATAACCCATCGGTGAAAAGGGTATCGAACTGAAGGCCGAGCATCCTTCCCTTGGCCATCAAAGCACCATGCTGCTTTATGGTAGTGAAGAAATGTGCGGGAGCTCCATGAGTGAAAACGACTGCCTCTCCAAACAAGGCTCCAACCTTGGTGCCCCCAACATAGAAAACGTCGCAAAGCGAGGCGAACTCCCTGATATCAATATCGTTAGAGTCGCTCATAAGGCCATATCCCAGCCTCGCGCCGTCGATAAACAGAGGCATGGAATATTTTTGGCAAACCCCATGAAGAGTCTCGAGCTCCGCCTTTGTATAAATTGTCCCTAATTCCGTCGGGAAAGAGATATACACCATTCCGGGAATGACCATATGCTCGAAAGTTCCATCGGCGTAAAACGCCTCTAAAAAAGCATCTAACTCTCCAGCATCCATTTTGCCTCCATGATCAGGAAGAGTCAGCACCTTGTGGCCAGTGTATTCCACAGCCCCGCTCTCATGCACTCCGATATGGCCAGTCCCAACGGCCACTACCCCTTGATACTCCCTAAGGAGAGACGCGATCACAGTGGAATTAGTCTGAGTACCCCCTATAAGGAAAAAGACATCGGCTCCAGGAACCCCGAAGGCCTCCTTAATCTTGGCCTTCGCACTCTCGCAATAATGGTCCAGGCCGTATCCAGGGGTCTGTTCCAGATTTGTCTCAACCAGACGCCGGATGATCATCTCATGCGCACCCTCGGTGTAATCGCTCTCAAATGACAACATGACGGAATATGTATTAAGTGTACTTACAATATCCGCAAATATAACGATTTTAATCGAACCCAAGTTATGAACATCGGGTGTTGATAACTTTTCGCCTTCCGCCATCGACCTTGCTTGCTCCTCTCGGAGTTTCTATCTAATTTAGCATGCTTTCATAGCTACTATTTATGCTTTATTTAAAACAAATATAATATCAATCACATGAAAAAAACACTGCTATTACTCTTCTCTCTCGTACTTGCGTTGACAGGCTGCAAGTACGATGACTCGAGCCTTTGGGAGGAGATTAACGCCCAAAAAGCGAAGATAACCGCCCTGGAAGGCACAGTCTCGACTATGAACTCAAACCTCGGGGCCTTGCAATCCCTTGTCTCATCCGTCCAGGGTCAGGTCACCGTCAACGCGGTCACCAAGAACGATGACGGATACACTATCTACTTCTCAGACGGCAAGACCGCTAAAATTAAGGATGGATCCGACGGCGAGGATGGCAAGACACCTCAAATCGGAGCAAAGGCCGACTCTGACGGCAGTTATTATTGGACCGTGAACGGGAGTTGGCTCCTTGACTCACAAGGTGCCAAAGTATCCACGAGCAACACCCCGAAGGTAAAGATCGAGAATGACCAGTGGATGGTCTCTTATGACAACGGCGCCAACTGGACCAAGATCGAAGGCCAGGGAGCTTCAGCTTCAATGTTCAAGGACGTGGAGACAACTGACAGCGACGCCATTTTCACCCTTTATGACGGAACCGTCATCACAGTGCCTCTCACAGGGGCCGCCCCGAAGCTCCAGCTTGTCTTCGACGAGAGTGTTTTCGCCAAGATGCGCAATGGTGAGCTACTCAGCACAGCATACAAGATTATCGCTCCAGAAGGTGCCAAGGTAAGCATCGAGACTTTTGAAAGCACTGGTTGGACTGTCACATTCCACGAGACAAGCGACAGGGCTGGTAGGGTCTCTATCAAAGCTCCCGCCAAGGTCACTGATGCCAAGATACTCTTCCTTCTCACTGACGACAAGGTCAAGATAATCAACATCGGCCTCAACGAGTCCGCGAAACCTACCGTCAAGACCAGCTACGAGGTCGATTACACGGGTGGAGAGATTGTGATCCCGATCGCTTCCTCCACCGTTACAATCGGTGACACCGGCGAGAACTGGATGGAGGTTGTCTCCGTTGGAGACGAGGTGGTCCTCAAACTCTCTGAGAATGATTCTTACGACTGGAGGACTGCCAGGGTCACCCTTGAGGACGGTACCGTCATCACTATCACCCAGCTCACAAAGGATGCCCTCTTCCTCACAAAGAGCGATATCCAGATTGACGGAAGACGTCAGATAGTACCTGTGGTCGTCAACACGAACATCACCGGACTCAGCGTCACTGTGACCGAAGGCTCCGACTGGCTCTCAGCGACTCCTTCGACAAGGGCTCTCTCCCAGAAGATTTACAACTTCACCGCGAAGAGGAATACCTCCGAGGCGGAAAGGACTGCCAAGGTCGAGATCTCCGGAAAGAATCTAAAGGTGGCCTGCACCATCACTCAGAGCGTATTTGAAGGAGATCCTTCAATGGATGTGACTGAGGCCTCAGCAGCGGAGGAAGGAGAGGAGGTTGAGCTTAAGACCTCTATCATTGTTGCCGGAACTACTGATGGATATGTGGTCTCCGACGGATCAAGCTATCTGTTCATCACTGATCCTAGCCATGCTCCACAGTGGGCAGGAGACTCTGTGAAGTTCTCAGCTACAGCCACTTCCTTTAATAGCATGCCTGCTCTCGAATCAGTTCAGGGTTATACTGTCACTAAGGAGAAGAACTCAATACTTAGCCACCTTAGCTCCGCCAAGGACATCACGTCTTCAATCAGTACTTATTCCTCGGGAGTCCCCACAGTGATTAAGGTCACCGGAGACTTCTATGTGGATAATTCAGGCAGTTATTACTTGATCGTGAAGGGCTCTGGCAAGAGAGTCGACATCTATAAGCCAGCCTCCTATACCGCTATCAATGAAAACCTGACCAACCACAATGTTACCATCACTGGTATTTACTACGGAGCGTCAGGTGGCGCGATCACCGTTATCGCCATGAAGAGGGACGACAACGGCGCCACTATTGTCGAGGGTGATCAGGTCTCCGTGGCCCAGTTCCTTGCCATGGCTAACACCCAGCTTTCGCTGAAGGTCGGTCCTGGACTTGTTGTCGCCTCATCTTCAGCTGGCTTCCTTATGGACCAGGATGGCGCGAAGATTTATGTCCGTAATGGAAAGGCCAAAGTCGGTGATAACGTGATAGTGGAAGGTAAGTATTCCACTTATCAGAACTCGCCTCAAATCAACGGCCCTACAAGTGTTACAGTCAACTCCAGTGGTAACGCTGTCACTCATCCTGATCCTAAGGATATCACCTCCAGTTTCGCTTCATATACCTCGAACGATAGAGAGTTCGTGACCTACTCCGGTACGCTGAACATCGATGGTAATTATTACAACATTACCGTAGGAGGTTCAACTTCCGTGACCGGTAGTATCCTGAAACCTACGGAGGATATTGCTTCCCTGAACGGTGAGACTGTCACGGTCAAGGGTTACTACCTCTACCATGCCTCACAAGGCAAGTACCTCTATATCATCGCCACTGAGATTAACGGGATCGCCCTTGTAGGCCCCGAAGCCCAAGGTGGCGGCGGCGGTGACACTCCTGGTGGTTCAGTTTCAGGCAACACTATCGTATTCGCCGATCTTGGCATTGAGAATGGAAAGCAATACAACGGAAGCGGTGATGACAAGACTATAATCCAATCCACCGACTTCAGGATTTGCTTCGGAAAGGGCGGCAACGATGGTAAATACTATACGACAGGTGAAGGTATCCGTACTTATGGCGGAGGTTACATCCGAGTCGAGTCTTCAACAAAGACTATCTCCAAAATTGTATTCACATTCGCCTCTGGCAGCAGTTACAAGCCGAACGCCTCAGACTGCACAGTAAGTCCAGGTTCCTTCGACTATAGTTCAACCACATGGACGGGCTCAGCCTCGTCAGTTGTCTTGACAAGAAGTAGCGGTTCAGGACACTGGCGTCTGCAGAAGGTTGAGGTGACATTCGCGGATTAGTCCCAGGTACTATTTATGAAGGAGGCGCTCCAAGTTGGAGCGCCTCCTTTATTGTCTCATACAGAACCCGTGTCCAACAACGGTAAACAATCTACCTTCCTGAAGCGGAAATCAAATCCTTAAGCCTGGAGTTGAACCCTGCGCGGGTAAGTAGATCCTCAAGAGTTGTGTGCATCCTCCAGCGCCAATAGTGCCTGGGGTTAGCGGGGACATTAATCCGCTCGTCAGCCGGATCGCCCTGATAACGGACTTCCCCGTCAATCGAGAGCCAATCCTGCAAAGGCAGGATGCAGAACATGGAGGGCGACTCGAGATGCTGGCGGATTATCTTCTCGCAAATCCAAGGCTCGCAGAAAGAAGGAGCCTGACCCTCACAATGGAGCATCTCATGGAAGTATCTGGAAGTTAGCTCCCTATCTTCTTCCCACCACGCCCTGAGTGAAGACGTGTCATGAGATCCTGTAGTGCAGACAGATAGATAGGGGTATCTGGAAGGATCCCCGAAAGCATCTTCCGGTGACTTCGGCATCCTCTGGACCTCAAGAGAAAGAATCTTGAGCTCATCCATCACCTCTGGAACACAAGCCGGGATCATTCCCAAATCCTCACCACAAGCGAGCATTCCGGTTGAATCCAGCAAAGCGGGAAGCTTTCTCATAGCCGTTTCCTTCCAGAAGGCGTTGTGGCGGCGATAGAAGAAATCATTGTATAGGTTGTCATATTCATCCTTGTGCCACTGATCAAGAGCCTCGAAAGCGGCGGTCTTTTGCGAAGAGATACGAGGATGGTACCATCCGTGGCGATGGGGGTCCGGGACGAAAAGATCGGAATCCGGATTGAAGCCACGACCACGAAGCTCGTCTGCAGAATAAGGCAAAGCCGGATTGAAATGGCCCAGAAGCCCAGACTTTATGCCCAGCGGAATCTCCCAAATGCGGAAAAACCCGAGAATATGGTCAATCCTGAAAGCATCAAAGTACTCGCTCATCTTCGCGAGACGGGCTTTCCACCAGCCATAACCATCCTTGGCCATCTCTTCCCAATTGTAAGTCGGGAATCCCCAGTTCTGTCCGTCTTCAGAGAAAGCGTCCGGCGGGGCTCCCGCTTGGGAGTCAAGATTGAACAGCTCCGGATATTGCCATGCGTCGACACTATCACGGCTTATTCCAATCGGAAGGTCGCCTTTGATCGCGATTCCTTTGGAATGAGCATACGAGACGGCGTCTTTGAGTTGAGAGTCAAGACAGAATTGCTCCCAGCAATAGAAATCCATCTTCTCCCCATGGATCTTCCGGAAAGCCTCAACTCCACTCTTTGAATAAACACTCAATTCCGTCCATTTCCCGAACTGTGGAGTACAGTTAAGGTCCCTTAGAACGCAGAAAGCGGCGTATGGGACAAGCCAATGCTCATTGGCCGAGAAAAATGATTTATATTCCTCACTCTCAAGCACTTCCGCCCCAATAGACTGGAAAGCAGCCTGCAGGAGAAGGGTTTTCTCATTGTTAACCCTCTCATAATCTATCTGAGGCAAAGAGTTCAACTCCTTCTGGAGAGTCTTATATTCCTTAGTCTTTTTTACCCCAGCTTCCGGAAGTGATATGAACTGCGGGTGGAGGGCGAAGGTGGAGTTAGCGTTATAGGGATATGAATCCGTCCACGAGCGTGTCATAGTCGTGTCGTTGATCGGGAGGATCTGGATGATGCTTTGCCCGGTCGCCACAGCCCAGTCCACCAGTTTTTTCAAGTCTTTGAACTCTCCGACACCGAAACTGTCCTCACTCCTGAGCGAGAAGACTGGGATGGCGACACCTGTTCCCCTCCATGGCTGCCTCCCGAAGACCGGATCAGACTCCCGGACAACTAGAAGAGTCCCTTCCTGGACAGCTGATACGAGTCTCCTGTTCGGACCTGACTCCCATAGCTTTGCCTGGCCTGTCGCCTCATCAAGAATAACGAATTTATACTCACCTACTTCCTTCGAATTCAAAGAAACTCTCCAGAGCGGCCCATCCGTCAAAGGAATGAACTTCTTCCAATCGTCAAACAATGATCCGCTGCCGGTCACAGCGAGAATCTCACCCCGATGGATTCCGGGAGCCGCGACTATCAGTGTCATGTCACCAGCATGTCTTCTTGGAGATATCGCCTTCCCGCCGAAAATCACATCCGTGAAAGCCTTGGTCCAGAAAGGGGCATCCGATGGCCGGTCGTTCCAACGGTCCCTGACCTCAACGGAAGTGATCTTCCTCGAAGATGGGATATTCAATGTGTGCCCAGCCCACTCACGGCGGACTATTTTCCCATCACGCCTGAGAACAAAACCATATTCGACCACCTTCCAAGTGGATGGCACTTTTACCTCGGCGCTCCAAACGCCGTCAGAGACATAACTCATCGGGGTCTCCTTACCATCAGGCCAAAGATAGGAAAGGGACTCCCCCGGGACAGTGAAGTATTCAATACTTATTGTGATACGCATAACATAACCGGCGGCCTTGTTCCGCCATTAAAACGCAATATAGCCAAAATATCCGAAAATGGTTATATTCGCGGGCACAATCGGTCACATACACACACATGGACAGAAATGAAATAGAGATAATGGCTCCGGCGGGAAACTTCGAGTGTCTCACCGCCGCCATCGAGGGTGGAGCTGACTCAGTCTATTTCGGTGTGGGCCGCCTTAACATGCGCTCACACTCCGCCAACAACTTTTCCCCGGAGGATCTTCCGGAGATCACCAGGATTTGCCGCTCCGCCGGAGTCAAGACATATATGACCCTCAACATTGTGCTTTATGATAATGATCTGGAGCCGATGAGGGAGGCGCTTGACGCCGCTAGAAAAGCCGGAGTGGACGCCATCATCGCATCAGACATGGCGGCGATCCAGTACTGCAAGGAAATCGGCATTGAAGTCCATGCGTCAACTCAACTGAATGTATCCAATATAGAAGCGTTAAGATTCTGGGCAAGGTTCGCCGATGTCGTGGTTCTAGCCAGGGAACTCAGTTTGCCACAGGTCAAAGCCATCAGTGAAGCCATTGAGCGAGAGAGGATTACAGGACCTTCCGGGAATCTGGTCAGGTTAGAGATGTTCTCACACGGGGCCCTTTGCATGGCCGTGTCAGGTAAATGCTACCTCAGCCTCCATGCCTATGGGAAATCAGGCAACCGCGGTGAGTGCTACCAAATCTGCCGCCGGGGATATGAGGTAACGGATCTTGAGACAGGATACAAACTGAACATCGACAACAAATATATCATGTCTCCTAAGGACCTATGCACCATAGAGTTCCTGGACAAGATGATAGACTCCGGGGTAAAGGTCTTCAAAATCGAGGGCAGGGCGAGATCTGCCGAATATGTGAAGAGGACATCGGAGTGCTATCGTAAAGCCGCTGATGCGGTCTGTGACGGGACATTCTCCCCAGAACTGGGAAAACACCTGAAAGACAAGCTTTCCGAAGTCTTCAACCGAGGATTTTGGGACGGTTACTATCAAGGTGCCAAATTGGGAGAATGGAGTGAGATATACGGCAGCCATGCCCGCAGGAGGAAGACTTATGTCGGAAAAGTCACCAACTGGTACGACCGCCTCAGCGTCGCCGAGATTCTTATTGAGTCTTATTCGATAAAGATAGGAAATGAATACCTGGCAATAGGCCAGTCCACAGGGGTGTATGAAGGAAAGGTGGATGAGATAAGAGTCGACCTTAAACCAGTCATGGAGGCCCTTAAAGGCGATCTATGCTCGATACCGGTCTCCTTCCCGGAGGATTGGAAAGGTGACCGTAAGCTTCGTAGAGGGGATAGGATCTACCTCTGGGAAGTGGACGGCGAATGAGAGAACCGTCTAGGTCCCTCTATTGAACGCCAATAATCAGAATCGAAATCTGAAGGGTGCTTGTAGGGGCCTTCGTGATCAATTATGAACTCTAGATAGGTTATCTTGTACCCCTGCGCCAGAAACATCTTCTCATAAAACGTCTGAACCTCGAATAATGCTGACACGCACCCGTCGGGAGGAGGTGTCCTCCCGGCAACCGTGGCCACCCTCGGCCACGTAAGAGGGGGGACCGCCGGCGAAGCCGGTGGTGGGGTCCGCGAAGCGGACGTTGAACGGGAGGACACCTCCTCCGACGGGGCACAGCCGTAGAGGTCGGTCGTAGCGGCAAGGATGGTGAGATTGTTTTCGATGGCTACGGCCTTTGAATATTCATGAAGGAAACGACTGTCCGTCTTGAGATGGATGACCCCGCCAGGCTTGAGGAACTTACGATAACGCTCAAGGAATAAAGGACTTGTCAGCCTGGAATTCTCACTTTTCAACTGAGGGTCGGAGAAAGTCAGCCAAATTTCGGAAACCTCGCCTGGACCAAAGAAAGCCTCGATGAACTCTATCCTCGTACGGAGGAAAGCCACATTGGGAAGATTCTCCTCCGTGGCCGTCTTGGCACCTCTCCAAAGTCTCGCGCCCTTGATGTCGACCCCGATATAATTATTCCCGGAAACCCTTTTCGAAAGGTCAATCGTGTACTCCCCTTTGCCACAGCCGAGTTCCAGGACTATCGGTTGATCTTTCTCGAACATTGTCGAGTTCCAATGACCTTTAACAGGATGGTCATTGAGCCGCAACCCTAAAGAAGGATCACCGCTCTTATCCAACACCGCTGAAGCGTCAGGCTGGAGAAGGCAGGAAAAAGTCTCATTCTCCGCGAATTTCCTAAGTTTATCGTGTCCCATCGTCTCTCTTGAGAATTAATCCTAACCCCCTTATCGCACCCGCATCATTAACTATTCTTGCCTTCAAACGCCACTCTCCCGCCTCCGGAAGATCCAGACGGTCTGTATATCCAGTGACAAGATCCTTGGTGTAATATGACTGCCCGGAATTATCCCCGACCCTAACGAACGCAGTGTCTGTGAGGATTGAGTCTGATGGAGAGAACCACCTGAGATCCAGAATGATATCATCTCCAGGGAAAGACTTGAAACTCTCACGCTCAAGCCTAGTGAAAAAGTCAATGCCATAAGTGGCCGAACTGTCAGAAAGATCGAGAAAAAAAGAGTACGTGTCACCATACTCAGCATTCTCCCTCAAGACGAAAAACTCGCGGGAAGACGGCCTGACACATGATACGACAGCTAAAGCCAGGACATAGAGAAAGACACGCCCTCTCATCGCCTGTCAAGAATGATCCTTAGGAGGCCGATTCCCTTTGCCTCCGGAACGGCCATTACGGTTACGGTTCTTATTCTTCGACTTCTTAGGCTTGTCGAAGCGGGTGATGCTATCATCCCCGACAGCGGATATGAACTGCGGCCCGATGGGCTCGGGATCATTCTTAAGGGATTCCGGCTTCGAACCGTTACGGTTCATCATGATGATTTCCCTGACCTCATAAGCCTTCAAAGGGTACACATTGGCCAAGGAACCCTTCTCGTATGAGAAATACATTGTCTCTTGAAGGATATCGGTCTTGACTAGGTAGGCGGGACCATCCTCAAACTCAAGAGGCTCTGTGACCTTCGGGATCCTGGACTGGGCGTCCATATAATTGGCGACCTCATAGTTGAGGCAGCATTTGAGTTTTCCGCACTGCCCAGCCAGTTTCTGGGGATTCAAGGAAAGATCCTGCACTCTCGCGGCTGAAGTGGAGATAGACTGGAAGTTAGTGATATAGTTGGCACAGCAGAGCTCCCTGCCGCAAACGCCCAGACCACCGATCAAGCCCGCCTCTTGCCTTGCGCCGATCTGCTTCATCTCGATCCTGATACGGAACTCCTCGGCATATATCTTTATGAGCTGTCGGAAGTCCACACGGCCATCGGCTATATAATAGAAGATAGCCTTTGTCCCGTCTCCCTGGAACTCCACGTCACCGATCTTCATGTCAAGTCCAAGTTCCGCGGCGATTCTACGAGCCTGGATCATGGTGTCCTGCTCCCTGGCGATGGCTTCCTGCCATTTAGTTATGTCAAACGGCTTTGCCCTCCTGTAAATCTTCTTCAAGGGAACCACCTCAGGGTCAACGCCTTTACACTTCATCTGACGCCCTACGATAGGTCCCTCAAGGGTCACAATTCCAAGATCATGGCCATTGGCGGCCTCAACTATCACAAGGTCACCTGTCTTGATTCCCTGTCCCGAGGCATTAATATATATACCCTTCCTCGTATTCTTGAACCTGACCTCAAAAAGGTCCTTGTACTGTTCCTGGGTAACCCCTTTGAGCCAATTGTATGACTCGAGTTTGCAGCACCCCTGACGATACTCGCAATCAAACTCGCCAGTATCCGGCTCACGGGTGACTGTACAACCCCTGCTACAATCGAATTTTATGGTCTCGTTATCTCTATTCTCCATCGTGGTGGTCAATAAATTGAGTACAATCTCCCCACAAGATCGCAGAAGAGTATCTTCTGGGACACGTTCCTGTCGATGAGAAGCTTAGCCCTGTCGAGGCAGGACAACGCCTGTCTAGGGAAGCTTTTCTTACATCTTGATGCCATCGCGGCCAGCCGATCCTCCTCTCCGGGAGTGACACCCGCTATCGAGGGAAGATCCCGCTGAATCAGGAAAATCTTGCGGAGGCTCTCTGACGCGAATTTACAAAAAGCTTTCTGTTTTTCCCGCGAGCCAAGCCCGGCCAAGGTATCACCGAAAGATAACGCAGATATAAGATCCTTTGAATCAATCGCTTCCATTAGCCCGGAGAAAATCTCCATCTGCTCCTCATACTCCTCCTTACCAGATAAGTAGCGAAGCGCCTCACCGACACTTCCTCCAGCCACGAGAGCGGCGGCTTCAGCCTCATCACGCTCTTTACCGAACCAAGTGACCAATGTACGTGAGATTTCCTCCTTTGAGTAAGGAAGGACCCTCAAAGCCTGGCATCTGGATGAAATGGTCTGCAAAACCTTCTCTGGAGCGTGAGTGATCAAGATAAACACCGTCTTCTCCGGTGGTTCCTCCAGCGCTTTGAGCAAACGGTTGGCCGCTGTAGCGTTCATCTTCTCCGGGAGGTAGACCACCACGGCTTTCCAACCACCCTCGACCGGTGATAAATACACCGTCTCGAGGACCTCCCTGGCCTCTGCGTTGTTGATAGCCGTCTGCTTGCCCTCTATCCCGAAAGCGTCACATACTTCCGATTCCAAGGCGAACGGATTGGATTTCATCAAATCCCTCCAGTATTCAAGGAAAAGCTCAGCCCTGAGCTTATCCACTTTCTCATTCACTTTGGAGCCAGCGGCGACGGGATACACATAATGAACATCCGGATGGATAAGTCCCGAGACCTTGTGATCACTGGCGAATAACTCACCGAGAAAGGCCAGCGTCAAAGCCATGGCTCCACAACCGTCGTTCTCATAGAGCATAAGGGCATGCGGGACACGATCCTCACGGATCATGCCTTCCAGCACCTGGGCTGAGCCCTTGCTACCTATGATGTCAACGAGTCTCATTTATTTCTCCTGGCCGTGAAACCGGCGATTTCCGAAAGATAGTCTTTTTCATCCGAATCCGGAAGAATATCCAACGCCTCCTTCGCTTTGGAAACAGATTCCTCTAACCTATCCAAGGCGTAATCTATACCTTCATGGGAAAAGACGAACTCCCTCACAGCGAGAATATTCTCAGGATGTGAACATATATCCATGACCAAGCTCCTGATTCTGGATTCCTCGTCCTTATCAACAGATTTCAACGCTCCGAGCAAAGGCAAGGTGATTTTGCCTTCCCTAAGATCAACCCCAACCGGTTTCCCGAGGACCTCCCCATCCGAATAATCAAGAAGGTCATCCTTGATTTGGAAAGCGATCCCAAGATTGACACAGTACTTCCGGATAGCCTCCACAACAACTTCAGGAGCATCCACAGAGATGGCGGCCGAGACTCCTGTGGCCTCGAAGAGCGAGGCGGTCTTGTTGTAGATTATACGGTAATAGTCCTCTTCAGTAGTGTCCCCGCTTGACGCTTTCTGCAATTGGAGCATCTCCCCCTCAGCCAGGTCGCTCAAAGTCTTAGCGAATATACGTATGACCAAATTGCCCAGCTCAGGGGATGCCAATATGTCTTCCATGGCCCTGACGAGCCAGAAATCACCGATAAGGACTGATGCTGGGCCACCCAATAGCGACATGACCGTAGGGGCTCCCCTACGTACCGCGCTACTGTCAGCGACATCATCGTGCAGGAGTGTCGCGTTGTGGAGGAGCTCTGAGGCTGCCGCGAACCTGATGCTGTCCTCATTTAGGAGGCGATCTGGGGAACAAGCCCTGGCTACAAGAAGAGCGATAAGAGGCCGCATCTGTTTGCCCCCATTCTCAAGTATGGAAGCGTTGGTCCGGTCAAGAAGATAAATGTCACTCTTCAAGGACGAATGAATCAGCTCATCTGTCCTTGTCCAATCGCTTCCCAGTAACATCTTTATCCGGTCAAGCATCTCAGATTCAGTCAATCACTTAAGCAAGTCCGCAAGTTCCCCGACAGTCTCGGGAAAAGATATCAGTTTCCTGGATGGAGAGTCAAGCATTCCTGTGGCCACATAGTGGTCCAGCAGGGCCTTCAACGGCTCATAGAAGCCATCGATATTCAATGCCAGAATCTTGCCTTTGTACAACCCGATCTTCGCGAGGGTCAGAGTCTCTATCAACTCGTCGAGAGTGCCTATTCCTCCTGGAAGAGCGATAGCGGCGACAGTTCCCTTACGCATCCTCACCTTACGCTCATCCATGGATTCGGTCCACACAGTCTCAGCCATGTCCGGATAAAGGACATCCGCCATGAACCGCGGGATCACTCCAATATGACGCCCTCCGTTCTTGACAACCTCGTCCGCCAACTCTCCCATGGTACCTTTGACGGTCCCACCGGAGACTATGGTATATCCAAGCGAACAAGCCGCGCGGATAGCCTCCCTCGCGGCTTGATTAAACTTCGGGTCTATGTCTTTACTGGCCGAGCAGAAAAAAACTATCCTGCGCTCACTGGCCATCCCGCTATCCATTAGAAGAATATAGCCGCGGAAATGGCAAAGCCATTGAAATTGTTCCCATCCAGGACGCCGCTAATGGTCGATCCGGTCTTGGAGATATCACTCTTATAAACAGAACCGAAATTCCAGAAATACTTGGCGGAAACCTGGATTTTCCAGATGTCAAGACCAGCGCCAAGGCTCATACCGTACTCCGTCTTTTGGAGCTGGTCATTGAAAGATTTAGCCTCTCCTTTCCCGTTGGCGGAAATCTGGTAGCCTATAAACGGCTCAACAAATCCATAAGGACGGAAAGCGACAAGATCCGGACCCCACTGGAGCTGGATAGGAACCTCCACGAAGCCCACCCTTGTCTCAAAAGACTTGCCGATGTCTCCGGTGGTGGCGCTTCCCCAATTATTAAGGGCCATTCCCTTCACCTGATAAAGGAGCTCAGGCTGGAGAGCGAAACCGGCTCCGAGAGGAATCTCGACAGCGAGACCGGCATGGTACATGGAGATGCTCTTGGTGTCCACATCTTTGATCTTTGTGGATGAGGAAGTCACTCCAGCGGTGACACCGAACCTGGTATTGTCAAAATGCTGAGCGCTCGAATTAACGCTGAAAGCGAGAGCCGCGACTGCGACAGCAACAAATAATCTCTTCATAATCAATATCGTTTAGAGAAATTAAAGCATGACGTCAAGTTTGGCTGTGATCTCGGCTTTAGGGACATTGCCCACGAGTTTATCGACAGCCTGGCCATCCTTGAAAAAGATGAGTGTGGGGATGTTCCTGATACCATACTGGACGGCTATATCCTCGCAATCATCAACATTGCACTTCACGACTGTCACCTTCCCCTCATACTCTCCGGCGACTGTCTCGACTGTGGGGCCAAGCATCCTGCAGGGACCACACCATGTGGCCCAGAAGTCAACCAGGACAACCTTATTAGCGGAAATGATTCCCGCGAAATTCTCATTAGAAGCAGTGATTTCCATATTCTGATTCATTAAAAGTCTATCCACAAAGTTAAAAAAAACATCCGGCCTTGCAAAAAAGACTACACCATTCCATCAATGGTCCATTCAAAGGCCCTGAGACCGAGATCAGGGTACTTCTCATCCTTTTTCTTGAGGGCATCCATCAATAGCGGAGCCTTGTCGTCCGGAACGAATGTGAGTATGGCGTAATTCTCGGTGGGCCAGGCATGGCTGCCGTAATGCGGCTCGCCCTGCTCTCCTCCCCTGCCCTGGATGTCAATCCACTGAGTGAAGCCCCTCTGTCCATGATCATCAAGCAACTCGACGATTTCCTCGCCATATGCCTGGTTATATGCAATAAAAATCGCTTTCATATCATTATGCCGCTTTAAGTGATTTCTTGCTGGATCGCTTCTCCTGGCGTGCAGCGAAAACGCAATACACAGCAGGGATCAGCACAAGCGTGATCAGGGTAGAGAATGACAAACCCCAGCACACTGTCATACCCAGGGAACGCCACATCTCAGATCCCTCACCTCTTCCCAGAGCCATAGGCAACATACCGAGAACAGTGGTAAGGGTGGTCATGAGGATAGGTCTCAAACGGCTACGGGCAGCGGTCACAGAAGCGTCTAAGACATTCATTCCCCTTTCCCGCATAAGGATGGTGTAGTCTATGAGCACGATACCGTTCTTCACGACTATACCCAACAGAATGATGATACCGATCATCGCCATGACCCCGAGCGCCGTCCCTGTGAGTCTAAGTCCCAAGATCACACCTATGAAGGCGAAAGGAACCGAGAACATGATCACCAGAGGACTCATGAACGACTCGAACTGAGATGCCATCACCATATAGACCAGGATGATAATCAGGATCATAAGGACTATGAGGTCCTTAAACATGCTCTGCTGGTCCTCGAAGTCACCAGTGATCTCAGTGGAGATGTTATTGGGGATGTCAGTCTCTGAAAGGATCCTATTAGTGGTCTCCACTCCGTCACTCAAGGCATATCCACGGGAGACGATTCCGGTGATGGAGATATACCTCTCACGGTTCTTCCTCTCAATTGTCGGAGGAACTTTCGACTCCACGACGGTTCCGAGATCCTTAATTCTGACGGTTCCTCCTAAAGGAGTGTAAATCAATATGTTCTCAATATCCTCAACACTTGTGCGGAAGCGCTTGTCGTAAATGACCCTGATATTGTACTCGTCTCCATCCTCACGATAGAAGGAATTCACCGAACCGCTCATCGCCGCGCTGAAAGCGGCGGCGGCGGTAGTGGAATTCAGGCCATTGAGAGCCAGTTTCTCACGGTCGAAGTCGACCTGATACTCGGGAGTGTAATCATCACGGCTAAGGATAACCTGTGTGAAAGCCGGATCTGCCAGCATCTTGGCCTGGACTTCCTTGGCGATCCTGTCGGTCTCATCGAAGTCATAACCATATATCTCAAGACGGAGAGATGCAGCTCCTCCGACTCCTCCCATTCCCTCAGTGACAGTGGCTTTCTTCACCTCTGGATATTCACGGAGATCCTTGCGGATGATGTCCGCTATCTCAGAAGAGGAGCGCTTCCGGTTCTCCATCGAACCGATGTTCACATTCATTGAGATGACATAGGAGCCGTTATTCTGCATACTTCCGATGACATTCTCAGAGCTAGCCTGGCCATAACGGTACTGAAGAACCTCTATCTCAGGTATTTCCGATTCAAGACGATCCGCTATCTGTTTGGCGAAAGCGCCCGTCACGCTCTGCTCGGTACCTACCGGCAGCTCGATAGACACGGAAAGACGCCCTCCATCCATTGTGGGGAAGAACTCGGTCTTGAGTCCGGGAGCGAGAAGAGCGAGCACACCGACAAAGATGGCCAATGCCCCGAATATGACAGTCTTTCTGTGGGTGACTGCCCAAGCTATGATCTTTGAATACCAAGCCGAGAGCTTGTCAAGTCCATTCTCAATAGGATCGAATATCGCCCTGTGAAGTTTCCCTGTCTTGGGACCTGCCTTGAGCATCCTGGAGCAAAGCATAGGGACAAGGGTGAGGGCCGCGGTAGTGGAGATGATCATGATGATACTCACGATCCAGCCCAGCTGCTTGAACATGATGCCAGCCATTCCTGAGACCATCGTGAGCGGAAGGAATACGCAGAGCATCGTGAGGGTGGAAGCGATGACGGAGATACCGACCTCGGACGTGGCGTGTACCGCCGCCTCCTTTGGCTTCTCTCCTCTCTCCAAGTGTGTGGATATATTCTCCAAAACCACGATGGCATCATCCACAACCATTCCGATCGCGATTGATAACGCGGACATTGAAATAATATTCAATGTATTCCCCGTGGCGAAAAGATAAACCAGAGAGCCAAGCAAGGCAATCGGGATCGAGAGAACGATGATGAATGTGGCTCTCCATCTTCCGAGGAAGACGAACACGACGAGCATAACCACGAGAAGGGTTATGATAATGGTCTCCTTGAGGGAGTTAATCGTGTTCAGGATCTCGGATGAGTTGTCAACGACCTCAGTTATCTTGATGTCGGAAGGAAGAGTGGGAGCGATCTCCCTGATTCTCTGCTTCGCGGCATTCACGACGTTGACAGTGTTGGCTCCTGATTGCTTCTGAATAGCGATCATGGCCGATTGCCGGCCATTCGTGTATGACTCCTGGGACTTCTCTTCCAATCCGTCCTCAACCCTGGCGACATCTTTCAGATAAACCACCTGACCACCACGATAGCTGACCACGACATCAAGGAGCTCGGAAGGATCCTTAAACTCCTTCTCAACCCTGAGGGAAAATGACTCAGAGCCGATATCAATCGACCCCGAGGGGACATTCCTGTTCTCAGAGGCTATTATCTGGGATATTCCCGCGACGCTAAGCCCGTATGCAGCAAGTTTGTTAGGGTCGCAATATACATGGATCTCCCTGGAGGGGGCTCCCGCCACGGAAACTGTTCCAACACCAGTCACTCGTCCCAAAGGAGTCACAACCCTGTCGTCCAGTATCCTGTCGAGACCGGCCATGCTTTTGTCAGCCGTGGCTGACAGGATCAGCACAGGCATATCGTCCATACCGAACTTGAACAACACCGGCACAGTGGCTCCCTCCGGCAGGGACGAATTCACCAGGTCCAGCTTGTCCCTGATGTCATTACTCGCCTCGTCAATGTCCGTTCCGTATTTAAACTCAAGCATAACTATCGAGACATTCTCACGGGAACGGGACGTAAGGTTCTTCAGGTTCGCCACGCTGTTGAGCGTGTTCTCCAACAGCTTGGTCAAGTTATTCTCAACATCAGAGGCGCTAGCGCCCGGATATGACGACATCACCAAAACGACATTGGCGTCGAAATCCGGGAATAGAGCCACCGAAGTCTTTGTCAGTGAATAGATTCCGAATATCGCGAAAGCCAGGAAGACCAAGGCCGTCGTGACCGGTTTGCTCACTGCGGATCTTATGACACTCATAGGTCTCTCTGATTATTTGTTCGAAACCTCCACCTTTGCCCCATCCTTGAGGCTGGTGCTACCCTTGACAGTCACCACATCGCCCTCTGAGAGGCCTTCCAGAATCTCATAGCGACCATCAATATGGCGGCCTAGTTTGACGATGGAGCTCTCCACCGTGTTATCCGGCTGGAGGACATAAACACACCTCTGACCAGTGCCCTGCATCTTGACAACAGACTCTTCCGGTACGACGATGCTGTTGTTCACGCCGAACTCGATCTTGACCCTGGCGAACATTCCCGGACGGAGAGCCCTATCGGAATTCTGGACCAGAATCTCAGTGATGAATGTGTGGGAGACAGGATCCATGGTAGGATATATCTTATTAATCTTCCCGGTGAAAGTCTGTCCCGGAAGGGCATCAACGGTGATCTCAACCTGGTTCCCGATCTTGACCTTGGTGTAGTCCGACTCAGACACTCCCACCTTGAGCTTTACCGGGGTTATCTGCTGGACCACGAATATTGGCTGACCGGCGTAAAGATCGCCACGGTCGTAGTTACGGGCGGTAACGACACCGCTTATAGGCGAACGGAGATATGTGTTCTCAGCGAGGTTGTTGTAGGACCTGCGGCTAACTTTATAAGCCATCTCAACCGCATCATAATCAGACTTGGATACACCACCTTCCTCATAAAGGCTCTTCAGACGGCTGAGCTCTGTGGAATCGTTGACAAGTTTAAGCCTGGTCTGGTCGAGCTGGGCCGCATCCATGGTGGCGAGGACCTGTCCCCTCGCGACAAAGGATCCCACATCAACCCTTATCGTCTGGATCCTGCCGGGCGCCTGCGGGGCGATATTATTGATGGCATATGCCTCGACAGTGGAGGAATACACCTCAGTCTGAGGCACTTCCATAGTGAAAGCCTCAGCGGTGGAGACAAGTACGGTCCTTTCCTCCGCGAGAGCGGCCGGATCGCTTTCCACAGTTTTCTTACCACCGCAAGAGAGCATGGCCGCACATGCGACAGCGAAAACCAATGTCCTGTAAACGTTATTCATATCTTGTTTTATTATTATTAACAATGCTACATGTTATCCAGATCGACATTTCCTTCCTCATCGATGAAATCGCCTCCAAGGATTTGCTCGAGGCTAGACTTAGCGACGATGAAATTATAAACGGCCTGACTTTGCTGAAGGCTCGCCTGGGTGAGGGTCAACTGGGCATCGTTCATATCCGTGATGGTGCCCTTACCGACTTTGTAGGATTTAGCAGCGATGTCGTACGCCTTTCGTGCCAGACCGACAGCCTCGGTGGCAGCATGGTAGCTATTCATGCTGGTCTCCATGGTGTTGAGGAACTGGCGGATAGCTATCCTCAACTGCCTCTCCGTCTCAATCCTCTGAAGATCGAGCTCAACGGCCTGGACCTTGGCCTGCTTGACATCGTAATGGCGCTTGAACCCGGTGAATATCGGGATGTTAAGGCTAAGTCCGACGTATGAATACGGCGACCATTTGTACTCACTGAACTTGAAGTCGTTGGTCATCGCGATCATATTGTAGGCGAAAGCCGCGGACAGAGTGGGAAGATATGCCGCTTTGTACATCCTGACACTCGAGGCAAGCTGGTCAGCCTGAAGCTCAAGCTGGCGCAATGTGGTGTTATAATCCAAGGAAGGATCATCATTATCGTGGATGTCCCTGAACATCTGTGTGGAGTAATCCCCAAGTGACCCAGCGACATCAATATTCCTGTCCAGGTCGACTCCCATCACTGCCTTGAGCTGCCAGAGGGCAAGCATTACAGAGCTCTCCGCGTTATAGACATTTGGAATCGCGCCGGCGACAACCGATTTGGCCCTGGTATATTCCAACTCGGAGGCCTTCTCGGCGTTGTAGCGCCTCTCTGTCTGCACGAAGTTCTCCACGGCGTTCTCATAGACATCCTTGTAAACATTGAACGCCTCCTTGGCGAGAAGAACCGCATAGAAAGCCTGCTTGACTTGGGTGACCATGTCCAACCTCGAGGAGCGAGCCTTCTCCACGGCGAGGTCAACCGCCTGGCCAGAGATCCTGAGGCTCTCCCATAGTTGGGCGTTTATCAAGGGCATTTGGGCGTTAACACCGTAGTTGTAGGTATTCCAACGGCCGACGGCGAACCCGCTGTTGGAGCTGGAGCTCTCACTCTCGCCCGGGATAATCAGAGGCATCCCCTGAATGGCGGACAACTCATTGATTCTGATGAAATAAGGTGCGAGAGAGCTCAGCATCCCGAATCCACCGCCGCCTTCCTCATCGTCCCCGCTGTCTGAGTCCATGTACATTATCTGTTTCTTGATGGTCCTCTGGTAGGATCCGGAACCGGCCACCTGGGGAAAGAGCGAGGAGTAAGTGCCCTTTTTAGCATATTGGCTCCTTTCGATCTCCTTATCAGCCACTTTGACAGCCACATTCTCGCTGAGAGCTATTTTAAGAGCGTCATCAAGTGTGATAACCACCGCCGATGTGTCAGATTTCACTCCCGTCGCCGATACGGCGTCCGTCCTGTACTGTCCTGACAGAGTGGTGACTGTCAACGTCAGCACTGCTGTCACAATCAGGTTCATTCTTGTCATATCTATTAATTGATTCTTCTATAAAAAACCAATAATTCACTACAAATGTTATACTAAACAAAACCGGAAAACATTGAAATCTCTCAACATTTTCCGGTTTATCGTTTTAGATTCTTCGCTTCGCTCAGAATGACAATGTAGGCTCCGCTCAGAATGTCAGCCGTTCAGGCTTTTCGCATAATGAGTTGGCTCAGCCTTCTTGGGACGTGTGTCCGGTATCAACGCCCGGGCTGGAATCTTCTTCTTGAAAGCGTAGATCAGCAGCCCTATTCCCAAAAGGACGAAAGGAATGCTGAGTTTCTGTCCCATATTCAGCACCATACCGACCTCGAAGGCCTCCTGCGGCTCCTTGATGAACTCAATCAGGAATCTCATTCCAAAGCAACCTATGAAGAACAACCCGATGAAGGTTCCCCTGTATACCTTGTCAAGTTTCTTGACATAGAGCCAGACAAGGATCAGTCCAAGAATCAGATAGCTTAAGGCCTCGTAAATCTGGGTCGGATGCTTCGGCTCCGTCTCTCCCCTACGTTCAAATATGAAGCCCCAGGGGAGATTCGTAACGTCACCGTAAATCTCAGAGTTGCAAAGGTTTCCAAGCCTGATGAAGGTTGCCGCGAAAGCCACCGCGATACAGAGGTGATCCAAGATCCAGAGGAAGTCAATATGATACTTCTTGCCGTATTTCCAAGCGAACCACCACATGCACAAAATCAGCATGATGGTGCCGCCGTGGCTGGCCAATCCACCTTCCCAGACTTTGAATATCTCCAGGAAACCTTTCCAGGAAGTGAAGTAATAGTCGAATCCATAGAAAAGGCAGTGCCCCAGACGCGCTCCCACAAGAGTACCAAGGAGGAGAGTGTAGAGCAGCGGGTCGAGAAAGTCCTTATTGACCTTCTCACGCTCACAGAACTTTGTGAAAATCCAATACCCTAGAATGAAACCGGAGACGAACAGGAGGCCGTACCAACGCACGGCGAAGCCCCCGATCCGGATAATCTCCGGATTCATATTCCAGTGCACTACCAGCGGATCCATGGCTTTGGGATATTATTCCTGAATGGCGGCTATTCCGGGAAGAGTCTTGCCCTCAATAGCTTCCAACATCGCTCCGCCACCGGTGCTGACATAGCTGACCTTGTCGGCGAATCCCATCTTTGTGACAGCGGCGACAGAGTCACCACCGCCCACTAAGGTGTATGCTCCGTGCTCGGTAGCCTTGGCCACACACTCAGCGATCTTCTCGGTTCCGGTCGCGAAGTTCGGGAACTCGAACACGCCGGCGGGGCCGTTCCAAAGGATGGTCTTGGAGGCGAGGATGATCCTGGCCCAGTTCTCGATTGAAGCGGGACCGCAGTCCATGCCCTCCCATCCGTCAGGAATCTTGTGGGAAGGGACAACCATCTCGGGAGTGTCGTTGGCGAACTCCTGGGTGACGCGTGTCTGGACGGAGAGCGACACATTCACGCCAAGTTCCTGAGCCTTCTCCATTATCTCCTTCGCCTGAGGGATAAGGTCATCCTCATGGAGGGAATTACCGATGTTACCACCCTCAGCCTTAATGAAGGTGTAACCCATTCCTCCGCAGATGATGAGGTTATCCACTTTGCCCAGAAGGTTCTCAAGGACAGCGAGTTTCGAAGAAACCTTGGATCCTCCGATGATCGCGGTGAAAGGACGACGGGCGTTCTTCAGGACGTTGTCAATGGCCTTGATCTCTTTCTCCATCAGGTAGCCGAACATCTTGTCCTCAGGGAAATAAGCGGCGATGAGAGCTGTGGAGGCGTGTGCCCTGTGGGCTGTTCCGAAAGCGTCGTTGATGTAGCAGTCAGCATAGGAGGCTAACTTCTTCACGAATTCCTTCTGGCTCTCCTTGACAGCCTTCTTAGCGGCTGCCTTCTCCTCATCGGTGGCATCCTCGGCTAGACCTCTGGGTTTGCCTTCCTCCTCGGCGTAGAAACGAAGGTTCTCGAGCATCAGGACTTCACCGGGTTTGAGAGCGGCGGCCTGCTCGTCAGCCTTCTGGCAATCATCAGCGAACTGGACAGGGACTCCGAGGCACTCTGAGACATGAGCCACGATGTGCTTGAGAGAGAACTTCTCCGTCACGCCCTTGGGACGTCCGAGATGGGACATGAGAATGAGGGAGCCTCCCTCCGCAAGAACCTTCTTCAAAGTGGGAAGGGCCGCGCGGATACGGGTGTCGTCAGTGATGTTGAAATTCTCGTCAAGCGGAACGTTGAAATCCACTCTGACAATGGCCTTCTTGCCTTTGAAATCATAAGAGTCAATGTGCTGCTGCATAGTAATTAATATTTTGTTATCGTTTTTTTCCGGAGCAAAGATACTATTTTTTTATCTTTGCACCATCATGGCGACAGAGTTTCCCTCAGATAGGTGGAAAGACTACGAGCTTATGGATTCCGGAGACGGGATGAAGCTCGAGCGGTTTGGTGGTTACGTGCTTTCAAGACCTGAACCCAAGGCCTTGTGGAGCAAGGAGTTGTCCCAAAAGGAATGGGACTCGGCCGCTCACGTGGTTTTCACTCCGGGAGCCGGTTTCGGCAAAGCCGGAAAGGAAGATAGCGGCACTTGGGACCGACGGAAGGCCATGCCAGACCAATGGTGGATCAAATATAGGTTGGCCACCGGAGACTCCACGATGAATCTGAGGCTGGGGCTGACCTCTTTCAAGCATGTTGGAGTATTTCCGGAGCAGGCCGCTAATTGGGAATATATATTCCGGAACACTTCAGAGATAGCCGCTTCCATGGATCAGCGCCCGAAGGTGCTTAACCTTTTCGCATACACCGGTGCGGCATCGCTGGCAGCGAGAGCCGCGGGAGCCGATGTCACTCACCTTGATTCGGTACGCCAGGTCGTTACCTGGGCGCATGAGAACCAGGACCGCAGTGGCCTGGACGGCATACGCTGGGTGGTGGAGGACGCCATGAAATTCGCGAAGAGAGAGGCCCGCAGAGGGAATGTTTATAACGGAATAATCCTGGATCCACCCGCCTATGGTCATGGCCCGGACGGAGAGAAATGGAAGCTTGACGAGTGCTTGTTTGAAATGATGCGTAATGTCGGTGCGATTCTGGCTCCGGAGAATAGCTTTATGGTTCTCAACCTCTACTCCAACGGATTCTCCGCTGTCCTCGGGGAAACTGTTGTCCGTCAGGCGCTTGGACTTAAAGCAGATATCCCGCTCGACTCTGGTGAACTCGCCCTCAAGGACAAATTCGGCAAAGTCCTCCCGCTCTCCATCTTCGTCCGCCTCAGAAGATAATATAGCCGTCAAGGTACAGGATCATATCCGCTCCCTCCCCAGGGATTGCAACGCAACAATCTCCAGACCGTCAAATACAAGCCCTTGAAGGGTCCCCATTTCCGGAACGCCTCCAGAGCGTATGTGGAACATGAGGGCTCGAAACGGCATGTCTTGTGGATATATGGTCCTATACAAGTCCTGTAGAACCAAATCAATCCGAGAAAGGGAGCCGAGAGGACATTCCTCACGACCTGCCTCCAACGGGGTATGCTGTAGCTATCTTTCATCGGATATGTTTTTCAGTATGACCGACACTTCATCCTTGATAGTCTGGAAGTCATTGACTTCCTTAGAGTTGTAAAGGAATAAGATGTCTATTGACGAAGGCCCGAGCATCGATTTTTGTGTCCTGTAAGCCTCTCTCATCCTCCTTTTCAGAAGGTTCCTTTTAACAGCGCGCTTGAAGAAGCGTTTAGGGACTGAGACCATGATCCTATTGGCTCCGTCCGATGGCTCATTCCTCAGATAGCAATATTTTAGGCCACCAGAGAATCCCCAGCGGCCTTTCGACATCAGAGCCGAAACCGCAGACCTGCCGCTAAGGCGCTCGGATTTCGGTAATGTCTCCATGATGATATTATTGTTGTTCCTGCAAGTAGAGCTCTATTGCCCTCGCGACAGACGGGGCCTCTGGAGTGGGAGCCTTGACGGCGATAGAGAGTCCGGCGTCCTCCATGGCTTTGACTATGGACTTGCCGAATGACACGAACTTTATGTTCCCCTGCTCAAATCCGGGGAAGTTCTCCAACAAGGACTTGACGTCGTAAGGATTATAGAACACGATCATGTCATATTCCTTTAAATCCATGTCCTTCAAGTCCTGGGGTACACTCTTGATGAAAACCGCCGCTTTGTAATCAATCCCATGGGCATCGAACAATTTGGTGAGAGAAGTGCTACCCGCTGAATCGGACTGGGTGACAAGAAATTTCTCGCCTTTATGCTTGGTGCCAATCTGATTCAGAATGGACTCAGAGGTTCCATCGCCGAAGAAAATCTTACGCTTACGATAGACGATGTGTTTCTGGAGATACATAGCGACAGCCTCTGTGGTGCAGAAGTATTTCATTGTCTCTGGTACCTTAACCCTGAGCTCCTCGCAAAGCCCGTAAAACGCGTCGATCGCATGTCGGGAAGAGAAAACGATAGCTGTGTAGTCCAGAATATTTATCCTTTGAGCCCTGAACTCCCTTGAGGTCAATGGTTCGATAAGGAAAAACCTACGGAAAGTGATGTCCACACCATACTTCTCCTTCAATGAGGCATAAGGTGCCTCGTTAAGAGGAGCACGCTGTGAGATCAGAATCTTGCGTATAGCCATATAAATTCCAAATTCAAAAACCCGATGCCAGCATCATAAAAGATTGGCTGATAACACCAACGCGGCAGTCGGGAGCAATTCAAGGCTGCAAAGATACAAAAATGTCGAAAAAGGATTGCAATAGGATGCGAAAATCTGTCCCCGCCTTATGACGTAGATAGCATAGGTCAATCCTGTCTCCCACAACAAAACCGCCCTCACAAGTCTCTGATTATGAGAAACCACGGCTAAAAAACCGCCTGTGAGAAACAAAAGGAAGAACAAGATTATGCAATAGTTGTAAAACGACCTGTTCGCCGCCGTGAAGACACTTGTGCCGTAGTTGTGCATCTCAAGCTGCCAATTAAGGAAAGTCCTGAGAAGCAGGTATATCAAGAGGACCCCTGTGACAGCCGCGAGCTGTAGGGCTGACGGAATACTCATGAAAAAGGCGGGCGTATACATCCCGAACGCATACACAAGCATGCAAAACGGAACGAAAAGGATGGCGGCGATCCAGTTCCGGCTCCTGCTGAGCTGGATGCTGTTCTCAAGATCGAGGTTACCCTTCCACCTGACAACACAATCCCACAACGACGGGAAAATCTTCAGGAAACTCTTCAGATTCAATAGAAAAAGAAGAGTGAAGAAAACCGCGAGGGCGCAAAAAACCGGATTGTCAATGGTGTTCATCGCGTCAATTGCCTCTTTTGGCGTTGTACCCCATCTCATTCAGGATCGCGGTTACTTTATCCCTGAAATCCCCCTGGATGGTGATCTCCCCGTCCTTCGCGGCACCTCCTACTCCGCACTTCACTTTCAAAGTCCGTCCCAAGGCTGAGAGATCCTCCTTAGAGCCCACAAAACCGGTGACAAGGGTCACCTGCTTGCCTCCGCGATTCCGCCTGTCGATGGACACGATAAGGCGTTGACGGGAAGGAGGAAGCGTTTGAGGCTCCTCGCTCTCGCCAGAGTCGTATTTGAAATCCGGATTGGTCGAATAGACCACTCCGAGTCTCTGCTTCCAGTCGTTGTCGGGCATCATTTTGTAACGGATATTTTTGCAAAGATAGGCATTCCTTTTGTATCTTTGTCAGGATTATGCCTTATTAATTTATGGACAGCAGAAAATTCAGACAATGGAACCATCTGACCGCGGCGGCTGTGTTTCTCGTCTCCGCGTTCACATATCTCTCTACCATAGAGCCAACCGCTTCTTTCTGGGATTGCGGCGAGTTCATAGCCTCGTCATATAAGCTCGAGGTGGGTCACCCGCCAGGGAACCCCGTATTCCAGATCATAGCCAGATTCTTCTCCATGTTCGGAGGTGCGGCACATGCGGCCGTGATGGTCAATTGCATGAGCGCGCTTTGCTCTGCCTTGACTATTTTCTTCCTGTACCTGACTATAGTTTTTTTCACGAAAAGGCTGATCCTCCCCAAAAAGAATCCTGATGGGAGCGACGGGGACTACACCCTTGGCGAGTCCATAGCCATTTTCGGAAGCGGCGCCGTGGGTGCGCTGGCATATTGCTTCTCCGACACCTTCTGGTTCTCAGCTGTCGAGGGTGAGGTCTACGCCATGTCCTCGCTGTTCACCGCTTTGGTTGTCTGGGCGATGACAAAATGGTACGAGGCCGAGGACCGCAGGTACGCCAACCGCTGGATTGTCCTGATCGCTTTCCTCTTCGGTCTTTCGATCGGCGTCCACGTCCTCAACCTGCTGGCTCTGCCCACTATCGTTTTCATGTATTACTACAAGATCAGGGAAGACAAGCCCTACACCTTCTGGGAGTGCGTGAAGATCCTGGCGCTGTCAGCGGTGATGATCGGGTTCATGTTCTTCATCATGATACCTTGGCTCCCCAAGATAGCGGCATATTTCGATTTGGTATTCGTCAACGGATTCGGACTTCCGTACAATTCAGGAGCCGCATTCTTCGTGCTGGCCCTTATCGGGCTTTGCTTCTGGGGGCTTTTCAAGACCCTGGAGAAGGGGAAGGTGTTCTGGAACACGGCTTTGCTGTGCGTCACGACCATCCTTATCGGATTCTCAATCTTCAGCGTGGTGGTCATTCGCTCATGCGCCAAGACCCCGACCAATGAGTA
Source organism: uncultured Bacteroidales bacterium (assembly GCA_900320365.1). Taxonomy (GTDB): domain Bacteria; phylum Bacteroidota; class Bacteroidia; order Bacteroidales; family UBA932; genus Cryptobacteroides. The sequence goes on from ONSC01000007.1 coordinate 29,868, forward strand.
TCAGCCAGATAACGCCTTCACATTGGTCAGGTATCTCTCCCGCGAGCAATACGGCACCGTCCCGCTAGTCTACGGACAGTATTTCGGTGCGCCGGCCGAGATCAAGTACGGCACTTATTGGGCTCCCATAAACGGGAAATACAAGAAAGCGATAAGCCCTCCTGAGCCAGTTTACGATCCATCGGGGAAGATGCTTTTTCCGAGGATGTATAGCAGTGACGAGAAGCACATTGATTTCTACAAGACCTACATGGACGGTAAAGGGATCACTGTTCCCGGAGCCGATTACAAGAAACCCACTTTTGGAACCAACCTCAAGTATTTCTTCAACTTCCAGCTCGGATGGATGTATTGGAGGTATTTCATGTGGAACTTCGTCGGACGCCAAAACGAGATCCACGCCCCTACTCCCGAGTTGTTCGCCGGCAACTGGGAAAGCGGTATAAAGCCTATTGACGAGATCCATCTCGGGAATCAGGAAAACGTCCCCACATGGCTCAAGGAGAACAAAGGCAAGAATCATTTGTTCTTCCTTCCGCTTCTTCTCGGAATACTTGGATTGCTGTTCCAATTTGACAAGGACAAGCGTGGATGCTGGCTGACATTCATCCTGTTCTTCATGACGGGTATCGCTGTCGTGATGTATCTAAACCAGGCTCCATTCCAGGTCCGTGAGAGGGATTATGCTTATGCCGGTTCCTTCTATGCGTTCACATTCTGGATCGGCCTGGCTGTAGCCGCACTTTACTCATGGATTTCCGAAGCCATAAAGTCCAGGAACACCACCGCGGTAGCCGCCGTTGTCACTGCCGGTTGCCTTTGTGTCCCGGCACTCATGTGCGCCCAGGAGTGGGATGACCACGACAGAAGCCACCGTCGTACCGCCGTTGAGATCGCGTGGAACTACCTGAACTCTATCGGTCCTAATGGTATTCTTGTCACTCATGGCGACAATGACACCTTCCCTCTCTGGTATGCCCAGGAAGTCGAGGGTATCAGGAATGACGTGAGAATATGCAACACTTCCCTTCTCGGTACAGACTGGCACATTGACCAGATGAGGTACGCCATTAACAACGCCGCTCCTATTCCTCTCTCAATCGGTCAGGATCAGTATCTTTATGGAACCAACGACTGGGTTCTCATCCAAGATAACAGGAACCAGGCCGTGAGCCTTTCTGAATGCATCAAAGTGTTCAAGCACCCAGACGCCAAAGTCATGACCCAGAATGGACGCAAACTTGACTACTGGGTGTCCAGGAAGATGGTGATGCCGGTGGATAAGGAGAATTGCCTCAAGTACGGCATTGTCAGTCCCAAGTTCGCGGACATGATCCCTGACTCCATAATCCTGGAGATGCCCAAAGGCAAGACCGGGCTCACCAAAGCAGAATTATTCATTCTGGATCTTCTCTCCAACTACAAGTGGGACAGGCCTCTCAACTTCCTTAATCAAGGTGGAGACCTTGAGGTCGGCATTAAGAATTACCTCATGTATGATGGTTTCTCATACAGGTTCACTCCGATTAAGAACAGTATCAAAGCCTTCGACTTGGGTGTTGTGGACACGGATGACCTATATCACAAACTCACTGAGACATTCAAGTTCGATGCTGTGGCTGGTGATGACTATCTCATTGATTACCAGAACATGTACACCTTCCTTGGGGTGATGTCTTTGCGCAATCTTTTCATCTCTTCCGCAAGCGCTTTCTTAAAGGAAGGAGAGAATGAGAGAGCCGAGCATGTGCTGGACATGTGCCGTAAGATCATGCGTCCAGACAGGTATCCGTACGACAACAGCCTTCTCGGGTGGTCTTCCAATGCCCTGTTCCCTATCGAGATGATGAAGTATTACTATATTCTCGGAAAGAAAGACAAGGCTAAGGAAGTCGCTATCGAGTTAGAGGAGCAGGCCAAGGAGTCTATCGCCCTCTTCCTTGATTTCTACCCGGATTACAAGAATGAGTTCGAATACAACTGCCAGTTGATCTATTACATGGCCTCTGAAGCCAAGAGACAGGGTGACGATGAGTTCTCGAAGTATCTCGAGGACGACATCGCCAGCTTCCTCAACGAGAAGAGCAGATAGTCTTATTATTTACGTGAACGGAGACGGGTCGAGCTCTCAACCAGGAGCTGGTCCCGGAAGATACGCCTCGCAGCCATGAAATCCAAAATGGCCGCGATAAGGGGAAGAATGGCGGTCCAATTGAATAAGACACCTTTGGCGGCTACCAGATAATCAAACACAAGCCAGCCCTGCAAGCCAAGCAGAACCAGAGCCGCCAGAACAGCTGTGCGCATCTGGAACACTCTCACTTTGAATGCCATCAACGAGATGAGCTGAAGCAGCCCAACAACGACAAGCAATATCAGGTAAGGTATGAAAGCCACATACTTGACCTCATCCACGTGCGCTCCGCCGGTGCCGACAGTAAAAGATTTAACGCTGAAGAAAAGCGTCACGACCAATGCGGTCGCGATCACAAGATACAATGTCTGGATTCTTTGCCACATACCGCGAAAATAGCTAATTCCGGCGATTTTTGTTATATTTGAGGGATAAACATAATCAGTAGCACCATGAGAATACCCGAATCCGAGCTTATAATCAACTCCGACCAATCCGCCTTCCACATCCACCTCCGTCCAGAGGAACTAGCTGATATTGTGATACTTGTGGGTGATCCAGGCAGGGTGGACATGATTGGTTATTATCTCTCCGACGTGGAGTTCCGCCATGCCAGCCGTGAGTTCGTGTCCATCACCGGAAGATATAACGGGAAACGCCTGACCGTCCTATCCACGGGCATCGGAACAGACAACTGTGACATAGTGATGACCGAGCTTGACGCCTTGGCTAACATTGATTTCACGACAAGGGAAATGAAGAAAAACCACAGGGAGTTGACAATATTGAGAATCGGCACCACAGGTGCCATCCAGGAGGACATCCCCATAGGATCTCCGATATTCTCTCATTATTCGATAGGCTGCGACGGACTGCTCAACTGGTATGCGGATAGGGACAGAGTGACCGACAAAGACATGGAAGAAGCTTTCATGGAGCATACTGGTTGGGACAAGCATCTTCCCACACCCTATTTCGCTAAAGCGAGTGAGGATCTTATAGAGAGATTTGAGGACTGCAGTGTCAAAGGAATGACAATCTCAGCCTCCGGTTTTTACGGGCCTCAAGGCAGAGTGGTCCGCTTAGGCTTGGCCATGCCTGATATGCTCGAGAAGTTCGAGTCTTTCCGTTATGGAGACTACAGGATCACGAATTTCGAGATGGAAGGTTCCGCGGTGGCCGGATTGGCAAGGCAGTTGGGACATAAAGCGGGCACAATTTGTTGCGCCATAGCTAACAGATATCTGAAGAGCAGCAACCCTGACTACAAGGCGATGGTCAAGTCTCTCGCTGAGTTGTCACTTGAGAGGTTGACGAGGTAGGATATCGCTGTTGAATCTAGCCAACACATTCGCCTCATAAGTCTTAGTGACTGGAATAGGAGGGATCAGGTCATTGTCCAGATCCAACTCATATCCATCCTTTTCCTTACGAAGGACCTTCACCTTGTCCATATTCACGATATACTTTCGATGGCATCTCACAAGGCTGCTTCCTTGGAAACTTTCCTCAACAGTCTTCATCTTGCTGCGGATCATGTACCGCTTCATATCTCCAGCGCTGTCAGTGTAACGGACGATGATGTAATTGTCGTCTGACTCAAGGTAATATAGACTGGAAGCGCTGACACAGAGTTTCAGGTTGCCGTTGTTGTCGAAAAGGGTTATTTTCTCAAGTCTTGAGGGAAGGACATTCTCGTCAAGGACAACGTTTCCATAATTCATCAGACGGATTGTCTGGTTCTTGTCTTGAAGGGCGAAATACATCCCCGCGAGGATGTCTGGGATTATCAAAGAGATTGTCCCGTAAAGAAGAGCGTTCCCGAGTGTTCGGGGAAACTGGTCCCATCCGATAGCGGTGATTGGCACCGTGATGAATGAATAAGCCAGACAGATGACCACAACCTCTCCAACACACCACGCCACATAGCCGAGATATGTCATGGGGACAATGTTTCTGGTATGATACATCAACAGACGGCTCAAAGCTACAAAAGCGAGGGAACCGGTAGCGAAAAGGACAGTGAAAACGAAGAACCTGGAATTACCGAGAGCCATCCAACTATTATGCGAGAATGGAAGACTCAGCAGGAGAAACACGATGGAGAAGAACGCCGCGAAAGTGACGGTGTAGATCAGTTGGTATTTTCCCCTTAGATAATCCGGGAGCTTGGAAGTAATTGCCATAACTATCCTTGAAGTTTACAAATATAGCATTTTTTCAGGACATAAGCATGTGACGCTTTCGCCACAAATACACACACTTCACCACACCTGGATTATTATAGAGCGCTAAAACCGCTATTCGCCACAATTATTTTGATGCCGAGAGGAAGATTGGTATTTTCGCGGCGTAATAAATTTATACTGATATTTATGAGAATAATCGGAACAGGAAGCGCGCTTCCCAAAAAGATAGTCACAAACGAGATGCTATCCGAGTTTCTCGACACCAGTGACGAGTGGATCACCACTCGCACCGGTATCACGAGCAGGCATGTCATCTCAGACGAGAGGCTCGAGGACTTGGGGGCGGAAGCGGCGATGAAGGCCCTGGATATGGCCGGGTTGGGTGTAGAGGATATCGATCTGTTTATCGTATCCAATGTGGTCTCGGAACATATCACCCCTGGTATGAGCTGCGTCGTGGCCGAGAAAATCGGATTGAGCTGCCCGATGTTCGACATCAACTGCGCATGCCCCGGATTCATCTACGCCCTTGACATGGCGGAGGCATATTACAAGGCCGGAAAAGCCAAGAATGTCCTCATCGCTTGTATTGAGGAGCCTACAAGAATGCCTAGCTGGCAGGACCGTTCCACCTGTGTCCTCTTCGGGGACGGTGCCGGAGCCGTTGTCCTGGCAGCCGGAGACAACATTAAAGGCACGAAGCTCAAAGCCCAACCTGACACTGATAAGCTCTTTATGAGAAGGGTCCTCGAATCCACTCCTTATATCAACAAGGCAGAGAGCGACATTCCCCTTCAGATGCGTGGCCGCGAGGTGTTCAGATTCGCGGTGGAAGCTTGCACTCATGGCGTGAAGAGCCTTCTCGACGAGGTTGGTATCAAAAAGGAAGACGTGTCCTGGTTTATGGTTCACCAAGCCAACAAGAGAATCATTGACTCGATCATTGACTTCATGCAGGTTCCTGCAGACAGGTTCCCTGTGAATATTCAAGATCATGGTAACTCATCTTCAGCCTCCTGCCCCATTCTGTTGGATGAATGCAACAGGAAAGGCATGTTCAAGAAAGGTGACATCATAGTACTCAGCGCTTTCGGTGCCGGTCTCCTGTCCGGAGCCGCTGTACTCGAGTGGTAATCTCCACTTTAATCGTTATATTTGTAATCTGTTTGAACACGAAATAATAAATACAATCATACATGGACAAAAGAGTAGTTATCACAGGTATGGGCGTTATCTCCCCCGTGGGAAATGACGTGACCACATTCTGGAAAAACCTTTGTGACGGTTACTGCGGTATCGAGGTGATCGAGAGCGAGGACACAGAGCAACTTCCGGTGAGGATCGCCGGAAAAGTCAAGGAGTTCCATGCCGAGGATTACGGAATGGACAAGCCTTTCATCCGCAAGCAAGACTTGTTCACACAATTCGGCGTCGCCGCCGCTTACCAGGCTGTCAAGCAATCTGGCCTTATTTCCGATGGAGAAGGCAAGAATATCGATCCTTTCAGATTCGGCGTTTATTTCGGCTCCGGGATAGGTGGGTTCGCGACCCAGTACAGGGAAATGGCCAAAATGATTGATGACCCTTCCGGGCAATGGATATCACCTCTTTTCATCCCCACGATGATTTCCAACATCGCCGCGGGTCAGATCGCCATTCTCAATCATGCCGAAGGCCCCTGCCTTGACATCGTGACAGCTTGCGCGACATCCACAAACGCCATGGGAGAGGCCTACAGGGCCATCAAGCACGGTTATGCCGACGCAATCATCACCGGTGGCAGCGAGAACGCCACCATCCCGATCGGCATCGCCGGATTCGCCAACCTCAAAGCCCTCTCAAGGTCAACTGATCCTAAATACGCCTCGCTTCCATTCAACGCCAACAGGGCCGGATTCGTGATGGGAGACGGTTCCGCCGCTCTCATTCTCGAGGAATATGAGCACGCTAAAGCACGCGGGGCTGTGATTTATGGAGAAATGGTCGGTTACGGCAATACCTGCGACGCATACCACTCAACCGCCCCCAGGCCTGATGGCACAACCCAGGCCAGATGTATTGAGCTCGCTCTCGAGGAGGCTAAGTTCGACAAGGATAAGGATGTCCTATACATCAACGCCCACGGCACCGGCACGAAACTTAACGATTCCGCCGAGACCCAGGCTTACAAGAACGCCCTTGGAGACTTCGCTTACAAAGCGCATATCAGCTCAATCAAATCAATGACCGGACACATGTTCGGTGCGGCTGGAGCGGCTGAGGCAATAGCCACAATCCTCGCTATCCGTGACGGGATCTGCCCTCCAACTATCAACCTGGACACTCCCGACCCCGAGTGCGACCTTGACTACACTCCCAACAAGGCTGTCAAGGCGGATATCACCCTCGGGATCTCCGACTCCTTCGGATTCGGAGGCCACGACGCATGCGTCGCTTTCAGGAAATGTGAAGACTAAGCCTCTTATCTATGACACAAATACTCAACAAAGAAGATATCAAGAAGTTCCTTCCCCACAGGGAGCCCATGCTCCTTATCGAGGAGGCTTATATCGACGAGCAAGGACTTGCCCACTCCAAGTACACGATCAAGGAGGACGAGTTCTTCACCAGGGGACATTTCCCTGGCAATCCTGTTGTCCCTGGAGTGATCCTCTGCGAGATAATGGCACAGAGTTGCGCGATTCTCGTAAAGGATGAGATTCCCGGAAACATCACCCTCTATGCGGGCATCGACAAGGTCCGTTTCAAGAACTCGGTGAAGCCGGGCGACGTGTGCGAAGTCACCGCCAGCCTTGACGAGAGACGTGGGCAGCTTTTCTTCTGCTCCGCGAAGCTTGAGGTGAACGGGAAGCTTTGCTGCAAGGGAATGCCCTCCTTCGCGTTGGTTCCCATCCAGAAATAAAGATCATGGAATATCGGAGACTTGGCCCTGGAGAGTCCGAGGACCTCTCTTCGAGGATTCTGTACGAGGATAATCATATCCTTGTGTTCAATAAAGTCCCCGGAGAGATTGTCCAAGGGGACAAGACCGGAGACGAATGCCTGGCAGAGACCTTGAAAGCTTACATCGCCCAGAGGGACTCAAAGCCAGGCAAGGTCTTTTTAGGCATCCCGCACCGTCTTGACAGGCCAGTCAGCGGTATTGTCGTCTTCGCCAAAACGTCCAAGGCTCTCTCACGTTTGTCAGAGATGTTCAGAACCGGGGACATGCACAAGACATATTGGGCCTTATGCTGTGGCACACCACCCAATGAGAAGGGAGAGTTGACCGATTGGCTGATAAGGAATGAGAAGATCAACAAGAGTTTCATTGCGAAGACTGGTGCGAATGGTGCCAAGGAAGCCCGGTTGCGCTACCAGCTCTTGGGAAAGACTGACAGATATTCACTCATTTCCGTACAACTCCTCACAGGACGCCACCACCAAATACGCTGCCAACTAGCCGCTATGGGTTGTGTGATCAAAGGTGACCTCAAATATGGGGCTCCCCGTTCCAATCCGGATGGAGGGATAAGCCTCCACTCCAGGGAAATCCGCTTCACACACCCGGTAAAAAAAGAGGAGATGACGCTTTTGGCGCCACCTCCATCTTCCTGGAAAGGAATTGAGGCTTATCTATAGTCATCTACCTTTTCCCAAGCCTCAGCCGCCTTCTTGCGAGCAGCCTCAGCTTTCTTATCAGCCCTCTGGGCATCCTTCTCGGCCTTCTTCAGGGCCTTTTTCTCTTTAGCCTTGGCCTGCTTCGCCTCTTTCTTTTCCCTCTCTCTAGCCTCCTGGGCTTCCTGATCCGCCCTGGCATTCGCTATAGCGGCCTCAGTGCCCTCAGAACGCCTGCGGGACTGTGTCCGGTCCTTAGAGGCATCTTTCGCCGAACGCCCCTTGACAGCGGCGTAGCAAACCACTTCGTATCTCCCCCTTGTCTTCTTATAGACAAAGAATGAGTCCACGACATCCTCGTCGGGATACCCGTAAAGAGCGTCTGACCTTGCCTCCGCCTTGGCGACATTAAGATCCTTATCCGTGGCCTTCCCTATGACCTCGACGGCGTTTCTCGTCGAATACTTGGAAGTCAGATAACCGTTGACCGCATCTTCAAGCTTGATGTTGTCCAAAGATTTGTAGCCCTCTGATTTGAGATGCTTCACCTCAATCTTGGTGTCTTTCTTGGCCTGCTTGACCGCTTTCCTGCTCTGAGCTCCGACCGTTGTGAACGCCATGGCACAAGCAAGAAGGGTAATGATAAATCTTTTCATAACGGAATAATTGAGTCTATCTGATGACAAATATATAAAAACTATGTCACCTTTCAAACGTATGCTCCCCCAACCACTCCGTTGGAGTCTTTCCCATATTGACTTTGAAGGCCATATTGAACGACACAGAGGAATGGAATCCCGACATCGTTGCCACCTCACCCACCTTCAACCTAGGATCTTTCTTGAATAAAGAGATGGCGTACTGTATGCGATGATAGTTTATAAACTGACGGAAGTTCCTGCCTGACAGGATGTTAATGGTCCGTGACAAGTACAGTTTATTAGAATACATCTCCTCAGCCATATCTTCCATGTGGAAATCAGGGTCAAGAAAAGGTTTCTTCTCGTTCATATAAATCATAACCCTATTGTAAAGATTGTTCATCTTTTTGTCTTCTTCCGCCTTATCGATGAAAGAAGTCCTAAGGTTGCCTTTTATTATGTTTTTCACCTTCTGTTCTGTCATTTCCGGCAACAGGAATGTCCTTCCCGTAAGATCTTTTTGATAAAGAATGGCGTACAAAAGCATATACATTGCCAGGCATGAATATACCATAATCTCTCCGGCATCACCGGGAAGGATGATGGAACATAGAGACAAGCCTACCATAGCCAGATACACCATTGAATAAATAAATCGGGAATAATCCTCGAGGTTGTGCCATACGGCAATGTTGCGGAAAAACATCCTTATTCCACCTAGTCTCTTGATCACCACCGCTACAAAGTATGCCGAGAACACAGTAAGTATCACAATGTAGGAGAAAAACTCTCTCTCAGATCTGAAGGAGAAACTTCTGGAAGAGACAAACAGCGAGAAGACAAAGGAGATGGCTATGGCTCCATCCAAGGCTATCACCGCCCAAAGAGATTTTCCAGCCTTCTCGAAAGAGCAAGGATAAAGGAGAAGTATCTCCACAGCGGCCATTATATCCAATACCAGATAACGTGACTCCGGAGGATATGCCCCCAGCATCTCCATGATGACTAGAGTGACCCCTGTAGCTCCCGCCATGATCCTGATTATAAACCGAGGGGTAAGATGCGCCTTGTTTTTATTGAAATCATGAAAAAAGAAAAACAAATACTCGACAATCAGAGAGACCGCGATGATAACCGACATGACGTTCAAGATTAGTTAATAAAAAGTTTTCCGTTTATGCGATGCTGAAATTAATGATAAAAACTAAACAAAACACCCCCTGCGTGGTGGTACGCAGGGGGTATCTTTTCAAAATCGCTTATAAAAAATAGAAATTAAGCTTTTTTATCCTTGATCGTGTCAAATCCTTTACCATAGACACCCGCGACAGAGGAGACTGACAAGAAAGCGTCTGAGTCTATCTGCTTCACCGCCCTGAGCAACATGTTCACATCCGTCTTGCGAGTGATGACCATAAGGACAGAGGACTCCTGTTTTGTATACCAGCCTTTCCCATCTAAGATTGTCACACCGCGATGGAAATCCCGTGCTATCATGTCAGCGATAGCCTCATGGTGATGTGACATGATGAATATCTGCACGCTCTGTTTTGACCCAGCCAGATAAAGATCCGCAACATTACCGCACACGGTGACGATAATCATTCCGTATACGGCTGTGATGAACTTATCCACAAATGGAAGTCGTTGTCCATCAGCAGTATAGGAGGGTACCAGGAGAGATGATGCGATAATGAACACATCAATCAGCAGGATCACCTTTCCAGGAGAGATATTATGGAACTTCGTGATAATGAGAGCTATGATGTCAGTACCTCCGGTGCTGCCGCCTTGAGAGATGGACATCCCTATTCCGAAACCGGCCATCGAACCTCCAATTATGGAGCAGAGAAGCTTGCCATTTGAAAAAGCGAAATCCTGGATAAACTGAGCCGGGATGATGCTCTGCTCAATATTAAGGCAGAAAGATGCCAGGAATATGGCATATACAGTCTTGATTCCGAAAGAAGGTCCTATAATGAACAACGAGATCAGCAATAACAAAGCGTTGATCACGAAATAGGTATAACCCATCTTTATCCCAGTGGCGAATTGGACGATGGCGCTTATACCGGACACTCCACCTCCAAACATGTTGTTCGGAGTGAGGAAGATTGTCCAGCCACAGGTATATATCAGGATTCCAAGCGTGATGAGGACGTACTCCTTAATTGTCCGCAGGATGTTCTTCTGTCTGTTAGCCATTGTTCGATTTCTTTTTACGCATCAATTTGAGACCAGTCTTCATCTCGTCGAAACCCTCCCCATAGACAGTGCTAGCTGAAGAGACTGTCACAAAGGCGGAAGGATCTATCTCCTTCACAGTCTTGGTGATTGTATGAAGCTCGGGTTTACGCACCATGATTAGCAGCACTTTTTTGTTCTCACCGGAATACCACCCTTGGGCGTCAAGGGCTGTCACACCCCTGTTGAGATCATGGATAACGGTGTCCGCTATCTCCTTGTATTTATTGGAGAACACCATAATCTGCCATGTCGAGTTCCGCCCCAGGAGTACCCAATCCACAAAAACCGAGAAGATGACCATGGCGACATAACCATAGACCATATCCTCCACGGTCTTACCGGGAATCAAGAGTATCGAGGCTATGATGAACACATCCATAGCAAGGAAGACCTTACCCAATGAAACCGGCCAGAACTTATTGACTATCAACGCGACAATATCGGTTCCTCCAGTGCTTCCACCTCGAGCCAGGATGCATGTAATGCCGATAGACTCGATGATGGCGGCCACTATCACAAGGAGAAGTTTATTGTCGAAAAACACATGTAGAAACTCCATTCCAGCGAGGAAATCAAGCCCTACAGTGGATAGTCCTATAGCGTAAAGGGTCTTGAATCCGAAGCCTTTTCCGAGAATGAGGGTTCCGAGCAATATGAGCAAACCATTGACAACAATATAGGACAGGTACACCGGAATGCCTGTGGCGAAATTCAGAATCGTACATGCTCCTGTCAGACCTCCGCTGGCTATACCATTGGGTATCAGCATGTCCGCCCATGCGAAGGTGTAAAAGAGCACTCCTATGGTTATAACCACATAGTCATCCAGAACGCTCAGGAACGAAGATTTGCTTTTAATCAGCCTCGGGGACATGGTTGAATCACTTTATGACAATATTGACAATTCTACCGGGTACCACTATGATTTTAACTATGCTCTTGTCGCCAACCCACTTGGATGTCTGCTCCATCCCACGGATCTCGGCCTCAACTTCGGCCGGAGTCATAGACTTTGGAAGATCGACCATGAAGCGGGTCTTGCCATTGAATGAGACAGGGTACTTGACACTCTCTTCCGCGGCAAGTGATGGATTGAATACAGGGAAAGAAGCGTACGTCACGCTATCCTCATGCCCAAGAAGAGACCAAAGCTCCTCAGCGATATGAGGCGCGAATGGCGACAAGAGTATTGTCATAGGCTCCAAAATAGCGCGCTTGCAGCACTTCAAGGCACTAAGGTCATTCAACGCTATCATGAAAGCGCTGACCGTGGTGTTGAAAGAGAAGTGCTCAATGTCGTATTCCTCTTTACCAATAAGCTTATGGAGAACCTTTAGTTCCTCATTGGTAGGCTCCTCATCTGAAACGGCGAGAGAGTCACCGTCAAAGAACATCCTCCAGAATTTCTTTAGGAAGCGGTTGACACCGTCGATACCTTTAGTGTCCCAAGGTTTGCTCTGCTCGAGCGGTCCAAGGAACATCTCGTAAAGCCTCAATGTGTCAGCGCCATAATCGTCGCAAATCTTGTCAGGATTGACAACATTGAACATGGACTTGCTCATCTTCTCGACAGCCCATCCGCAGATGTATTCCCCATTCTCAAGGACAAACTCCGCGTCGGCGAACTCGGGCCGCCACGCCCTGAAACCGTCGAGATCGAGTTTGTCGTTCCCCACAAGACTAATGTCCAGATGTATCTCGCTGGTTGATGAGCTTGCGGAAAGGCTCGTCCTCGCACACATAGCCGAGATCGAACAAGAACTTGTTCCAGAAGCGGGAATAAATGAGATGACCGGTGGCATGCTCGGTTCCGCCGATGTAAAGATCGACATCCCTCCAATAAGCATCCACGTCTTTATCCACAAGCGCCTCATCGTTATGAGGATCCATATACCTGAGATAATATGCGCTGGAACCGGCGAAACCAGGCATGGTGCTTGTCTCAAGAGGATAACCATTATAAGTCCAGTTCTTGGCTCTGGCGAGCGGCGGCTCACCATTCTCAGTGGGTTTGAACTCGTCTATCTCAGGAAGAGTCAGAGGCAAGTCCTCGAACGGAACCGGAGTAGGAATCCCGTCCTTATAGTAGATCGGGAAGGGCTCACCCCAATACCTCTGACGGCTGAAAATAGCGTCACGTAGCCTGTAGTTGACCTTGGCGTGACCCAGCCCCTTTTTCTCCACATAATCGATAGCCGCAGGGATGGCGTCCTTAACTTCCATCCCATCCAGGAATCCGGAATTGACCATCTTGCCTTCCTTGGCGTCGAAACTCGACTCACTCACATCGCAACCTTCGATGATCGGGACGATCGGGAGATTGAATTTCTTGGCAAACACATAGTCCCTGCTGTCATGTGCGGGTACAGCCATGATAGCTCCGGTACCATACCCCGCCAAGACATACTCGGAAATCCAGATGGGAACTCTCTCGCCTGTCAAAGGATTCACTCCATAAGAACCTGAGAAGACTCCCGTGACGGTCTTTGTCTCGGCGATTCTCTCCCTCTCAGTCTTTTTCTTCACATAAGCCAGATAATCAGCCACTTCCTTCTTCTGATCATCGGTCGTAAGAACCTCAACAAGTTCGCTCTCAGGAGCCAAAACCATAAAGGTCACTCCAAAAATAGTGTCCACCCTGGTCGTGAATATGGTGACATCATGCTCGACATCCCCGTTGAAGCACTTGAACACGACCTCGCAGCCTTTAGACTTGCCGATCCAGTTACGCTGCATCTCTTTGAGGGAATCGGTCCAATCGATCCTGTCAAGCCCCTCAAGCAGCCTTCCGGCATACGCTGAGACCCTCAACTGCCACTGCATCATCTTTTTCTGCTCAACAGGGTAGCCTCCCCTGACCGAGAGTCCGTCTTTAACCTCGTCATTGGCCAGAACAGTACCGAGACCGGCGCACCAGTTTACGGATGTCTCACCTTGATAAGCGATGCGATAATTCATCAGCATGTCGGATTTCTCCTTGTCAGAGAACGACTTCCACTGATCAGCGGAGAAAGGCTCATGATCGGAGCAAGCCGCGTTGACAGCGGCGTCGCCTCCTTTCTCGAAAGCGGCGACAAGGTCCTCAATGGGACGGGCCTTGTCAAGATCAATATCATACCAGCTTCCGAACATTTTCAGGAAGGCCCACTGCGTCCACTTGTAGTAAGCGGGATCGCAAGTGCGGACCTCGCGGTCCCAATCATAGGAGAAACCGATCCGGTCCATCTGCTGGCGGTAGCGGTTTATATTCTTCACGGTCGTGACCTCAGGATGCTGGCCTGTCTGGATGGCATACTGCTCGGCGGGAAGTCCAAAGGCGTCATAACCCATGGGATGGAGGACATTGAAGCCCTTCAATCTCTTGTACCTGGAGAAAATGTCACTGGCAATATAACCCAGGGGATGCCCTACATGCAATCCGGCTCCAGAAGGGTAAGGGAACATGTCGAGAACATAGAACTTAGGTTTCGACGGGTCCGCCTTGGTCTTGAAAGTACCTTTCTCCGCCCAATAAGACTGCCACTTGCTTTCAATTGTCCTGAAATCGTAATCCATTATCTGTCTGTTATTTCTGAATATCAATACTTTTTCAAACCGAAACTCTTGGTCCCTTTTTTCTCCAAGCGGAACTCAACGTAAAGGGACATCTCCGAGCTGACTTTCTGCCCTCTGACCCTGCCGGGTTTCCATTGGGGAGAGGCGCTTATTATCCTCACAGCCTCATCGTCCAAAAGAGGATCCGCCCCCTTCAGGACTTTCACATTCCTGACCTTACCGTCTTCACCGATCACAAAATCCACAAGCACGCGCCCCTGGATGCCCTGGCTGATAGCTTCCTCGGGATATTTCATATAAGAATACACCCATTTCTTAAGGAACACTTTCGGGTCGTCACTCCCGAGGAAAGAAGGCTTGACGTCGCAATCGTAATATGGTACGGCATCAGACACACCTCCAGTCAATTTGACCACATCGGAAGGGTTGAATATCGGTTTCGGTCCTCCAGAGAGAGCGATCGCGTAGCTGTAGATGAACTCAAGTTCCCTCTCCATCGTCTCATAGTCTATGATTGACTGGGTGTCACGCTCTGTGTCATGAGCCGGATACCTGCCAGTCGTGAAAAAGACCGAGGGAATCTTCTTGTCATAAAACGCTATATGATCTGAAGGGTACGGCTCTTGCGCCGTGATGGTCGGTCTGATAGGCTGCAACTCGTTGGAGAGGGCCTCTGCGATCGCATTCATGTCGGCATTTGAGGCGGTATATGCGAAGAAACCGTCAGAGCCGGTGCCGAGCATGTCCAAATTGATCATGGCGTCAATATTGGAAACATCAGAGAACGACCTGTTCAGGAAGTACCAGGAACCGGCGAATGCCTCCCTTGAGGCACCGAAAGCGACCAGCAGGACAGACCTGCGAAGCAAGGCCTTATTGGTCTTGAGCATCCGGGCGAGCTCAAGCATCATGGCCACACCTGACGCGTTCCCGTTTGCCCCGTAATAAATCTTCTCAACCTTCACGCCATCTACAGTCATAGACCCCGTGCCTAGGTTATCCATCCTGGCACCTATGACTATATAATTATCCCTCAACGTCTTGTCACCTCCTTGAATGAAAGCGCACACATTCCTTGAGACAAGGGTATCGCCATTCTCCTGACGTATTCCGAAAGGATCTCCTCCATCCTGTGAAATCACATCGATCCCATAGGATTTCAGTGTCTCAGTGATATAGTCCGCCGTGAGTTTCTCGCCTTCAGAACCGGCCTTACGGCCTTCCATCATAGCGGAAGAGATGGTCGTCACATGTTCCTTGAAAGCGGATACTGTCTCGCTGTCTTTCTTTCTGTCTAAAATCCAGACGCCCTCAGGGCAAAAATCCTGCCCTTTCAACTCTTTCATGAAAGCTTTAACCTCCTCAGGATCATCAGTCCCCCCGATACCGACGGCGGTGCGCCCCTCTGTGAAGCCGAAGAACTCCGGCTCATAGCCATAGGCCTTGATACGTTCGGCGTATTTGACAGCGTTATCTTTGCTCGAGAATGCTCCCATAATCACATAATAACGCTTCTTTTCCGCCTTCTTCCCTGTCACCCCCGGCTTGACCGGGGATCCGGCGGGATGATCGGTCACGGCCGAGTCCATCCTCGCTTCGCCTTGCTCCGCTGCGGCTGAGTACGGCCTTTGCCCGTCGTCCCGCCGGTCAGGAGCCGATACCTCTTCTTCCTGATAGGAGCGAAGGATCTTCTCACGCTTTACCTCGATATCCTTCGAAGTCGGCCTCCCAGCCAACATACGGAAGAAATCGCACCCCGTCGCCATCATGGCGACGGACAGCAAGACAACAGCGATCTGGAGAACTTTTCTCATTATTCAGCCGAACCTTGAACAAAAGCTATAATCTCGCCCTTGGCGACCTTGTCTCCCTGCTTACCGAGGACAGCCACGACACGGCCATCCACCGCGGGAACAATCTCTTCCATCCCGTAATATGTCTGGACAAAGCCCATTCCCTTGCCAACTTTGACCTCAGTCCCGGCTACAGGAGCCTTGGAATCATCGTCAACATCGACCTGCCACAAGAGTTGGCCCTTGACAGGTGCCTGAACGGGAACAGCATGGGGATAACGACGGGTGTATTCCTCCACATCAAAAGCGGGCATCTCAACCACGGGACGGGTAACCACTATCGGTGCGCCGGCCTTGGCTTTGAAATCCTCAAGCTCCTTGTTGAAGCGCTCTTTGGCGATGCCGCTCTTGTAGTCGCGGTACTGACGCTCATGCATGGCCATCTCGAAGAGTTCCTCGTCATCCTCACCATAATCCCAGCCTTCCTCGTCCATCATCTTCCTGAAATGCGGAAGCTCATCGGGATAGTTGTCCTGAGGATTGCCTGTTGAGAACTCCAAACCCTTCTCCTTAGCTAGTTCCACGATCTCCGGAGCGAGAGGACCGGGAAGCTGTCCCATATTGCCTAGAATCATCCCCCAAGTGTCCTTGTCGATGGTGGTCCAGCGAGGTTTGTCATTGAGCATATTGAAGAGATTCATCAAAGCGGTGTTCTTGACATACTGGCTGAAAGGTGTCACGAGAGGCGGATAACCTAAGCGTGGCCATACGTACTCAACCTCCTGGAAGAGCTTGACCATCAATGTGTCAAGGCTCATCTCAGGACGACCGTGCGACCTCTGCGCGGCATTGATGGCTCCTTGGAAGCCCCTGAGGTCAGCCATCATCGAGCCCATCATTCCACCAGGCAGACCGCATCCCACAAGTAGTGAGCTCATCTGGGAGTTGGTGGGATTGATCCAGTAGCCAAGGAAGTCGTCAATGAACTTCTGGGTCAAACGACGCACCTCCATATAGGCGTCCATATTCAAGTCCTTCACAAGGAAACCATCGGCCTTCATCATCTCACGGATGGTGATCACGTCCGGGTGGACCTTGCCCCAAGAAAGAGGCTCAACCGCCACATCAAGATACTCGGCGCCAGCCCTGGCGACCTCAAGCATCGATGCGGGTGAAAACCCTGGGCCGGTGTGGCCATGGTACTGGACCACGATGTGGGGATATTTCTTCTTTATGTCCCTGACGAGTTCCCCGAGGAAGGTGGGACGGCCGATTCCGGCCATATCCTTGAGGCATATCTCATCACAACCATACTCCACGACCTTGTCGACAATCCCCATGTAGTATTCCACTGTGTGGACAGGAGAATTCGTTATCGAAAGCGCTACCTGCGAGATCATCCCTCCTTTCTTCGCTCCCTCTACCGAGCCGCGGAGATTGCGATGGTCATTGAGACCGCAGAAAGAGCGGGCGATGTCCGTGCCTTGCTTCTTCTTCACCTTGAACATCAGGTCCCTGACATCCCTCGGCACAGGATTCATCCTCAGAGCGTTAAGTCCCCTTTCAAGCATATGTGTCTGGATGCCGGCCTTATGGAAGGGTGCCGTCCACTTGCGTACCGCCACATTGGGGTTCTCCCCAAAAAGAAGGTTAACCTGCTCGAAGGCGCCTCCATTAGTCTCAACCCGGTCGAAACAACCCATATCAACAATCGCTGGAGCGACCTCGCAAAGCTGATCCACCCTCGGGACATATTTGCCCGAGCTCTGCCACATGTCCCTGTACACCAGGGAGAACTTTATCTCTTTAGCCATATGAATAACTCCTTTAAACTACAAATATACTCATTTTTCACTATCTTTAGAGAGTTTTCAGACTCAAACTTGAGAAAGCGATGAGAAAGATCTTAATGAGCTCGTTTCTGGCAGTGGCATGCCTTCTCTCCTTCCAGATTCTCATGGCAGGGAGAACCATTCCCGAGCCATGCGCCCATCCCAGACTCGTGCTGAGGGCGGGAGAGGAGAATGCCGTCAAGGAAGCTGTCGGAAAAGGTGGGATCATGGCTGAAGCATATTCCTACATCAAGGTATTCTCCGACAATCTCCTTGCAGAACCACCTCTGGAGCGTATAATGACCGGACGTCGGCTGCTGAGTGTCTCCCGCCAGGCACTCAAAAGGGTGTTCTACCTCTCCACAATGTACAGGTTGGAAGGAGATAAGAAGTATTCAGACCGGGCGGTGAGCGAGATGCTCGCGCTCTGCCATTTCAGCGACTGGAACCCCTCTCATTTCCTGGATGTCGGTGAGATGACGATGGCGGTCTCGATAGGATACGACTGGTTGCACGATGTCATGAGTGAGGCCGAAAGGGCTGAGATTCGTGAATCTATCCTGAGCAAAGGATTACGCACCTCGGAAGGACAATGGTTCTTCACTTCCAACAACAATTGGAATCAAGTCTGCAACGCCGGAATGGTCTACGGCGCCCTGGCGATATACGATGACATTCCGGAAGAGGCCACGGCGATGATATCCAAATGCCTGGATTCCAATCCCATAAGCTTGGCCAGTTACTCTGAGGAGGGCTGCTATCCGGAGGGTTACGGCTACTGGGCATACGGCACATCTTTCCAGGTCATGTTGATCTCGGCTCTTGAGAGCGCCTTCGGCAGCGACCTCGGACTCATGGACGGACAGGAGAGATTCTATAATTCCTCTCGGTTCATCAGTATGATGAGCACCCCCATGCACAATGTTTTCAGCTATTTCGACGGCGGAAGAAGACAGAATTTCCAGCACATCCAGGCATGGATGGCGACAAAGACAAAAGACCTTTCCGTTTTATACCCCGAGCTCACTTTCCATTCTGATCGGGGGCTCATCATGCACGACGAGGATAGGCTGTTCCCCATGTTCCTGATCGCCGGACGCTTGATAGATTTCAATGCGATTCCGAAGCCTGAGGACAATTTCTACATTTGCTCAGGCCTTGAGCCTATGTTCATCTACAGGAGCGGATGGGACAACAAGAACGACACCTATCTGGCCGTCAAAGGCGGTCGAGCGGCAGACAATCACGGTCATATTGACACCGGGTCATTCTTTTTCGAAAGTGATGGGGTGAGCTGGGCGATTGATCTCGGCAGCCAGAATTACAACTCGCTTGAGACCCGGGGAGTAAACCTGTGGGCGATGGATCAGGAAAGCCAGCGATGGGATGTTTTCAGGATTGGGGCGGAGTCACATAACATCCTGACCGTCAAGGGGAAAAGACCGATTGTCGATACAAGGATTCCTATCCGTGATGTTTGGAAGAAGAAGTCCAAGAAAGGCTGCGGGCTGCCCATGACCTCTTTCTATGGCGGTGATCTCGACTCCTGCTACAGAAAGGTCTATCTCGACAAGAAAGACAATCTCCATGTCGAGGATTTCTTCATCGGTGGCGAGACCAAGCAGAACCTTTTCTGGACCATGTGCACCGAGGCTGAGGCGCGGATTCTCGGTCCCGCGACGATAGAACTGAAAAAAGATGGTAAGACCAGGATATTGAGATTATCCACAAAGCATTACGCCAGCCCACGCATATGGCCCACGGCTCCACGGCACGACTACGACGCCGACAATCCCGGAACCTGCCTCGTAGGCTTTGAGATCAAGAACGTCCAGCCCCACGAGAAAGTCTCCATTAAGGTGACATTATAACATCCCCGAATCTTCGAAGAGCCGGCGGTAAACGTCGGCTTTTTTCTGTATCGGGAGGGGGTATGCCCGGGAGGTGGAGGGCATGCGATAAAGACGCATATTCCTTCCCTCAAAACTAAACTCTGAATAATCTCCTACAGCCGGAGCCTCTGTCCCGAAAGCCTCGCAAAGTGTTTGGGCCGCCTTTTCTCCGGTGACCACAACCGCCTCACAGAGCGGTATTCTACGCAGAAGCGCAGGAATGTCAGTAGGTTCCACAACTTCCAGAAACTTGTCGGAAGCGTTGTCCTTGAGCCGACGCACTGCTGTGGCGGTGTCGAACATCGCTATTCCCTTCTCTGAGCAGAACTCCTTGATTTCCTGGAGCTTGAACTTCTTGGCGTGGATGTCCACGAACCTGTCCCGGTCGTCAAAGAACAATATCCCGATAATCCTCCAGAAATCATTGATGAAATTCGGGTAATAGAACTCCATGCTCCAGCGCTTGGGCTGAGGAGGGAAACTCCCCAGCATCAGCACCTTAGCCCCTTCTGGCAAGAAAGGTTCAAAAGGATGTCGCTCGACAGGGATGTCCATCGTCAGGCCTTAAGGAATATTCCCTTCTTGTACATGAGCATCATGATGAGGAAGAGAATCGTGACGTTGCCCAAGGTGATGATCAGTTGATAATAGTCTCCGGTCAGATGGGAGAACCCATGGAGCAGGGACTTGCTGACGGAAGAGAAATTGATTACCTCTCCGATGCAGTAAGCCGCTATAGAGTTCATACCGAAGAACTTCAACCAATTCAAGCCTTTGCTCTTGCCCCACACATCAACAATCAGGTAGACTAAAGCCAGTGCCAAGCTACAGAAACCTGCCGAATACAGAGTCATTGAACTGCTCCAGATCTTTTTTATGCAAGGGAACCAAGAGTCAAGAGCGATGCCGAGGATGATAAGTGATACTCCGGTTGCCGCGAGCACATATCCCCTCATCGCTTTTCTCCATGTCTCATCTTTCAGGATGCTGCCAGCATAACAGCCTAACATCACGGTAACGATGAAATTGAGACTACTGAGGATCCAAGTGTATTGATATCCCTCGTTCCATGCCCAGGTCCCGTCAGGGTTCCAAATCACCCCGTCGCGGTGGGATCCCAGCACAGCCTTGTCGATCACCATCGCGATATTCCCTTGCGGATCTAGATTCATGTGCCCGAAAATGACAAACACGAGGATATACAAAAGGAAACATGCCGTGCCGAATATCCAACTCCCTTTCTTGCCTAAATAAACGAACGCCAAGGCGGCGAAAACATAGCCGACTGCGATGGCTTGAAGCGTGTTCGCGAACGGGTGGAACACTTTGAAATCGAGATTCAGCAGATTTCCTTGCACGATCCAGCCCAAGAAGAACAACAGAGCGAAGCGCTTTAAAAGCTTTAGATGGAACGCCTTACCTGGCTTCTCCCCTTCCCTGTATTTAGCCATGGAGAACGGGATGGTCGCCCCTGACATGAACATGAACAAGGGCATTATTATATCCCAAAGCACAAAACCTTCCCAAGAGACATGGGTGACCTGGTGGCGGACCCCATCCCACGCGGGAGACTGGTTGATACTCAAGAAAGTATGGATAAGCGGGCCTGCGACGAGGAGAAGGAACAGGTCCATTCCACGAAGGATGTCGAGTGAGGCTAGTCTTTTCTTTGGGTCCATTTTAATTGGCGGAATCAAACTCTTCAATAATCTTCTCAGCCTTTGCATATCCGTCTGCAGGAGCTTTCCACATGATGGCGAAAACCAAGCAACCGAGAATACCGAACGCGATCGCCACGGCAAACACGGTGTTCCAACCGAAAGACTTGGCGATCATACCGAAAGCAAGTCCGGAAACAGTCGTGCTGGCGTAACCGAATATTCCGAGAATACCATTCGCGGATGCGGCGGCTCGCTTGGTCGCCTGGTTGGAAGCGGCTATTCCGGTGAGCGCCTGAGGACCGTAAATGAAGAAACTGGACATGATCAAGAAGAATATCGCCAAACCTGTGTTGGATTGCGGCATCCTCCAGAAAGCGAAGAAGCACAATGTAGCCATCACCATGAATATCAGACAAGTATGGTGCGCCTTACTCTTGAAGAAGCGGTCCGTCACCCATCCCGCCAGCAGGGTGCCGATGATGCCTCCGACTATCTCGGAAGCGGCAACGACATTCGCCGCAGTGGCAATCGGAAGCTGCTTATAATCAGTTAGGAACATAGATCCCCAGTCAAGGATCGTGAATCTTATGACATAGACGCAGAAATTGGAGACCGCGAGGATCCAAATCATCGGGTTTCGGAAAACCATCTTCTTCAGAAGCACCTTGTACAGGGCATGGGCATGCTCTGGGGTCTCAGTCTTCTCTTCGACAGGTTTTGATGTTATATGCTCGTCAAGAAGTTCCGGACTCGGAAGCCCAACATCTGATGGGGAATTCTTCAGGCCGAAGAACAGGAGGAAACTGCCTGCGGCCGCGAGAATGGCGGGAATGAAGAAACACCACTGCCAAGCCTCATAGCCAAAACGCCCGAGGATGAATGTTCCGATCAGAACGGCCACAAGACCCGCTCCAATAGAGTGGGAGCTATTCCATACACTCTGCTTCGTGGCCAACTCGGAAGGCTTTATCCAATGGGCCATAAGGCTGCCGCAAGGAGGATAGCCCATCCCTTGGGTAAAACCGTTGATAAGCCACAGGGAACCAATGAAATAGACCAAACCGACAGTGGCTTTTCCGCTGGCGTCCATATAATGGAACAGCCCGTTCATCTGGGGGCTGAGGCCTATTACGAAGTTCACTACCGCTGAGAGCAGAAGTCCCAGGCCCATAATGAATTTCTTCGAGCGTGCCCGATCGGAGATGAATCCGTTGATGAAGCGGGATATTCCATATACTATTCCATTGAGGGTCAAGAATATACCAAGCTGGGTCTCGTCAAGCCCGAGCTCTGATTTCAACGCCGGCATGGCGATGCTGAAATTCTTCCTCACGAAATAGAACAGCGCATAGCCGATCATCAATATGATGAGCGTACGCCACTGCCAATAATTGTATTTTTTCTTAATGCTCTGGTCCATATCACAAATATAGTGAATTCAAGACATTTCAGTTATAGCCCAGGTTCTTCAAAATAATCCGCTATAGCGGCAGCGATGCTTGTTCCGAAGATTCTGGCAGACTCGGGGTTGACCTCCGTTCCTCTCGCATTGGCGAATGGAATCTCAAAACAGCAGCACACCTGCGCCCCTGGAGCGTTTATCCTTGCCCATTGGAGACTTGACAGTCCCTGGGCATAGTTCTGATTGGTGTTCCAGTTGGTTCCGAAGGGAATATTCCCTGACACTTGATAAGGCAATCCCCTCGCTTCTTTCTCGACAAGACTCAAGAAATGATCCTCCGCCTCCATATTCGGAGTTATGGCGGGGTCCCCGCGAGGACAGTAAACGTGCTCGTTATTCAGTTCTCCATATATCCAAGGACAGTGGAGGTCAAGGATTATCTCCGGACACTTTTCCTTCCACAGCTCTGTGAGAGCTTTTGTCTCAGGATAAAGGAACTCAGTGTAGTCCCTGTTATGGTCGTGAGGACGGCGGTTCTTACCCTGGTCACCATTCATTGCCCCATCATAGTCCACGAAAGGCACAATGGTCAGTTCCACATTGTCCCTCAACCATTTACCAGCCTCATCATCAGCGAGGAAGCCTTTAACAATGCCCTCCATCACATAAGAGGCCATAGTCTCGGAGCAATGATGACGGGCGGATATCACAACTTTATGCTCCGCCTTCCCGTCCCTTCTTCCGATAGTCGCTTGGGGAACATCCTTGCCCTCCCTGCTCTGACATAATACTCCCAAAGAGATGTCTTCCTTGTCTATTGAGCTGACAAAGCTGTTCCAGTCGGCCAAAAGATAGGGATGGCACTCGTAGAAATAAACGTCCTTGTCTTTTGGACCAAAGGTCCAAGTGAATGAATACCAGTACCTTGACTCGTTGCCGGCAAAGGAGAAAGTCTTTCCTTTGTCAAGAGAGACAACCGCTCCCCGCACTCCCACGCAAGCGAAAGGGAACTTGAACACGAGGGTCTTTCCCTGCGCCCCTTGAACCCTCATAGCCCAATAGAACCATTCTCCCTCAGTGTCCCTGAGATCAGGCTTGACATAAACCGTGTCTCCTGACATTTTCTCCACAATGATGTTCCCGGCCGGAAGATTGTCATCGATACGGATTCCCCCTTTGCAGGAAACGAGGGAGAGAATTACTCCTAAAACAAGTGTTTTGGGGATTGTAACCGCTTTCATATCGCCTATCAAATTGTATTAGTACAAATATAAGAATTCGGAATCACATTCGATCACCTAAAATGACACCGTGGTTTCGACAACGCTGCGGAATTAGTATATTTGCGATTAATATGAAAGAGAACTACAATAAGACGCTGTCTGGGGAGCAACGTGAGCGGCTGCGCCACATCAGGCATCTGGCGCTTGACATGGATGGGACTATCTATATGGAGAACAATATATTCCCATTCACCATACCGACGCTGGACGCTCTCAAGGCCGCTGGAGTTGGACATTCATTCCTGACAAACAACCCCACGAAGTCTGTCGGGGACTATGTCTCCAAGTTGGCCAAAATGGGCATTGAGTGCGCCTGGGAGGACATGTACACCACTCCTATAGCCACGATAGATTATATCAAGAAGACTTACCCGGAAGTCAAGAGACTGTTTATGCTCGGGACTCCTAGTATGAGGGCGCAGTTCGTGGAGGCTGGGTTCATTTCATGTGAGGACGATCCTGCAGACAAACCTGACATGCTGATAGTCGCTTTCGACACGACATTGGTTTATTCAAGGCTCTGCAGGGCCGCTTGGTGGGCGAAGCAAGGAGTTCCCTACATCGCCACTAATCCTGATTGGGTCTGTCCGACTGACGCTGAAACCATCCTTGTGGATTGCGGTTCTCTCCAGAAATGCATCGAGGCAGCCACGGGACGAAAGCCCGACAAGGTTATGGGCAAGCCAGATCCCACGATGCTGGACGGCATCCGTGACCGCCATGGACTACGTCCTGATGAGATAGCTATGGTCGGGGACAGGATCTACACCGACATCGAGATGGGACGCCGGGCAGGTGCTGTCAGCGTGCTGGTCCTATCAGGTGAGACAACTCTTGAGACTGCTCTTGAGGCCGGGACGGCTGACTTTATCGTCAGGGATCTAGAAGAACTCGGAGACCTAATCCTCGAAAGCCGGAAATAGTTGTAAATGAAGATATTATTCATACATGGCCTTGCATCTTCGGGCGCATACAAGATGGCCTCTTCCCTACGGATTCTACTCAAAGGGAGTGAGGTTCTTGCCCCTGACGTGCCGATAGAGCCTTCAGACGCTTTGGCCATGCTTGAAGGAATATGCTCAAGTGAGAGACCGGACCTGATTGTGGGACACTCTCTTGGCGGTTTTTGGGCACAGAAACTCAGGGGCTTCCGCAAGGTGCTTGTCAATCCTGATTTTCACGTCTCCCGCCTTCTGAGAAGCAAAATCGGAGTAATGGAATATCTTTCTCCACGGCGGGACGGCGCTTTGTCATTCGAGATCACGGAGGAGATTTGTCAAGGTTATGAAGCGTTGGAAGCCGTTCAGTTTGAGGGCCTTGATAATTCAGAAATCGCCCTTACAACCGGGTTGTTCGCCGACCATGACGAGATGGTTGACTGCTTCGACGAATTCAATTCGCACTATCCCTGCAGAGGGCACCGCTATCCAGGGACCCATCTCCCTAACTATCCGCAGATAAAACAGTATTTCCTTCCAGTAATTCTCGATGAGATATCTTCTGAATAACTCCACTGATCCGTATTTCAATATGGCTTTGGACGAGTTCTGTCTCGAGAATCTCGTCCTTGAAGAGCCGTATTTTTACCTCTGGAGAAACCGGCCTTCGGTCATTATCGGGCTCAACCAGAACGCATATTCAGAAGTTAATTTGGGATACTTGAACGCGAACGGGATCACTCTGGCAAGGCGAGTCACAGGCGGCGGCGCTGTCTATCACGACCTCCAGAACCTGAATTACACCATCGTCGCCCCCCTTCCCTGTCATCCTGAGCGAAGCGAAGGATCTACTCCTGCCCCGATCGTCGACGCTCTCCGCCAACTGGGAGTACCGGCCGAGCTGACCGGAAGGAACGACATATTCGTCGAAGGCCGTAAGGTATCCGGCTATGCTAGAAGAGTTTCCAAGCGGCAGGAGATTATCCACGGGACCCTTATGTACGATGTCGACCTGGATACATTGACGCATGTGCTGGACACTCCGGAGTCAAAACTGAACGCCAAAGGAATCGGCTCTGTAAAAAGCAGAGTCGCGAACTTGAAGGACTATCTTCCGGGATTCAAGTCTTTGGATGAGGTACAGGCCGCCTTGCAAGACATTCTGGCGGATGGAAATCATCAGATGGAACTAACTGAATCTCAGCTCAATGAAGTAAGGATAATGGCCGAAACCAAGTTCTACACTTGGGACTTCATCTATGGCCGTTCCCGTCAGACCGACCTTGTACGAAGCGCTAAACTTCCCTGCGGAACTGTCGAGGCCGCGATCAGCTTGGACCGTGGCCTCATTACTGACATTTCCTTCAGGGGTGACTTCATGTTTGACGAACCGGCAACGGAATTGGAATCGAAGCTGATCGGTTGCCGCTTCGAATATGACGCCCTCGCTTCCGTACTCGGTAAAACCGACGTTTCCCGCTTTTTCCGAGACACCAATTCATCTGATCTCCTCGACTTAATATTAACCTGATCTTTTCCCAACCTTTCAGGCCGCTTTTCCGTCTAACATATTGAACCGCCCAAATGGCGGGAATAGTTAATCATTAATCAAAACAGGAAAGACCATTATGGAAGACATTATTCTCCCGATTTTTATGTGCGTAGTGATGCCGGTCGCGATCGTCTGGCTGGTGATGAGGGCAAAACAGAATGAGACGAACAAAATGGCCGAGATAATGCTAAAGGCAATCGAGGCAGGCATACCCTTAGACCCCGACTTCTTTAAGACACAAACTCGGACCCTGCAAAAGAGCCTCAAGGAAAGGCAACTTGGCTGGTTGACCGCTGCTTGTATTCTGATCGCTTTGGGGCTTGGCTCTATTCTGGTCGGAGCTATTATCATCCTGATAAACAATTGGACATACGATACCGCTCCGACAGCATATTCGTTGTTAACCTTCGCAGGCGGACTCGTGCTTGTGATCGGGATAGCGCTTCTGGTAGTTTACTTTATCAGGAAAAGGATTCTCGCAAAGGAGCTCGAAGCCGAGAGAGAAGCAATGGAAGCGTCCATGGAGAAATGACCGAGGAACGGTTCATCGACCTTGTCAGAGTTGAGCAGGAACCCCTGAGACGGTTTCTGCTTGCTTTGTGTGGCGGTGATTCCGCCCTGGCCGATGATCTGGCACAAGACGCCATCACTCGGGCATATGTGGCGTCAGGATCATATCTTGGACTATCTTCTTTCCGCACCTGGCTTTTCAGGATAGCCTACAACTGCTATGTTGACTATAGCAGGAAGAAACACCCGGAACTGGTCCCGATAGATGGAAAAGACACGTGGAATCTTCCCGCTGAGGAAACATCTGACGCCGCTTTCCGTTACCAACAAATCAATCAAGCGCTTGAACGGCTCCCCGAAAAGGAGAAAGCCGTCATCATCTTGTTTTATTTCGAAGATAGGAGCATCAAGGAAACAGCATCTATCTTAGGTATCCCTTCGGGAACCGTCAAGTATCACCTGTCGATGGGAAGGGCCCATCTTAAAGAACTGATAAGTCTATGAACGAGAATGACTTAAATATACTCCTCAGGACAAACAAACCTGTCGTGAAGGACGATCCGGCTTTCATGCTTAAAGCCAGACAAAGGATGAGCGCTGTCGAAGGAATAAAGAATGAAGTCGACCGTCAACGGAAACACGCGCTAATCGCCCTGTCGGTAACCTTGCTCATAGGCGTGGCGGCAGGGATACTGATCGCGGTTTTCTTACTCCTTGCCCCTATTGACAGCATACGTGCTCTAATTGGGGAATGGAAACTGTACATCGAGGTCGCTGTTTCAATCATATTCACTTTGATAGCCATCTATCTTGGAAACGGGATTTCTGTCTTTGTCAGGACTATTCCGGTGACTTCCTTGTATTTACGGGAGACAGGAAGCCGGGTACCATGAACGGAGACAACATCGGGAGATACCATCTCAGCAAGATCCGCATTGACGAGATATGACTCGATATACGCGATGTCCGCTATCCTGAGTGTCACGCTTTTCCTGTCCGAATGGAATGTGATAGTACGGTCCGCCTGACGGAACCTCTTAAGCCAACCGGGAACCACGGGTATAGCGTTTATTGGAATATGCTGTGTGTCAACCATTTACAGAAAATGAGTAGCTAATTTGGCTACTCATTTTCTATAAAGAATTAAAAATCAATTAGTTACAAAATGACGCTACAGCTGGTCGGCGTGGCTGAGAAGATAATCCTCGGCCTCGATGTTCCACAGGCCGTGATGGGCCTTGCAGAGACGATCGAGCTCGGCGTAGACCGGATTGGTCTTGCCCTTCTCCTCGAACTCAGTGATCGCTGTCAAAGGCATCTCGATGTGGGTGTAGATCAACTTTTTACCACCTTTGATTTCAGGAAGACGCAAAGTGGTCTCAGGCACAACGTTCAGGCCTCCAATATGAGTAACAAGACCAGCCGGATCCATTCCCTTGCCCATGAGGTCAAGGGCCTCCTTCATGTCATCCGTATTGCCACCACTGGTTCCAACGATATGGGTGGAGGCATAATGGACATTGTAGAAATTGAGCGGAGCCTTGAAATCAGCGCGTCCAGGGCCAGAGAAGAAATTAAGGCAGCCGTCCTGCCCGAGAATATCGTCTCCCTGCTCGATAACAGCAGGAACCGGAGCCATGACGACGACCTCATCGTAGCCGGTACCGCCGGTCAGTCCGCGAAGGTATTCAGCAGGATTTTCAACAACACCTGTATTGACATAACGGAGGTCAATCCCTCTGGAAGCGGCAAACTCCTTGGTATACAATGTCGCTGCCCTGTCCAGACGGGCCTGGTCGATGTCGGTCACGACGAACAGCGATGGCCGGCGATCCTCACGGCGCAGGACATAGTTGATCATCGCGAGACCCATCGGCCCCACACCGGCCAGCAAGGCCATCTTGCCACCGTCCTTGATCTCCATTTTATGGACGTACGATCCGGGAGTCGTGTGATAGCAGGCATGCATGGCGCCGATCACACAGGATAGGGGCTCGCTCAATGACGCCGGATAGAAACCCGGACCGTTATAAGAAAGAAGGCAACCTTGTTCCATCACCTCGGCGGGGATTATGATATAAGTCGCGTCACCACCGATGTACCTGTAGGAATATCCAGGTGCTGAAAGCACTCCGACCGGACCTCCCTCGTAATTGAGGGCGGGTTGGATTGAGAACTTGTCCCCAGGCTTGAACTGATCCTTCCACTTGGAGCCGACCTCAACGATCTCTCCGGCGAACTCGTGACCGATAATGGTGGGGTGCTCGGCGATGTCATTTGGAACTCTCTTATGGTCAGTGCCTTGGTGAGAAGATTTATATGACGACATGCAGATGCTGTCGCTGACAACCTTCGCGAGGATCTCGTCATCCTTCATCGCCGGAAGCTCGAACTCATCCAGCCTCAGGTCTTCCTTGCCGTAAAGGCGTACCGCTTTAGTTTTCATATTCATTTAATTAAATACCTTTACGGGCGTGCAGACGCATCTGGGCGACAGTTTGGTTGCTCGTGGGGACATAGTCTTTAAGAGGAACGATCTTCTCATTGATCGCATCGAGGAACCATGACGGCTGAGGGAAGAAGGCTTCCTCAAGCTCGTGGCAAGGAGTGATCCAGTTGCGGGAACCAAGCACCACGGGAGCGGCATCGAGATAATCGAAGGCCATCTCTGAAATGTTGGCCGCAAGGTCGTTGAGATAAGAGCCGCGGGCGCAGGCGTCACCGGCGATGATGATGCGTCCGGTCTTCTTGACAGACTCGATAACTTTGTCGTAGTTGAACGGCACGAGGGAGCGGGCGTCGATAACCTCAGCCTCCATACCATACTTCTCCTTGAGGATGTCCGCGGCCTCAAGAGCCCTGTAAAGAGTGGCTCCAATGGTGAGGATAGTGATATCCTTTCCTGCCCTCTTGATGTCAGGCTCACCGATCGGAATCTCGTAATAACCTTCCGGAACTCCACCCTCATGGAACTTCTCGGCGATTCCGTAAAGACGCTGACTCTCAAAGAATATGACAGGGTCAGTGCCCTGAAGAGCGGCGTTCATGAGACCCTTGGCATCGTAAGGAGTGACAGGGAAGCAAACCTTCAAGCCAGGAATGTGGGTGCAGAGGCTCGTCCAGTCCTGACTGTGCTGGGCACCATACTTGGAACCAACTGAAACTCTGACGACTACAGGCATCTTGAGAATATTCCCGGACATTGCCTGCCACTTAGGAAGCTGGTTGAATATCTCGTCTCCGCAACATCCGAGGAAGTCGCAGTACATGATCTCAGGAATCACGCGGCCGCCGCACATAGCATAACCGATGGCGGTTCCGATAATGGCCGCCTCAGCGATCGGGCTGTTGAACAGACGGTGATACGGAAGCGCCTCAGTAAGACCGCGATAGACAGCGAAAGCACCGCCCCACTCACGATTCTCCTCGCCATAGGCGATAAGGGAAGCGTCCTTGTAGAAACGATCCACGATAGCCTCGAAGACTCCGTCGCGGAAGTTGTAGGATTTCATTGAGCTGACCGGTTTGCCATCCTTATCGAGCCAGAAACGCTCCTTGCCGGCTATCTGCTTGACCCTCGGATTCTCCTCGAGAGGCATAAGCACATCGGGCTTGGCGTTGGAAAGGGAGTCAATGCTCTGGTTGGAGAACATCATCTCTCCAAGAAGCTCATCTTGCTTCACAAGATCCATCCTAGGGGAAACCTCCTCATCGATAGCGAGTTTGTAGCACTCGAAGATGTTGGAGTTGACCTCGGCGCGGATAGCGTCAAGGGCAGCCTGGTCGGCCACGCCAGCCTCAATCAGCTTCTTTCCGAAGGCGACAATGCAGTCTTCCTTCTCCCAAGCCTCAATCTCTTCCTTGGTGCGGTAAGAGCTCTGGTCGGACGGGGAATGGCCGCTGTAGCGGTAAGTCACGACATCCAGGAGGGCCGGTCCCTTCTTCTCGAGAAGATAGGCCTTCTTGCGATAGAAAGCGTCTATGACAGCGAGGGGGTTGTATCCGTCCACTCTCTCGGCGTCCATGGCGTCAGCCTTGAATCCCGCGCCCAGACGAGCAGGGAAGGTGTAGCCCATGGTCTCACCCTTGGTCTGACCACCCATGGCGTACTGGTTGTCCATAACGTTGAACAGAACTGGAAGGCCACCCTTCATGTCACCCTCCCAGAGGGTATTGAACTGGTCCATAGAGGCGAAAGTCATACCCTCGAGCACAGGGCCGCGAGCCATGGCACCATCACCAAGGTTGGCGACAACAATACCTTTCTTCCTGTTGACCTTCTTGTAAAGAGCCGCTCCAACGGCGATCGAGCCGCTACCACCGACGATGGCGTTGTTCGGATATATTCCGAAAGGAGTGAAGAAGGTGTGCATAGAACCGCCGAGTCCCTTGTTGAAACCGGTTGTGCGGGCGAAAATCTCAGCCATGGCTCCATAGAGCAGGAAGCGGATTCCGAGTTCCTTTGTGTCAGTCCCGGAATATGCCTTCTTGGCCACATTCAGTGTGGCACCGCCCCAGAACTCTTCCATAACCTTCTTGAGTTCATCCTCAGGAAGGATCTGAATGGAGCGGAGTCCCTTGGCGAGAATCTCACCGTGGGAACGATGGCTTCCGAAAATGAAGTCATTGGTGTCAAGGGCATAAGCCATACCTACCGCAGCGGCCTCTTGGCCGGCGGAAAGGTGGGCGGGACCTGGATTGTTGTATGC
Organism: uncultured Bacteroidales bacterium; assembly: GCA_900320365.1. GTDB lineage: Bacteria > Bacteroidota > Bacteroidia > Bacteroidales > UBA932 > Cryptobacteroides. The sequence continues at coordinate 61,803 of ONSC01000007.1, forward strand.
GACACCGTTGTAACCTCCGGTGGTCTTGACGAGGTTGAGCATGGTCTCGAACTCACGGATGTAGGACATATCCCTGAATATCCGGAGAAGATCCTCTTTGGAGAAACGGCCGTCCTTGAGCTCTTCCTTGACGGTCTTGTTGTATTTCATTACCGGAATGACCGGGAGTTTGAGCTCATGTTCCTGGGGACGCAGTGTGACTTCAGGATCGATATATAGTGCTTTTGGCATGGTTTGACTTATTAAATTGTGAATGATGTTTCTTTAATGATCTCTGACACGGTAGGGTGCGGGAAAACCACCTCCTGAAGTTGCTCAAGAGTCATCTCTGTCTCAATAGCGACACAGGCGGCGCTTATGATCTCGGAGCAGGGGTTGCCAAGCATGTGGACACCCAGGACCTCATGGTACTTCGCCCCGACAATCACCTTGCATATTCCCTCTCCCCTCTCATTCTCAGCCACGAAACGGCCGGCATAAGCCATAGGCAGCTTAACCACCTTATAGTCAACGCCTTTCGCCTTTGCCTCGGCCTCGGTGAGTCCGACTCCAGCGACCTCAGGATTGGTGTAAACCACTCCGGGAATGGCATTGTAGCGCATCCTATCCTCTTTTCCGAGAATACTATTGACAGCAACCTCACCTTCACGGGAAGCAGTGTGGGCAAGCATTGAGAACCCTGTAACATCACCGGCGGCATACACACCGGGAACATTTGTCTTCATCTTCTCGTCCACCTTGATTCCGTAAGGTCTTCCCGCGGGATTGAGAGCCAACTCAACACCTATATTCTCAAGGCCGAAGCCCTGGAGATTGGCCCTACGGCCGACACTGACCAGGATCTTATCACCACTTACACGGCAAACCTTGCCTTCGGGATCCTCGTATACGACGGTATTGCCCTCAATTCCAGTCACCTTGCAACGCAGGCAGAACTGGACACCTTTCTTCTCATACTGCTTTTGGAGCATATCGCTGATCTCGTCATCAAGAGGACCAAGAATCTTCGGAAGCATCTCAACCACAGTGACTTTTGTGCCAAGTGTGCTGAAGAAAGCGGCGAACTCCATACCGATGACACCGCCTCCGATCACAACCAGCTCCTCAGGGCGCTCGGTCATGTCCAGGATCTCACGATTGGTCACGATTACGTCACCAGCCTCTTTCAGTCCAGGGAACGGAGGGACCGCGGCCTCGGAGCCAGTGCAAATCAAAAGATTCTTGGCCGCGTAGACATTCCCGCCAGCCTCGATCTTGATGCCCTCGCTGTCACGTCCCTGGATTGTGGCGTTCTCAGCCACGACCTCGACCTTATTACCCTTCATCGCGGCTTTCACACCTCCGACAAGTTTCTTGACAACCTTGTTCTTGCGGGCCACGATCTCATCATACTTGAACGAGGGATCGTTCACATAGACTCCGTAATGGTCGCCAGTCATGGCGTAATTGTAAACCTTGGCGCTGTAAAGGAGAGTCTTGGTCGGGATGCAACCCTCATTGAGGCACACTCCGCCAAGCGACTTCCTCTCGAATAGAACCACCTTTAATCCAGCGGCTCCCGCCCTTTCGGCGGCCACATAACCACCGGGGCCGCCACCGATAATCGCTAAATCGTACATATCTGAATTTGAATTATATCCTTATTCGTCAGAACTCAATGTCCAGAGTCTCTATCTCTGTCGCCACTTGTTTGAGGAAACGGGTGGCCTCACCGCCATCGAGAGCCCTATGGTCATAGGTCAGGGAAAGACCCAAGTAAGGCACAAAAGCGATGACTCCGCCGCCAAGATCCTTCGGACGAGGGACAATGGTGCCGACTCCGAGAATCCCGCTCTGGGGAAGGTTGATAACGGGAGTGAACCACTCGACACCGAAACCACCGAGATTGGAGACCGTGAAGGACGCCGCCTCAGAAGACAGCAAGTCAGGATTGATACTACCCTTACGGCAATCATCAGCGACCTGCTTGAGAGCCTTGCTCAATTCCGTTATAGAGAGATTCTCGGCGTGCTTGATACAAGGGACCATAAGCCCGCGCTCAGTGTCAACCGCACATCCTAGATTGACGGTGTTGAATATCCTCATGGAATCGCCGAGGCAGTGGGAATTGACTTTAGGAAATTTTTGGAGAGCCTTGATCACCGCGAAACAGACGAAGTCGTTGATGGTGACATTGGCGTCGATCTTTCCTTCTTCCAGAGCTTTCTTGGCTTTCTTTCGGAGTGCCTGGATCTTTCTCGCGTCAGCGCCGAGCATATGGGTAAGTTGCGCGGAGTTCTGCAGGGAATTGTACATGCTCTTGGCGATGAGCTTGCGCATATTGGACATCTTCTCCACCTGGAACTCGGAGCCTTCTCCGGCGATGTCGGTGTGGGATGGCTTCCGTGTCTTGAGGTCGCTTCCCTTCACCATGCCGGCGAGGCCTGTCCCACTCGCTGGCGCCCGCAGTCCACCCTCAGCCATCATGGCCTTGGCGAGGCCTGATCTTGGAGAAGCCGCGGCAGCTATGACATCCCGCTCAATCACCCTGCCTCCAGGGCCGGAACCCGCGATTTGATTCGGGTCCACGCCTTTCTCTTCCGCCAGACGCTTGGCACGGGGTGAGACTCCGGCATTGGAGGATGCTCCCCCAGACACCGTCTCGCTCCGCTCGACCCCACCGTTCGCTTCGCTCACGGTCCCCCCTCTTAACGTGCCGAGGGTGGCAGTGGTGTCCTGGGGGACATCCTCCACTGCCGGAGCAGCCGCGGCGGCGGGAGCCTCACCTCCGGGAGCGAACTCCTCGAAAGACTCCCCGGGCTCGCCGATGACCATCACGTTGGTCAGGCACGGAATCTCGTCATTATCATTGAAAAAGCAGGCTAAGACGGTCCCCTCGAACTTCGATTCCTCGTCAAATGAAGCCTTGTCGGTCTCATAGCTGAAAAGGATGTCTCCGACGGCGACCTTGTCGCCCACTTTCTTCTTGAACTCAGTTACGATGCAGCTTTCTACAGATTGCCCCTGCTTGGGCATTATCACTACTTGCGCCATTAATTATGATTTTTATACGGCCCACCAAAAGACCATACAAAGTTAAAATTTCCTGTTGAGATAAAAAAGGATTATATTTGTATGCTTTACACAAAAAGCATTATTCAAACTAAAAATATCAAACACCAAAATGCGATCAACAGAAGATCTGAAGAAGATTGCCTCTCAAGTCAGAAGAGACATCATCAGGATGGTCGCCCTGGCCAAGTCCGGTCATCCGGGCGGTTCCATGAGCAGCACGGATTTCATGACTGCACTCTATTTTGAAGTCATGGATCAGGATCCAGCCACCTGGACCCGTGAGGGAGCTGGTCAGGACACTTTCATCCTCTCCGCCGGGCACCTCACCCCCATGTATTATTCAATCCTCTCAAGAGCCGGATATTTCCCTCTCTCTGAGTTGGCCAGTTTCCGCAAGTTCGGGACCCGTCTCCAGGGACATCCTTCCGTGAGGAAAGGACTTCCGGGAGTGTTCCAGGCCGCGGGGTCGCTGGGTCAGGGGCTTTCAGTTGCCGTCGGAATGGCTCTCGGCAAGAAATCCACCAAGGATAATCACAATGTGTACGTGCTTTGCGGTGATGGAGAGTCCGAGGAAGGCCAGATCTGGGAGGCCGCCATGTTCGCCGCCCATCACAAGGTTGACAACCTCATTGCCATGACGGATGTGAACGGACAGCAGATAGACGGAACCACCGAGTCTGTAGCCGGTCTGGGAGACCTTGCCGCGAAATGGCAGGCCTTCGGATGGGAGACCATCTCCGCTGACGGACATGATATGGATAAGATTCTCGAGGCTTTCGCCAAGGCCAAGGAACTGGTCGGCAAAGGCAAGCCTATAATGATTCTGTTCACCACCGAGATGGGGCATGGCGTGGACTTCATGGCCGGTACCCACAAATGGCATGGGAGCGTTCCTAACGACGATCAGTGCAAGGTGGCGTTGGCCCAATTGCCGGAGACTTTGGGAGATTTCTAAAATCAGATTATCATGAAAAAATATACAGATAGAGGAAAGAAAGACACCCGCAGCGGTTTTGGAGAAGGCCTTCTCCAGGCGGGCAAAGCGGATCCAAAGGTCGTGGCTCTGACCGCCGACCTCAAGGGATCCCTCAAAATGGATGCTTTCGCCGCCGAGTTCCCCGACAGGTATTTTGAGTGCGGTATCGCTGAGGCCAATATGATCGGAACCGCCGCCGGAATGGCCCTGACTGGACTTGTTCCTTTCGCTGGCTCTTTCGCCGAGTTCGTCACCGGACGAGTGTATGACCAGATCAGGATGGAAGTCTGCTACGGTAAAGCCAATGTGAAGATAGCTTCCTCACACGCCGGTATCACCCTGGGCGAAGACGGAGCAACCCATCAGACAATGGAGGACATCGCGCTTATGCGCGTCCTTCCCGACATGGTGGTCATCAATCCCTGCGACTGGACCCAGACCAAGAACGCCACCATCGCCGCCGCCAAGTATAACGGTCCCGTGTACCTTCGCTTCGGAAGGCCTAAAGTGGCTGATTTCATGCCGGATGAGCCGTTTGAGATCGGTAAGGCATATGTGCTCAACGAGGGCAAAGACGTGACTATCGTCGCCACCGGACATATGGTCTGGGAGGCTCTCAAAGCCGCTGAGACACTTGAGGCCGAGGGCATCTGCGCGGATGTCATTGACGTAGCCACCATCAAGCCGCTTGACAAAGCCACTATCATCGCCTCAGCGATCAAGACTGGGGCGGTGGTTGTCGCCGAGGAGCACAACATGGCCGGTGGTCTTGGCGAACTCGTCGCCGGAGTCTTGGCATCGACATCTCCCAAGCCGATCGAGTTTGTCAACGGAAAGGACACATTCGGTCAAAGCGGGACTCCTTCCGAGCTCTTGGCTGCCTATGGGATTGATGCCAACGGTATAGCCGACGCTGCCCGAAGGATTATCGAGCGCAAATAAATTCAAGATTGTAAGGCTCCCCTTCCTAACCGCCGCTTCGCGGCCCCTCCCTAAAGGGCCCCTCCCTCTTAACGTGCCGAGGGTGGCAGTGGTTCGGAAGGGGACCTTACAAATCTTGAATATTATAATCACTCAAAACTAAACAAAACTATGAGAATCAAAGAATTATGTGCGGACGAACGTCCGCGGGAGAAAATGTTCTCCAAAGGGCCACAGGCCCTCAGCAACGCCGAGCTTCTAGCCATACTCATCGGCTCGGGGACCAAGAAAGACAATGTTCTGGTCGTGGCCAACAAACTACTCTCCGCCGCCCAAGGGCGGCTTTCGGGTATCGCCTCAATGGATTCACATGAGATCATGTCAATGGACGGGATCGGTTCAGGCCGGTACGCATCCATCGCCGCCGCTTTCGAGCTCGGGAGAAGATGCTGCCTGGAAGATCCAGGTTTAGAGAAGATTCCGCTATGCGACCCTGGAATGGTGTTCAAGATCATGATTCCCCACATGAAAGGACTCGACCACGAGGAGTTTTGGATATTATTCTTAACAAGGGCGAACTACCTGATTCACAAGGAGATGATTAGTTTAGGAGGGCTCTCGGCGACAGTGGTCGACCCTAGGCTCGTGGTAAAAAAAGCTCTGGATAAAAGGGCATGCGGGATAATCATGGTTCACAACCACCCTTCAGGCAATCCCATGCCAGGGAAAGAGGATCTCGACCAAACCGCTGGTATGAAAAACGCCGCCGGGACTTTCGATATCGCCTTGCTCGATCATATTATCATCTGCGACGACCGCTACTTCAGCTTCGCCGACGACAGGATATATTTGGCCTGACAAGAAACACCGCGGGCGAAAAATTTGCGCGAGTTGAAATAAATCTTTAATTTTGGTTTCAGTAACCATCCTCTCGAAACCATGAAAGTTATCAACCTGGGAGAGACCAATTCGGCTCTCGGCGACATTATCGCGCAGATACGTGACAGGAAAGTCCAGAAAGACAGTCTCCGCTTCCGTTTTAACCTTGAGAGAATAGGGAGCATCTTCGCTTATGAATTGAGCAAGACACTGGATTATTCCCAGAAAGAAGTCACAACTCCTCTCGCCACGGCCATGGTCAACACCAGGGACACCAAAATCGTGGCCGCGACCATCCTGCGCGCCGGGCTCCCGCTTCATAAGGGTATCATGGATGTTTTTGACAACGCTGAGAGCGCTTTCATCGCCGCATACAGGAAATACGACAAGGCCGATGAGTTCCATATCGCTATCGAGTATTGCACCTGCCCTGCCCTATCAGGAAAGGTCCTGGTACTAGCTGACTCGATGATTGCCTCTGGCGCTTCGATGGAGATAGCCTACGACAAACTCGTTGATCAGGGTGGCAAACCTGTTTTCACCCACTTCATAAGCCCTGTCACAAGTGTTTATGCAGTGGAGTACCTCCAGAAACGTCTTCCGGAGAACACCTGCCTATGGACAGGAGCTATCGACGAGGAGTTGACGAGCCAGTCCTATATCATTCCTGGAATCGGTGACGCGGGAGACCTGGCGTTCGGATCGAAAGCGAATCTATAGCTCTTTTCTGAGTCTTGCCTTGGGAATATCCAATTGGTCGCGGTACTTGGCTATGGTACGGCGAGCCACTTTGTAGCCCTTCTTTCCCATCTCCGCGACCAGCTGGTCGTCAGTCAAAGGCTTGCGTTTGTCCTCAGAATCAACGCAATCCTTCAGGGCTTTCTTGAGCTCCCTGGTTGAGACTTCCTCACCTTCCTGATTCTCAAGGCCCTCAGAGAAGAAATACTTAAGGGGATATATTCCGAAGTGGGTTTCTATGTATTTGCTGTTCACCACGCGGG
>ONSC01000041.1:0-15888 GCA_900320365.1 uncultured Bacteroidales bacterium
AAGATTATTAAGAAGCCAAAAGTATTGTCTGAAATGCTGGAGTTGTCACGCAAACTATCAACTGGTTTTCCTCATCTGAGGACAGACTTCTACATTGTCAACAATAAGCTCTATGTGGGTGAAATGACTTTCTTCCATGGTACCGGCTTTGGCAAATGGTGGCCAGAGGGTACAGATGAATGGATTGGAACATTCTTGAAGATTGATAATATCTCAAAATAATAAGAATTTAAACGCAAAATGAATAACTGCATAGCTGTTTTACTTCCTGTATACAAAAATGACCGAGAAGACTTTTTATGTAAGTCCATAGAGAGTATTCTCTATCAAACATATAACAACTTTCGACTTTTTATAGGTGTCGATGGGCCTATAGGAGATAATTTAAAACATTATTTGGAGCGTTTAGCCTTACAATCAAAAATAACCATCTTGTATTTTGATACAAATAGGGGACTCGCCTGTGTTCTGAATGATTTGATAAACAGTGTCATTGCCCTGAACAGTGAATATACGGCATCATGTGGCGCCGTCTGCTCTTTTCGGCCCGAAGATGATGACCTGATGGTTTTCGCCGATGAGGGGCAGATTTCCCAGATATTCATAAACCTCATCAAAAACGCCCTGCAGGCTGGTGCGAAGCACATAGACATAACCGCCAAAATGGGCAAGGATGATGAGGTGATCGTCGATGTGGCCAATGATGGTGAACCTATCCCGACAAGCAGCCAAGAGCAGATTTTCATTCCTTTCTACACGACTAAAAAGGAAGGCTCCGGAATAGGGTTGTCAATATCACGTCAGATCATGCGCAATCACAACGGCAGTATCGAACTGACGCAAAGCGACGCCAGTCGGACTGTCTTTGAATTGATATTCAGGTAGTTCTCAGGAGATCTCCACCCTCAGATCCTTTGCCAGGGTGAGTATTTTCTTTGAGGTCTCCGTGCTTTTCAGAAGTTTTGTTCGGACCTGAAGGATCGCTTTCTCTTCAGCGACTATAAACGAGTCAATGTCTATCTTCTTCGCTTTCGCGGAATCCATGAACTCGAGAAGCCTCTCGCTGGTGACCGGGGAAAGAGAGACGGTTATTATCCGCTCGCTGTATTTACTTGTGATGAAATGCATGGCCTCAAGACAGATTATTGTGAAAAGCATGGCGGCTATAGCTATGGCATACATGCCGGCGCCACTAGCCAAACCGATAGCAGCGGCTACCCATAGACCAGCCGCGGTGGTGATGCCCCTGACCACATTTTTCTGGAATATAATGACTCCGGCACCGATAAAACCGATACCTGACACCACCTGGGCCGCTACCCTGGCGTGGTCAAACTGACCCGTAAAGGCATACTGCGAGATGATCATGAACAAGGCGCTGCCCAGCGCGACTATGAAATGAGTGCGGACTCCCGCCTCTTTTGCCCTGAACTCGCGCTCAAAACCAATCGCACCGCCAAGAAGGCCGGCCACGAGAAGTCTTAGTATGAAATTCCACTCTATTGTCATATCATTATCTGTTTAAAATAATCCAGGTGTGATGTTGAGCCATTTTAAGACTGTCTGCCCGAACAGCAGGATGAGGAACCATGAGAAGGTCATCATCGTGATACCGAATTTGAAGGCGTCAGTCTGGCTATATTGGTTTGTATTGTAAAGAAGAGCCGCCGGCTTGCTGTTGAAAGGAAGCACGTAGCAGTGCTCTATGAGCATGGCGACCGGAAGGGAAAGACTCATTGGCATAAACCCGAACCTCTGCTCCACTCCGAGAGCGATCGGGACGAAAACCATAGTGCGGATAGTCTTACTCTGGAACACCAGTCCCGAATACATCATCAGGAACGTCAAAACCACGTACAAGACCCAGAACGGTGTGTCGGAGGTTATCCCCATCGAGTCAAAGGCGGCGTTGACCATGGTGTTCGGGAGGTCTGTAGCGTTTAGTCCGCTTCCTAACACATATGCGCCAGCGGAGAAAAGCATCAGGTGCCATGGGATGTCCACGTCATTCCACTTCACCACCCCGATACCCGGCAACAAGGCCAATATGGCTCCGATCAAAGCCACGATGGTCTCGTCAATATTATGGAAGGTGCCTTTGGTGACCCAGAGGAAGAGGACGACAAGGAATATCGAGACTGCCCTCCACTCCTGCGCGGTCATCTTACCCATGGAGTCCAGCTCGACTTTAAGGCGCTCTATTCCACCCTCTATCTGCGGTTTCTGCTCTTCCTTTTTCATCGGGAAGAAGACATACATGCCGACCAAAAGACCGACAACCAGGATAATGATGCTCATCGGTCCGACAGCTATCAGCCAGTCTGAGTAACCGAAGTCGCAGGAGCCCAGGAAACCGGCTATCAAAGAGATGGCGAGCAAATGGGCGCCGGAACCAGTGTAGAAGGCATTCGCCCCGATATTAACTTGGAACAAATTCTGTATCACAAGATTACGTCCAAAATTATTCCTATGCCCGTCGGAGGCTCCATAGATCGCGCATATCACCATGAAGATAGGCAGCATGATGGTCGCCTTGACAGTGGTCGCGGATATGAAGGCGGAAAGAACCAGGTTTATCACGAGGAAACTCCAGAGCACACCTTTCGCGCTCCGGCCGAATTTGATCACGAACGCCAAGGCGAGCCTTTTGGCGAACTGCGTCTTCACCAGCATGGAGGCAAGCACGAAGCTCAGGATATTCAGCCACATGACCGGATGGCCAAGCTGGGCAAGGGCCTCTTTCTGGGTGGTCACATTGAAAAGCACCACGCCGAGCATCAAGATGAGCGAGGTGAGGTAATTGGGCAAAGCCTCCGTCATCCACAATATGAGGCTCGCCACGAATATCGCCAACATCGCATAGTTGGCGCGAAGGAACCCGTCCATTCCCAGCACCCCTAGACGCTTTTCAGCGGTAGAGGCGAGACCGGACGGATCCAGATTGTCGATAAAGCCGATATGGCAGAACCAGCATATCCAGACAAAGGCGACGATAGCCAGAGGCCCTCCCAGCCGGGCCATCCAAACCTCGAATTTGGACTTCCGCATCTTGGGAAGCTTCTCGATCTTATAGTTGTTCATGTCCAGCGGATCGAACGATGTCGCCGCCTTTGTCTCGATATCTGTCGCCATGATTACTTCCAGTTCTTATAAGGATTCTTCATCAACATGGAATTGAAGTATTTGGGATCGCCGGTGACCTCCTCTCCAAGCCACTCTGGCTTGTCGAAAGGTTCGTTCTCGTCGGCGAGCTCGACCTCGGCGACCGTAAGGCCGTCGTTGTCGCCATAAAACTCGTCAACCTCCCAAGTGTGCTTGCCGTCAGTGTTCTTGACAAGATAACGAGTCTTGTCAATGACACCGGGCTCGGCGAGTTCGAGAAGGGACTTCACCTCATCCACAGGAATCTCTTTCTCCCACTCGAAACGAGCTGCTCCTGAGGCGTTTCCGATACCTTTCACTGTGATGAATCCCTTGTCGCCTTTGACCCTGACGCGGACAGTTCTCTCGGGAACGCTGCTCAGGTAGCCCTGAGTGATGCGGGTGGCCTTGAAGGCCTCGTTCTTGAAGTCACCTTTGACCAAAAACTTCTTCTCTATTTCCTGTGCCATAATCTTACTCGTTAGCTAAAGGTTTATCAATCATACCGATGACCCTCTTGATAGCCTGGAGGTAATTGATATTCTCCACTCCCTCGAGACCGCAGTCGGCAATGGTCTTCTTAATGTCCTCAATCTCCGTTGACTCGGAGTTGATAGTCACTACTTTGGCTCCGTTGATCAAGACATTGCCAACCTCGCAGATAGTGTTGTTGACCATATAACCGAAACGCTGCTTGTGGACTCTGACAGCCGCGAGATCCGGATTGGCTTTTACCATGGCGATGAACTCCTCAAAAGTGTAGGTGTCCTTCGTCAAAGCAGGCATCTCAACCATGAAAGCGGGGAAAACCTCTTTCTCAAGAACCTCTTTCGAGATAGGGAACTCACCTTTCATGAGAGGGTTCCACTGCTCGAGACCATCCACGGTCTGGACATATGTTTTGATGTCCATCTTGCCGTCACGGATCTTGGTGTTGTTGATGTCGTTCTTGGCGGAGATGATGTAAATCTCGTCGCTTGTACGCTCCCAAACCTTCTCGGGCACAGGGACGGAAAGACGGGCCATTCTCTTGTGGGCGGCGCAGAAGCACTGTCCAAAACTACGGAATTCAAAGCGAGGCTTGCTCTGCTCGCCGATTTTCAGTTCTGCCATATTGTATTGATATTTAATTAACTATTACTGCTTTACATCAGGATCATCGGCACCGCTCGTACTGTTAGCCGCACCAGGAGTGAACTTCTCAGTCTGCATCCACTTGCCACTGCCATCAGGGATACGGCTCCAGGAGCCCTTATTGTTGGGAAGGGAGGCGCCCCATTCTCCAGTGTCCATCTTCTCACCCCTCTGGAAAGTGTCAATCTTATTGCCCTTCGTGTCAAAGAGCTCAATCAGGACGCTCTTCTTGGCGGAGAAACCGCTCTTGAAGCCCCTCTCGGTAGTTCCCTTGCCACCTATGATAGCGAAGAATCCCTTTGCGGGCACAACCTCACCGTCGATACCGGTCCAAGTCAACTCCTCATCTTTATTGATGGTCACCCCGGTGAGTTTGATCGGATAGTCACTGGCATTGTACAACTCGAAGAACTTCTCCTCGTCAGCACCAGCTCCGTAAACCTCGTTGAGCTTCAGCTTTGACCAATCCGTGGCAGGGTCACCGACCTTGTATGAGAATTTGTCTGAATTGGTAGTGAAGCCTGCCTCGTTGTTGACTGTGATAGTGAACGAGACATCCGTGCCATCCGGCATAGCAGGAATTGTTGCGGTGAACTGAGTTCCTGAGCCGGTCATAGGGACTGTCGTCCCATTGTAATTAAGATTGGCGGCGGTCACAGCCTGCAGACCCGTCACAGTCGCCGTCACATTCACCGGCGAAATGGAAGTGGGAGCCTCGGGAGTGAAAACGACCTTCTCAATGCTGGAAGGACCCTTGAAAACCTCGTCCTTGACACATCCGACAAGAGCCAAGAGGGCAGCAGTGATAATAAGTATCTTTTTCATAATCAATTATTTCTTAAAGTGGTTGTATTAGAAGTCAATCTCGAAACGGAAAGCCAGCATGTGGTAGTCGACACCGGCTTTGCCAGCGGCGGTGACAACCTTTGTATAATCCTTAGTGGGCTTGTTGTTGGAGTCAAGGCCGACATTCAGTTTGTCCTTTCCGTTGGCATAACGGTCATTGTTGTTGAACTGATAGTTCAGCTGCATCTTGACGTTCTCGTTAACCCAATAGTTGAGACCAAGGGTATAAGCCTCGGAAGCTCCTCCGTAGACATTGCCGAAGTTGAGATTGCAGGTCTCATAACGGGCGCAAAGCTCGATATCACCCCAATCATGGGCGCGCTCGACCTTGGTGTACTTGCCTCCGTTTGAGTCATAGCGCTGCTTGCCACCGAAGAGCAGGTAGCCAGCCTGAGCGTACCAACCACCGAAATTCTTGGTCTCGGGATCAGCGGCGTCCGGTTTGAAGTGGACATTGTCACCGACATAAGCGGCCTCGTAACGGAGACCGTTCCAATGGCCGGCAAGCTCGACAGTCCACAGGTTGTTATGGTCGAAGCCAGGTAAGTTGTTGGTGTCGAGATATTTCTTGCGGTTGATGCTTGTGGAGTTACGAGCGCTGGCGCGATAAGTTCCCCACTCTCCCGTGGCCAGATCAGTTGTCGTGGTCCTGTAGGAATATGCCCCACCGATGTGGAGACTGGCGTTGTCCAATTTGTAAAGGGGACGGAGAACGAGTTTGGTCGTCCAGGCGTAACCTGAATTACGGCCGAAGTCCTTGTTGTTGTCAGCGACATTGGTCCATTCCTCCTGTCCGGCGATCACCTGTGAGAAAAGTCCGGTCGAGAACCAGAGCCAGTTCTTCGCGTACTTGGCGTTGATTCCGATATGGCGGGAAGGAGTCAAAGCGGAGCAGACCATAGGACGCTCCATGAACTGGAGGTAACGGGAAGTGGTATTCCTCTGGATAGAGAAATTCTCCTTGAAGTTGCCTGCCTGAAGATCCAGGTTAGGAATTCCGGTGTAACGGACGATAGCGTCTTTTAGTTCAGCGAGTCCGTTGGCGAGATCCATGTCGAACTCTCCATACCATTTCTCGTCGATCTGGCCTTTTACAGCGAAACGGGCGCGACGGATCTGGGCACCGTTTCCGATAGCGTCCGCATAGTCGGGAGCTCCGAAGAACACGGCCGCATCGGCTTGGGCACGGATGTCAAACCATAGCTTGTAACCGCTTGTGGGAGACTCGAGAACCAGGATTCCATCCTGTGCCTCCACATCAAGCCTGTCGGATTTAACCTGCACGCCATACTGATTGTACTTGGCGTTCTTCTGCGCGAAGGCTGCGGGCATGACCAGCAGCAACGTCGCGATTATGAAAGGTATCTTACGCATAATTTGTTGGGATAAATAATACTGTTAGATTGCTCTTATGAATTTGATAAGGTTATCACTTCTTTGAAGACCCAGCTTGCAGCGAAGCCGGTACCGATTGATTTCCACACTCTTAGGAGCTATATTCATCAACGAGGCGATATATTTTGAGGAAAATCCCTGCCGGAGGAGGTTGGCGAGTTTCCTCTCGTTCTCAGTGAGATTTGGATAAGCTTCAGAGAGACGCAGGTTGAAATCCCTGTGCAACACCTCACTGCGGGCGTAGAAATCGTTAATCTCGCTCGTGAAATACATCCTTTCTCTCATTGAGGAAAGCAGGGCGTCTGTTCTCGCATCCTTCAGCTCACCATCAGGCATGGCTCGCACTTCCTTGAGATCCTCGTAGAAACTCTCCATGAATCTCTTCTGGTCCCCGATGCCAAGGGCAAAATCAACGAGCTCCTTGCGCTTTATATCCAGCTTATTAAGTAAGTCTTTCTCAGTCATTTCAGTCTTTACCTCAAGAGCGGATAAAGAACGCTGGGTACTGAATAGCTGCCGCTCCCTGGCACGCAGAATCTGATTCTGGAGTTCCCGGCCGCTTTTCCATCGGAAAAACAGCGCCACACCTGCCGCCAAGGCTGTGAGGGTAAGCGCGAACAAAGAACCCAACACTGTCCCATCAACCACTTTCGCCAAGCAATATGACAGAATGAAAGCGAGGATAGGAGCCAAAACCGCCGAGAGAATGATACCGGCGATGATTTTTGAATCTGTGAGAGCCCTTTGACGAGCGACACTGATCCCTGTAAGGGCTGACACGAATAAAAGCCCCACGGGAAGTGGCGTGGCCGCCATCCCTATCTTTCCCGGCAGTGGAGTTGAGAACAACGCGAGAACAACCGCCATAGAGAGAATCACAGAGGATATGGATTGGGAATTGACATCCAGTTCGTAATCAGCGATATTCCATGTGTCGATAGATATCTCTTTCCTCATAAGGAGACACAAAAAGGCGGCACAACCTCCAGCGACAGCCATATGGGCAGTTGAGGAGACCGGAACGGCCCGTGTCAAAAACGTGAAAAGCAAGGAATAATTAACGGAGAACGAGACAAGAAGAATGACAGAGGTTATCATGGATATTCCCCTCTCGTTTTTCAAGGTAAGGGCATAAATCCGATATATTCCCGCCGCCAGAAGGGCGCAAAGGATAGGTGCAGCCATCCAGGAAAAGACATATGAGCGAACGGCAACTACGCTCATGTGGCCGGTACTGGCGAGCGAAAGGCCAGCGATAGAAGCCATGAACGCGAACGGGACAGCCACATAACGTCCAAAACGACCCGCAACTATGACAGCGATCGCCGTAGCCAGTCCCACAGGAAGAATCTCCGTGGCTGTAGAAGGCTTGAATATACTTTCGGCAGCCTCCGTGAGAGGCTCAACGGTCAATAAACATGGGCATACAAGCCCTGCTAACAGGACAAGAGGCCATAAATACCTTACCGATAACCTTTCTCCCGCTCCAGAAGCCAAAACAGTCCCGTTCACGACAGGGAGGTCCCGAAGAACCGCGAGGGAACCGGCCAGAAGGGTGGAGAATATGGCATAGAGCAGGATCCGCATGACTCGTCAAAGGGCTCTTTTAATTGCCATAACCGAAAGCTGCTCAGCTACCTTGACAGCGGCTTTCGCCAAGTCCTCGATATGAAGAGCGAAATACCTCAAATGGAACTTCTCACTCAATTTGAGCTCATCGACCATATCATGAAAGACCGTACGCTTGATGGATTGGGAGAGCTTGACCGCCTCTTTCTCATACAGGTATACCCGCTCAGTGGTCTCCGCGACATCCTCGGGTTGGGTGAAATAAGATTTCGTCCCGGGAATGGTGCTCTCAACAGCCATGGAAGCCAGCTCGCTTAGTTTGAGGAACTCTTTCTTCAACTCGGCGGGAATCTTAGGGTTCTCGATCTCAAACTGCACCAGGTCCACACTTATTATAGATATAATATGGTCAAAACGCTCGAGAAGACGCATTATGTCGCCCCTGGAGCGGATGAGATATCCCCTTGAATACAAAGTGCTCTCAATCTCCCTTATCCTTGCCCCGGCCTCGGCCTCAAGGGAAGCCATCGAGGAAAGGTTCTCGACAAAGGCGGACTCGTCGTTGTAGAGGTAATTCTTGACACCGTCCCTGAATACAAGGAGAGAGTGATCGACGATGCCTAGAAGCTTATCCACGCTTCCCAACAGAGCGCCGGCTTTCTTATTAGAGAATATGTCGAAGAGTCCCATATAAGATCTATTTCTGTTTGTAATTATAGTGTATTTTAAAATAAAAACAAAACTCTGTAGAGAAACAAAATGGCCCGTACCAGCGGTACAGGCCACCCTATTAATGGTTATATAGAGTTATTGTAGAGTTTTATAACGCAACTCTACAATCTCTATGTAGAGGTATTATCGGCTCCGATAAGCTATTTTGCGGCATCCTTGAGGGCTTTCTCAAGCTGCTTCTGGACCTCCGGATCCTCAAGAGCTTTCTCAGCCTCCTTCATGGTCTCGTCCAAGCTCTTCTGAAGCCCCTTGTACATCTTTACGGCATAGCCCAGCTTAGTGTCATTCTTCTCCAAAAGATCAATTTCGCAACGGTGAAGTTCGCCATCCTTAAGGAACGACCAGCCGTAATCACCAAGATAAATCTCAACTCCGAGGATCTTGGTCCCGTTGCCATCCTCAATCATCTTCTCGAGGTCCTTCTCGGCATAGGCCTCATCCTTATTGGATTTATCCTCAAAGCCATAGACATTGATCCCGTTGTCAGCGACCTTTTTGGTCAAAGCATAGATGCGCCGCACATTCTCAATGTGCTGCTCCTTGGTGTAAGTGTCGCCATCTTGGATCTTGAAATTAGCCAGAACATCATGTTCATCTCCATAGTAGGTGTACTTGCTGGTCTCATTCAGCTTGTACTCGGGAGCAAGATCTGAAAGCTTGATACCCTCATTCTTCTTGAAATAGAACTCGGCCGCCTCCTTGGAATACTTCTCACCCTCAAAGGCTTCCTTTTCTAAGTTCTTGGCAACCTTCTCAATGTCGACTTTGCCGTCGCCAGACTCAGTGGCCTTCTTGCTTCCCTTTCCTCCGCAGGAGACCAAGGCCAAAGCGCAGGCCACACTAATAACAATAAATAGAACTCGTTTCATATTAAAAAAACTAATGGTTATTCCAGTATCTTTGTAAATATCGGGAATACGAATCTCAAAAACACTATCCCAAAGGATAGAATTATATCGTATTACTCATTGATAATCCATTTTTTACTATATTTCAGATATGAAAAGATCCTTTATTCTCACCACAATAATCCTTTACTTCTGCAACGGAACCATCACGGGGTATTCCGACCACAGGAGAGCCAACCTCGACTCACTTGAGAATGTGGTTGTAAAATACACTCCGGAAGCGATCGGGAAAGCCTCTGAGGAAGAACTCAAGGACCTGGTCAATGCCTATGATAACCTGATGAACGGGTATCTCCAGATCAACCGTGAGCGAAGCATGCTCTTCGCCCGCAAGCAGATAGACCTCGCCTCCAGGAAAGGGTGGCTATCGAAAAAGTCAGATGCTGAGAAAACCATTGGAAAGCACTACTGGGGTTCAGAACAATACGATAGCGCGATGTTCTACTTCAACCTGGCCCTCAAGGATGTGGACAGGATCGCTGAGATCGCGGCTGACCCGCAAAACTCACAAGGTTACGATCAAGAGACCGTAGACGACTCTTATTCCAGCCTTTACGGAGCCATTGGCAACTGCCTCAACATGATGGACTCCATCCCGCAGGCGATGGAATACTACCGTAAGGCCGGCGAGATATTCGAGAAACATGGCTGGAATGAGAGCAGCGCCATACTTTACTATAACATGGGAGAGACATGGAGGGAAGAGAAAGACTTCAAACAGGCGAAGGAGTGTTACGACACATCCCTGGAATATGCCCTCGCATCTGGCGACTCGCTCCAGATCTCATCCGCCATGAAGGGATTGGGGAATCTGTGGCTGGACGTTGGCAAGACCCGTAAGGCCTTCAAATATCTAAAGGAAGCAGACAAGTATTATTCCCTGCATGAGGATCAGGAATTCAGGGCGAGAATAGAGACTCTAGACCTCTTGGGCAAAGTGCTGTCGCAACAAAAGAAACAATTCAGAATCATTACTTTAGGCTCAATAGCCTTGGCAATACTGGCTATAATTCTCCTCGCTGTCGGACGTAAGGCTTGGATATTCCGAAGACAGAGGGATGCAGCCGATGCCGTGATTGACGAGGCCCTGGAAGACAGCATGGAATCCGAGGAACATGAGGTGGAACCTTTCCTCACGAAAAGGGAAGAAGAGATTCTTCCGCTTATAGCCGAAGGCATGACCAGTCCACAGATAGCGGAGAAATTGTTCCTCAGCATAGCCACCATCAAATGGTATCGGAAAAAGCTCCTTCAGAAGTTCGAGGTCGCCAATACCGCGGAATTAATCTCAAAAGCGAAGGAGAAAGGACTGATATAGCCGAAAATACACTATATTAGCGACATGGCAAAAATCTACGTGGCGTCAAGTTGGCGCAACCCCTATCAACCTGAAGTGGTGAGGCGTCTCCTTGATGCCGGACATGAAGTGTATGATTTCCGTAACCCTGTCGCCAACCCCGGCGGTTTCCACTGGTCAGACATTTCCGATGACTGGCAAGAATGGGACGTTGAGAGTTATATCGGCAACCTCAACCATCCGATAGCCGAGAAAGGCTTCAAGGCGGACTTCGACGCGATGCTCTGGGCGGACACATGTGTGCTGGTGCTTCCCTGCGGCCGCTCGGCTCACACGGAGGCCGGATGGTTCGCCGGAAAGGGTTTGAAAACAATTGTTTACATCCCCGAGAAACAGGAGCCGGAACTGATGTACAAAATATTTGACAAGGTCGTGGGCTCAATAGACGACCTGCTTGAGGCAATATAATAACACAAATACAAACCAAATGATTTTTAAGTCTTTAAGGAAGACGGTCCTATCGGCGCTGGTCCTCCTTCTTTTACCCGCGGCCGTCGAGGCGGCACCCGGTAATATCGCTCCTAAAGCCAAAGTCACATCCTCAGGAAGCCTTTCCGGCGCTTTCGACGCCAACAATGTGACCGACGGGAGAGTCATGTGGGAAAACACAGGGGAATGGGCCTGCAAAGGTCATGTGACAAGCTGGGGCGAAATGTACTTGCCCTGGGTTAGGCTCGACTGGGACGAAGATGTCACAGTGAGCAGGGTAGTCGTTTATGACCGCCCCTCCATGGAAGAACACCTTTCCGGAGGAACCCTGCTGTTCAGCGACGGGAGCCGTCTCAGCGTGACTGCCATTCCCAATGACGGCAGCCCGAAAGAACTTGTCTTCGAGCCCAAGACTATCCGGTGGATCCGTTTCGACGCCACCGACGGTAATGGCAAGAATATAGGTCTGAGCGAGATCGAGGTCTTCCCTTATGAGCCTGAAGAAGGAGACTTCACAAATTGGGTTGATCCCCTGATCGAAACCACCAGAGGCAGATGGTTTTACTGCACCCCTGGAGGACGGCCCATGGGAATGGTTGCGGCTCATGCTTTCAACAGGGTGAAAAACCAAGGTGGAGGCGGCTACAATTATAATTTCCCCTATATTCTCGGATTCTCACAAATCAACGACTGGATGATCTCCGGACTGAATATCATGCCTATCGAGGGTGAAGTGAACCCTCTCCTTGGGATGGAAGGATGGAAGTCAGGCTTCAGTCACGAGAGCGAGACCATACACCCTGGGTACCATAAACTATATTTGGACAGGTACAAGACATGGGTAGAGTACACAGCGACCGACAGGGTGGCTTTGTATAGGCTTTCCTATGCTCCAGGGAGCCGTCCAGGACTGCTGGTTGACGCAGGCAGCGTCCTCGGGAGTTGCACCATGCGGGACGCCGTTTTGAACAAGGTGGACGAACATACCGTAGAGGGTCATTTCATGACAACTGACAGGTTCTGGGGAGGTCCTGACGAGATAGGGCTATATTTCGTCTTGAAGTCAGACGCCCCGATCACGGATGCCGAGAGTTGGACAGCAAAATGGAGGGAACCTGACCCTTGGATTGTGACAGGTGATGGAGCCGGGATGCTTCTGCGTTTTGACAAGGATGTGGTAAACGTGAAGATAGCCATGTCCTACACAAGTGTCGAGAATGCGAGAGAAAACCTGGCCGCAGAGGCTCCTGGATGGGATTTTGACGCCGTGGCGAAAGAGAGTGAGGCCATCTGGAACGAGGCCTTCGGAAAGATAGAGGTCAGTGGTGGCACCCATGAGCAAAAAGTCAAGTTCTACACTGATCTTTGGCACGTGCTGCTCGGAAGGCATAAGATAAACGATGTCAATGGGTTCTATCCGGATTATACCCACGGGAAATATGTCAACAACCGTACTTCGGCTCCAATGAGGGTATTGAGATTGCCTTTGAACGAGGATGGAACTCCCGTACACAATATGTACGGTTTCGATTCGCTCTGGCTCAGCCAGTGGAACCTCAACACACTCTGGGGCTTGGCGTGGCCGGAGATATTGGATGACTTCTCCGCTTGTCTTGTCCAATACGCGGCCAACGGAGGACTTCTGCCGAGGGGCGCATGTGCCGGAGGCTATTCATTCATAATGACAGGCTGCCCTGCCAGCAATATGATAACCAGCACTTTCCTGAAAGGAATTCTCACTAAGACAGATCCCGAGGAAGCCTTCCAGGCTGTGAAACGCAATCATCTTCCTGGAGGAATGATGAGTTTCGACAGCTCCTCCAACCTGGAGTTCTACATTGAGAAAGGTTGGTGTCCGGACAACGCCGGAAAAACCCTTGAGTGGGCTTTCCAAGACTGGGGACTCAGCCGTATGGCGAAAAAACTCGGCCACGAAGACGACGCTCGGGAATTCGAACGCCGGTCGCACGGATGGACAGCCCTTTTCGACCCTGAGGAATGTCTCGTATTCCCGAAAGACAAAGACGGCAACTGGGTTCATAAAGAACCTCTCAACGGAAGAGGATGGGTTGAGGCCAATGCCTGGCAGGCCACTTGGTCAGTTTCCCACGACATCGGCACTCTCGTGAAGCTCATGGGAGGTAAAGACAGGTTCTGCGACAAATTGAACGAGGCTTTCGAGAAGTCCAAGGACTTTGATTTCGTCTATGCCTACAGCAGCGGTTATGTCAGCTACGCCAACCAGCCCGGCTGCTCAAACGCCCATGTCTTCTCTCATGCGGGGAAACCATGGATGACCCAGTATTGGGTACGGAGGGTTAACGAGCAGGCTTACGGGGGTACCACTCCAGATCTTGGCTATGGAGGTCATGACGAGGACCAGGGCCAGATGGGTGGTATCAGCGCCCTCATGTCCATAGGCCTCTTCAGTGTGACCGGAACTGAGACCGACACTCCTTGCTACGACATCACATCGCCTGTGTTCGACAAGGTGGTCATACACCTGAACCAGGACTACTATCCCGGGAAAGAGTTCACAATCAAGGTGAAAGGCAATCCTGACTGTTACATTCAGAACGCCCGCCTGAACGGTCGGAACTGGAAATGGTCCCAGTTCAGCCATGAGGAATTCGCCAAGGGCGGCGTCCTTGAACTCACTCTCGGTCCAAAACCAGCGACCTCTTGGGGAAGCCTGAAATATTAAAGAAATGAGAAAGCCTAATTACGACAAAACCCCAGCGACACCGGTAGAAGGTAATATTTTTATCGGATGGGAGAATATAATTCCGGAAATCCAAGCTGCAGCGGCCGGACGGCAAGTCATAGTGGAGACTTATCCCGGAGTTTATGAAGATGAGATAATCAAGGTGTTTTCCGAGGCTTTAGGTCCTGTTGTGAATACAAGGTCCTTGATGAAAAGCGAAGAGGATATTCGTTCCATGACCCATCCATTCATGACTGACGATGTCCTGTTCGGGTATCTCACCTCCCTGAGAATCAACGACTTCTTTAACGAGGCCAAACTCACCGCCGCCAGGGACTCAACCCCTAAGGTGATAGTCGGCGTCGGAGCGTCTTTAGCGGCCGGAGAGAACGCCCTGATAGTCTACGCCGACATGGCGCGATGGGAGATTCAGCGTAGGATGCGCCTCCATGAGGTCAAGGGCATCGGGGTGGACAACAGGTCCGATGCAGTCAGCATCCAATATAAAAGAGGGTTATTCATAGACTGGAGAATATGTGACATCCACAAGGATAGTCTTTTCGGCAAGGTGGACTTATGGCTCGACACGAATGATCCGATCAGGCCTAAAATGATTGATAACGAAACCTTTATCCAAGGTATAGACAAGACCGTCAGCTCACCCTTCAGGGTGGTTCCGTTCTTCGATCCCGCACCCTGGGGAGGCCAATGGATGAAAGAGGTATGCGATCTCGATCCGGACAAGCCCAACTACGGCTGGTGTTTCGACTGCGTCCCGGAGGAGAACAGCCTGCTGTTCAATGTGAATGGCGAGTTGTTCGAGATTCCCTCGCAGGATCTTGTCTTATTGAGAAGCCGAAAACTGCTCGGTGGACCTGTGGAAAGCCGTTTCGGAAAAGATTTCCCGATCAGGTTCGACTTCCTGGACACCATCGGGGGAGGTAACCTGAGTCTTCAGGTTCACCCTACCACCCAATTCATCAAGGAGAGTTTCGGCCTGCCTTACACTCAGGATGAGAGTTACTATCTGATGGACGCGAATGAGGACGCCGTGGTTTACCTCGGGCTCAAAACCGGAATAAATCCGGAGGAGATGCTCTCCGACCTGAGGGCGGCCCAGAGAGGGGAGATCGTATTCGACGCTGGGAAATATGTCAATAAGATTCCGGCGAGCAAACACGACCATTTCCTAATCCCCGCCGGGACAATCCACTGCTCAGGGGCCGGAAGCATGGTCCTTGAGATAAGCGCTACTCCCAACATATTCACTTTCAAACTCTGGGACTGGGGCAGGCTTGGCCTGGACGGAAAACCGAGACCCATCAACATCGAGCGAGGCTCTAAGGTCATCCAATGGGACAGGGACACTGAATATGTGGAAAAGAACCTCCACAACCATTTCGAGCCCGTGGCCAAGGGCGATGGATGGGAAGAAACACGAACAGGTCTGCATCCTTACGAGTTCATTGAGACACGGAGGACACGGTTCTCATGCCCAGTGACTTTCAACACGGGAGGAGGAGTGAACGTTCTTAACCTGGTTGAAGGAGAAGAGGCTGTCATCACCAGTCCTTCCGGCGCCTTTCCCCCTTTCGTCGTCCACTATGCCGAGACTTTCATCATCCCAGCTTGGCTCGGGGAATATGTCATATCCCCCTCAGGGGTCGCCAAAG
>ONSC01000041.1:15950-26569 GCA_900320365.1 uncultured Bacteroidales bacterium
AAGACAAACCGGGTCATAATGACCCTCGACGCAGGAGGCACGAACTTCGTTTTCTCAGCTATGGAAGACGGGAGGGAGATTGTGCGGCCAAAGACCATTCCCGCAGTATCTGACAACAGTCAAGCCTGTCTGGAATTAATAGCGGAGGGATTCTCCATAGTAAAAAAGGAATGCCCATCTGAACCTGTGGCCATAAGTTTCGCCTTCCCTGGCCCGGCGGACTATGAGCATGGGATAATAGGTGATCTACCCAACTTCCCGGGCTTCAGGGGAGGAGTCGCGCTTGGTCCTTATCTGGAAAACCGGTTCAAGATCCCTGTGTTCATCAACAATGACGGGAACTTATTCGCTTTAGGCGAGGCCGCATTCGGATTATTACCGGAAATCAACGCCGAGCTCGAGGCCGCCGGATCGGAAAAGCGTTACAAAAACCTGCTCGGCATCACGCTGGGAACGGGTTTTGGCGCCGGAGTCGTAACAAACGGTACCTTATTGACTGGAGACAATGGCTGCGGTGGAGACGTTTGGCTTATGCGCCATCCAAGTGAGCCGGAACTCATCGTGGAGGAAGGTGTGAGCATCAGGGCAGTCACACGATCCTATGGTCTCCTGTCTGGTGAAGACACTACCGGCCTGACTCCAAAGGACATTTTCGAGATAGCTAAAGGGCAACTACCCGGAAACGTTGAGGCTGCCAAAGAGAGTTTCGCCTCACTTGGCCGCCATGCCGCCCATGGCATAGTCCACGCCCTCGATATCGTTGACGGAATCGTGGTGATAGGAGGAGGCTTGTCAGGGGCATCCGAATTCTTCATGCCGGCCTTGATTCGGGAAGCCCGAAGATCTGTCGGGACCAGGTCTGGTGCCACCTTCCCCTGCCTCCAAAGCAAGTTGTTCGACTTGACTGACAAAGAGGATAAGGCCGATTTCCTGAAAGACGAGTCCAAGGCCGTGAATATTCCCGGCACTGACATGACCGCCCGATACGACTATGTGAAGAAAACCGGAATAGCCATCTCAAGCCTCGGCGCTAGCCGGGCAATATCCTTGGGCGCCTATGCCTTCGCAATGAAAGCCCTAGGCATTAATTAACTACTCAACCTCGATAATCGAATAAACCTCCAAGGATGGAACCTTGAAGATGGCTTTGCCACCTTTATACTTGAATCTCAACTCCTTCCCTTCTGGCTGGCAGACTATCCCAGATGGCTTCTCCGGAAGTCTCAAGGCAACCTCGATATCCTTCACTGGATCGATAGAATCAATGATGGGGGTGTTTCTGTGGTCGCCGGAGGTATTGACAAGGTGAACCTGGAGAGTCCCGTTCAACTTCCTCAAAGACACATCCACGTAAGGAGAGGAAAGGACTTCCACCAATGGCTCGGGAAACAGCTCATTAACAAGCACATTGACCCTGGCCCTGATACTGTCAGAACCTTTCCCTGACTCATAATCACCAGCGATTTCAGTGGGAATGAATCCTATCTTTCCCGAACCGAGACCAGCGCTGAACCACTCGGATCCCTTGAGCCCGATTCCGGATGCCGAGGAGAAGAAGTCAGCCATATCCTTGCCTACGACAAGAAGAGCCCCTCCCCCTTTGACATATTCCAAAAGATCATCCCTGAACACCTCAGACAGTGTCTCGCATTCAGGAATGACAATCAGCGGGAAGCGGCTCAGGTCAGGAAGCAGAGAGGCTTCTCCGAGAAGATCCACGCTGTATTGAGCCTCCAGAAGGCAGTTCATTATCCCGGCCGCCCCTCCTGTGAAATTAGGGAACAGAGCCCCGGGATTGCCCGGGAGATTCCTGTGTTGAT
Source organism: uncultured Bacteroidales bacterium (assembly GCA_900320365.1). Taxonomy (GTDB): domain Bacteria; phylum Bacteroidota; class Bacteroidia; order Bacteroidales; family UBA932; genus Cryptobacteroides. Next base: position 17,771 of record ONSC01000041.1, read on the forward strand.
AGTCGTAAGTGGACAGAAGAACAGCCACTTGGGGAACCGAGGCCGAATGGTGGCAATATTTCTGCCTTGCCCTGGCGAAAACAGCCACGTCCGCCATCGATGTAAGCTTATCGAGCTTCACCGAACCGTCCCCGTTCTGGGTGTAATATGCCTGAAAACCACCACCTTGAGAAAGTGTGACCGCAGCCTCTCTCATCAGTTGGACGGAGGTTTTCTGCCTGCGAGCCTCTCCATTGCCGGCGAAACTCCAAGCCATCAAATCCCATGGAACACCCTGCCAGGCAAGATACCTCGCGGCTACCCGCGCCGAATTCACGCTATTAGTGGGAGAATAATCTCCCGACAAGAAATCCACGGGGGCAGACACCGGCTCTGACATGTGATGGGTATATGCCCAGTTGCTGCAGATTTGGAAATCAGGATATTCGCTTCTGACAGCGGCGATGTAATGACGGAGATATTTCCGGAATCCTTCCCTGCAAAACTGCTTCCACTCGTACCAATGAGGCTCCTCAGGAGATGTCGGAGCGTCGAAGCCTGTCTCCTCCTTGAAAAGCTTGACTGCCTTCTCGCTATAGTCAAGAGCAGTCGCCCAGCACTCTCCATCGACCCACATGCCATCGACCTGATACTTTCCGGCCAGTTCTTTAAGTTGTGGAATGAGCAGTTTATCAACATATGGCCCAAAAACGGAAGTGATTCTGTCACTGGGATTTCCAGCCGGATCCTTTATCGCCCATTCGGGATGGAGCTCGACCGCCCTGGCATCCCAAACTCCGGAATAATGCATGTACAAGCCAACACCCCTGTCAGCGGTCACTTTTCTCCAGACAGCAAGAGGGTCGGTAACCACTCCTGGAGCGGGATTCCCGACCTCAGTCGGATAACTTGAATACCCGGGATGACCCTTGCAGTCCACCTGGATATAGTCAGGGTGGACCATGTCAAGGATTGTCCCGACCATCTCAGGCGTGGTGTTGGCGCCTATATTCTTGTTGGCCGCACCAGCGTGAAAATCGAAATGGATGCCGAGGAAACTCTGGTCCCTGCGAAGCCGCTCTTGACCGGTGACGATACCTGAGCAAAGGATTGTTGTGAGAAAAACGAGAAAAAGCCTCTGTTTCATGGTTATAGTATTACTTTTCACTACAATATAGTGACTTTTTGTGAATTATCTGTGTAACTTTGGAGTCATGCGTTTGAGCGGAACAAAATTGAAGAGTATGATTTCGGCTGTTTTCGTCGGAATCCTGCTGTTCAATTATGTCAGTTCCACGATGTTCTGGCATTGCCATGTAATTGACGGCCAGATTATTACCCACTCGCATATTTATTGGGATGACCATGCCGGAAGTAATTCAGATGGTGGACACACCTACAATCAGCTAAAGCTTCTGGACATCCTAAGCCACATCGTATGTACCGACTCCATAATCCCAGATCTCGGCATCTCCAGAATCGAGGTCCTGGAATACGTCTTCATGGAGTCTCCGGTCAAGGTTCTCAACGCTATCCCTGTAAACAGCTTTCACCTTCGCGGGCCACCGTCTTTGATATGATTGCATCTTGCGCTTTGTCTTGCGCAATCCTTTATTAAATCATATCAATAAGAGAACTTAATGAATAAGAAATACTTAGTACTGATGCTTTGCGCATCAGTCATTCTTGGATGCAAATCCAGGAGTAATTCAGGAGAAGACAACGCTTCAGCCGGTTTCGTGGCGAGCGGAGACCTGGTGACGGTTGATGAGACATCCGCCCTCGCCAAAAAACTGGTCCTCCAGACAGTTCAACCCCAGGATATCAGCAGCAGTTTCATAGCGACCGCTACAGTCAGCCCCAGACCCGACTCTTATGCCGAGGTCGCCTCTCCTTTCGGAGGGAGGGTAAGTCGCATCCTCGTCCGCCTGGGAGACAGGGTTTACAAGGGACAGGCCTTGTATGAGATCACTTCCGCGGACTTCATGGAAGCCGTCAAGGAATATGTGGAAAACAGCAACGCTCTCTCAGTCGCCACTTCCGATCTCAGGCGAAAGACAGCCCTTCATGAGTCAGGAATAGTCTCCGACAAGGACTTGGAAGAGGTCCAAAGCGCCTGCTCTGACGCCGAGGCGGCTCTGGCGTTGTCAAAACAAGTTCTCTCAACATTCGGGGTCAATCCGTCTTCGGCGAAGGTCGGCCAACCATTACGAGTCCTGTCCCCAATCTCGGGAGTCGTGGTGAGGAACAACCTGGTGCTGGGCAAAATTCTATCAGATGACGAGGAGGCCCCTGTAGCCGTGGCGGACTTATCGTCGGTATGGGTAACCGCTAATGTCAAGGAATCATTGGTCCAAGGAATCGCGAAAGGACAAAATGTGGCGATAGAATCAGCCGGCCAACCGGTCGGTCAAGGCTCTGTGAGATATGTCGGCGAGATGCTTGACATGAAGACACGCACAGTCCCGGTCGTGATTGAATGCGGCAATTCCGAGAGGTCAATGAAGCCGGGAATGTTCGTTTCCGCCGTATTCTCCAAAGCGATCAGCAACGCCATCACAGTGCCTTCTTCCGCCGTTTTCCAGGGAAATGGTTCCAAGTTTGTCTATGTTTGTCAAGACGGACTCGTATTCAAGAAGGTTCCCGTGGAGACAGCTAACATCGAGGAAGGAGTCGCATTGGTCACAGAAGGCCTTGACGGCGGTGAGACCGTGATCGCCACAGGTGGAATCTACCTCAGCCATTAGCCTATGGACCGCTTTATATCCTTCATCCTCAGGCGCAGGTGGCTGATAGCCGCTATATTCTTCGTTCTGTGCCTTTTCGGAATATATTCATGGACCAGATTGTCCATCGATGCCTATCCCGACATCGCTGATGTCACCGTGCATGTGGTGACCCAGGTCCCCGGTCTGGCAGCCGAGGAAATGGAACAACAGATCTCAATCCCTCTTGAGAGGGCGCTGAATGGCATCCCCTCTCTAACCATGATGCGAAGCAAAAACGCATTTGGTCTTTCCATTATTGTCCTCGTATTTGAAGACGGAACCGAGGATTATTGGGCTAGACAGAGAGTGATGGAGTGCATAGGTTCTGTGGAGTTGCCTTACGATGCGGTACCGGAGCTCAATCCGTTGACATCCCCCACCGGGGAGATCTATCGCTATGTCCTGGTGGGTGATGACAACGTTTCCCTCAGGGAACTGACTGACCTCAACCAGTGGACCGTTATCCCCGCATTGCAAAAAATCCAGGGTGTCGCCGCGGTCAGCAACTTCGGAGGCCTCACCACACAGTATCAAGTGGAACTGGATCCCGCCGCATTGGCTTCCTATGACCTCTCCCTCTCTGAAGTCACTGAAGCCATAGAAAACAATAACGCCAATGCCGGTGGCAGCATGGTCTCCATGGGCGAAGTCAGCTACGTTGTTCGCGGGGTTGGTCTTATCCGGGACCTTGAGGACATGGGCAGGATCGTTGTCAAGAATGAAGACGGAGTGCCTGTGTTCCTCAGCGATCTGGGAGAGCTCAAATATGGCAACCTGGAACGTAAAGGAGTCCTAGGATATGTTGATGACGACCTGTCATTCAGTGATGGAGTTGAAGGAATCGTCCAGATGCTGCGATACCAGAATCCTTCCAAGGTCCTGGAGCAGGTGCACAAGGTGGTTGATGACCTCAACGAGAATGAGCTTCCGGAAAATGTCAAGATCCATATGTTCATGGACCGCACGCAGTTGGTCGGAACCACCCTGCATACGGTGGAACACACATTGCTTTTCGGAATGCTTCTGGTCGTAAGTATTCTGTTGATATTTCTCGGAAGCATCAAGAGCGCCTTGGCTGTCGCTATCACGATTCCCATCTCGCTGCTTGTGGCGTTCATTTTGATGAATATCACAGGCATTCCGGCTAACCTGTTGAGTCTCGGGGCAATAGACTTCGGAATACTCGTGGACGGAGCCATCGTCATGATGGAGACTATACTCAAACTGAGAGAGGAAGACACCAGCCTTCCGCTCAGGGGGAAGGAAACCGCTTCCAGAATCAAGGAAGTCGCGAAACCGATATTCTTCGCCACCATCATCATCATCGTGGCTTACATGCCGCTGTTCGCTTTCGAAAGGATAGAGAAGAAACTCTTTACCCCCATGGCTTTCACAGTCGGCTATGCCCTATTGGGAGCCCTCGCCACTGCCCTGATCCTGATTCCTGGACTGTCATATTCGATTTACCGCAAACCTGGAAAAGTCTATGACAACAAGGTTATACGGAACCTGACTTCTTCCTATAAAGAATGGACTAAAGGTCTTATCGAAAAACCTAAAAGGGTGTTCACGGGGATGGCGATCGTGCTTGCGGCCGTTTGCGTGATGATAATCACTGTCGGAAAGGATTTTCTTCCCAATCTTGATGAAGGCGGTATATGGATCCAAGTACAGACCCCTCCCGGAATTTCGCTGGAGAAGTCAAAGGGAATGGCCGATGATCTTAGAAACGTGCTGAAAGATGAATTCGAGGAAGTGACATATGTGATGACACAAGTCGGCAGGGATGACGAGGGTACGGAGGAATTCACCTCATCTCACATAGAGGTCTGCGTAGGCCTGAAACCATATTCAAAGTGGAAAATGGGGAAAACCAAGGATGACCTTATCGAGGAAATGTCCGACAGGATAGCTCAAATGCCTGGCTACAAGGTTGGCTTCTCACAACCAATCATCGACATGGTGATGGACCAGATCGCCGGATCACACAGTGACTTGGCGATGAAAATATATGGAGATGACCTTGACGAAGCCCGACGGATAGCGGAGGATGTGGAGAAGGTTATAAAGGAGATCAAGGGTGCAACCGACGTGACCATTGACCAGGAACCTCCTCTTCCCCAACTCAAGATCTCAGTTGACAGGGAAAAGGTAGCATATTACGGAATCAATGTCGCCGACATTGCTGACTTGATAGAGACCGCGGTTGGTGGCCGGGCCGTCTCACAGGTGTTCATAGGAAGTAAAGTCTACGATGTGACGTGTCGTTTCAAGGAAGACAGCAGGGACACGCCGGAAAAAATCGCGGATCTTCCCCTCGTCACCGCTTCTGGTGACAGGATTCCGCTCTCAGCCGTCGCGGAAGTCTCCTCTGTCCTTGGCGCCAGCACCATCACCCGCGAGATGGGACGCCGTCACCTCATCATCAGAGTCAATCTCCGCGGTAAAGACCTGACCGCTTTCCTTAATGAGGCCAACTCCAAGATAGCGCATGAAGTCAATTACGACCACACCGCATTTTCACTGAAATGGGACGGCCAGTTCGAGAACCAGAAGAGGGCATATTCCCGGCTTGGGGTTGTCATTCCTTTCGTGCTGGCGTTGATGTTCCTGCTTCTATTCGGTGCCTTCGGTAACTTCAGGCAGGCCGCGCTGCTGATCTCGTTGCTTCCACTCGCCTTGTTCGGAGGACTATTGGCTCTCAATGTCAGGGGAATGACTTTCAATGTGTCTTCCGCTGTCGGCTTCATAGCGCTGTTCGGGTTGACAATTCAAAACGGAGTCATCATGATTTCCCATATTAACGGGCTTAGGGTCAAGGGTATACCTCTTAAAGAGGCTGTGACGGAGGGCGCTTCCCACCGTCTTAGACCGGTCTTGATGACCGCCACTGTGGCAATCCTCGGACTGCTCCCTGCATCTATTGCCACGGGCGTGGGTTCTGACGTGCAGAGGCCATTGGCTACAGTGATTGTCTACGGATTGTTGTTTTCGACTATAATAACCTTATTCGTGCTTCCTACCCTCTACTATCGCATGGAGAAACGAAGGGGTGAAAAAACCGTGAAGAATAATGAAGAAGTATTTTAGCCTCCTGCTATCCTCGTTGCTATGTGTGACTGGGATGGCGCAAACACTTGAGTCTTTCCTGTCTGAAGTGGAACGCTCGAATGCCGCCTACATCGCGGAAAAATACAATGTGGAAATAGCTGAGGCACAAGCGGTAGCGGCAAAGGTATTCAATGATCCCGAGTTTTCCGCAGAGTTCTCGGACAATCAAGACCGGAGATTGATGATGGGGCGGTCCATGGATTTGGGACTATCCTATAATTTCAATCTCGGGAATGCCCGCAAGGCTAGGATAGCTGTCGCCAAAGAAGAGGCTGAAATCACCAAGGCCCTCCTGGAGGATTACTTCAGAACTCTTCGACGCGAAGCTATCGAAGCCTGGGCAAATGCCTGGCAAACCCACTCAATACTTTCCTTGAAAAAATCTTCAAGCGAGAGTATGGATGCGATCGCCGTTTCAGACAGCCTAAAGGCGGCTTTGGGAGAAATAGGAAGAGTCGATGCCCTGGAGTCATCGATAGAGTCCAAGGCGATGAAAGGAGATCTTATTCAGGCCGAATCTGAGTATTCCAACGCCCTGACCACTCTCTCATATCTTGCCGGCGGGATGGCTTTCTCTAATATCCAGGATAACATAGTGACACCTATTAAAGAATATCCGATAGACTACTTGGTCGCCTTGGCCCAAGACAACAGGGCAGACATCAGGGCAGCATATTTATCCAAAAGTCTATCAGAGAAGAACTTGGCTCTTATCAAGGCACAAAGGGCCCCAGACCTTGGCGTGAATATGGGATATTCCTACAACACTGAAGTCCGGAACGAGATCGCTCCAGCCCCCATGTTCAGAGGCGTGACCGTCGGTGTGTCAATTCCCCTTAAGTTCTCTTCAGCCAACAAAGGTGAACGTGTAGCCGCTGAAAAAGCCATCCTTCAAGCAGAAGCAGCCTACGAGGCGGCTCTGAAACAGATCGAATCAGAGGTAAAGATGGCGTATTCATCCTATAGGGCCGCTGTCAAAACTTACGAGAACGACTCCGACGAGACTCTCGCCCAAGCTCGCACGATAATGGAAAGCAGTAAGGAGGCTTATACCAAGGGTGATTCATCCCTTCTGGACTACCTTTTGGCCGTTCAGGTGTTCAACGACATCGCCGAGTCATGCATCAGCGCCAAGGCCTCTGTTCTGTCAAAATGGGCCGCGTTGCTTGAGGCTGTAGGAGTTGAGAGTATTTAAGGTTCATATTGTGAGGAATAATTCTTATCTTTGTGAGATTGTAGAAACAACTTTAATTTATTATTCATAAATCATGAGAATTATCCAAGTTACAGGAAGGGAAATCCTCGATTCAAGAGGAAACCCCACAATCGAGGCCGAGGTGGTCCTCGAAAGCGGTATTATCGGTACAGCGGCTGTTCCTTCAGGCGCTTCCACCGGTGAGAATGAGGCTCTTGAGCTTCGTGACGGCGATCCCAAGCGCTACGGCGGCAAGGGCGTCCTCAAGGCTGTCGACAACATCAACGACAAGATCGCTCCCGCTATCATCGGCATGTCCGCTCTCGAGCAGAGGGCCATCGACAAGACCATGATCGAGCTTGACGGCACCCCCACCAAGAGCAACCTCGGAGCCAACGCTATCCTCGGTGTCTCCCTCGCTGTCGCGAAGGCCGCCGCTGAGTATCTTGGCATTCCTCTTTACCGCTACATCGGCGGAACCAACGCTTATGTCCTTCCTGTTCCTATGATGAACATCATCAACGGTGGAGCTCACTCTGACGCTCCCATCGCTTTCCAGGAGTTCATGATCCGTCCTGTCGGTGCCGCTTGCGAGGCTGAGGCCGTCCGTATCGGAGCCGAGGTTTTCCACGCTCTCCAGAAGGTGCTCAAGGGCCGTGGCCTTTCCACCGCCGTGGGTGATGAGGGTGGTTTCGCTCCGAAGCTTGAGGGTATCGACGACGCTCTCGACTGCATCATCGAGGCTATCAAGAAGGCTGGTTACGAGCCCGGAAAGGACGTGACCATCGCCATGGACTGCGCCGCTTCCGAGTTCTGCTTCAAGGAGGGTGACACCTTCTACTATGACTACAAGCAGCTCAAGGACGGTAAGCAGAAGGATCCTAACGGAAAGAAGCTCACCAGCGAGGAGCAGATCGCCTATCTGGAGCAGCTTATCACCAAGTACCCGATCGACTCGATCGAGGACGGCCTCTCAGAGGAAGACTGGGAAGGTTGGGTGAAGCTCACCAAAGCCATCGGCGGACGCTGCCAGCTCGTCGGCGACGACCTCTTCGTCACCAACGTGAAGTACCTCCAGAAGGGTATCGAGATGGGCGCCGGTAACTCCATCCTCATCAAGGTCAACCAGATCGGTTCCCTGACCGAGACGCTGGACGCGATCGAGATGGCGCACCGCCACGGCTACACGACCGTTACCTCGCACCGCAGCGGTGAGACCGAGGATACGACGATCGCTGACATCGCCGTCGCGACGAACAGCGGCCAGATCAAGACCGGTTCCCTGAGCCGCACCGACCGCATCGCCAAGTACAACCGGCTCATGAAGATCGAGCTCGAGCTGGGCGATGCTGCCGTCTATGGTTACAAGAAGCTGAAGTAAACCGCTTCTTCTGAAGGATGCGGGACAGTCCGGAGGGATTGTCCCGCATTTTTTATATATTTGTTTCATGATGAAACAGATTTATTCCTTCCATACATGGTTCGCCGCCGCCTTTGCGGGGCTTTTCCTGCTTTCTGCCTGCGGCGAAAAAGATCCGCAGCCGGAGGATCCGACCCCCGGTCCGGACAAACCGAAAACGTCGCTGACCCTGACGGCGGAGACCGGCTGGGACATCTATGTGGCCGGCAATGACCGTGACGGTGGCAATTACCGGTACGGCCCTTCGATCATCGTGCGGAAAGACGGTTCGATCGACGCCTGGTTCTCGGCCAATGGCGAGTACTTTGACGGAATCTATCCCGTGT